>NZ_JBFBDW010000067.1:0-40308 GCF_040683455.1 Kitasatospora sp. NPDC093679
TCGGCCACGCTCACGTCGCCGCGGCGACCGGGGCTGACCCGGGGGACGACGAGGGGCGCGGGGATCCGCGCGGCGGGACGGCACACGCGGTGCCCTTCCGACTCGCGCGGTTCCCCGCGCCCCTGTTGTCGCCGCCCCTGTGCCCCGGGCGCCGCTGCTACTTGAGCGTGGCCGAGGTGAGGCCGGCCTGGACCTGGCGCTGGAAGGAGAGGTAGACCACCAGCACGGGCAGCATGGCGATCGTCATGCCGGCGAACAGGGCCGGGGCGTCGCTCTTGTAGCCGGACTGGAAGGCGAGGTTGACCAGGCCCTGGGCGAGCATCGAGTGGTCGGCCTCGCCGGCGGTGGTGGGCTGCATCAGGGTCACCGGCAGGATGTACTGGTTCCACTGGCCGAGCACGTTGAAGATGCCGACGCTGATGAGGCCGGGCTTGGCCATCGGCACCATGATCCGGAAGAACGCCCGGGTGTGCGAGCAGCCGTCCAGCATGGCCGCCTCGTGCACGGCGGTCGGCAGGGTGCGGAAGAACGAGTACATGAAGAAGACGGTGAACGGCAGCGAGAACGCGACGTACACCAGGATCAGGCCGAGGTAGCTGTTGAGGCCGAGCAGCGGGCTGACCTCGCCCAGGTTGCGGACCATGAAGAACAGCGGCACCAGGGCCAGGTACACCGGGAACATCGCGCCGGCGACGAACAGGTAGTAGATGACCTTGTTGCCCCTGAACTCGTAGCGGGCCAGCACGTAGGCGGCCATCGAGCCGAGCAGCATCGTCAGCGTCAGCGAGCCCGACAGGACGATCAGGGTGTTGACGAAGAACCCGCCGATGCCCTTCTCCCAGGCGCGCCCGAAGGCGTCGAACTTGAAGGTGTCGGGCCAGCTCCAGGCGGAGCCGTTGATCTGGGCGTCGGTCTTGAAGGAGCCGAGGACGACCCAGGCCAGCGGCAGGACGATCATCACGGCCCACAGGGCGAGGAAGCCGTGCGAGAAGACGTTCAGCACGCCGCCGCCTTCGGCGAAGCGCTGCGGGCGGTCGGTGGGCCGGCTGCCGGTGCGCTGGCCGGGGAGGCTCGCGGCCTTGTCGAGAGTGCTCATGTCGCCGTCCCCGCTCAGTACTCGATCTTGTCGCGCTTGGTGACCCAGAGCGAGACGATGGTCAGGATCAGCGTGAAGAAGAAGATCACCACGCCCATGGCGCAGGCGTAGCCCGCCTCGCCGTTGCGCAGGAAGCTGCGCATCAGGTACGTGGAGATCAGCTCGCTGTGGTGGTCGGGGCCGCCGCCGAAGTAGGCGCCCGGGGTGATGCTGGAGACGAGGGCGAAGGCGTCCATCGCGACGATCGCCAGGTAGACCCAGGCGGTCTGCACGGTCTCCCAGAGCAGCGGCAGGGTGATCCGGAAGAAGGTCTGGGCGCGCTTGGCGCCGTCCAGCAGGGCCGCCTCGTAGATGTCCTTGGGGATCGACTGCATGGCGGCCGAGAAGAGCACCAGGTAGAAGCCGACGCCGGACCAGACGAGGACGGCGAGCACGCACCAGAGCACCATGTCCGGGTTGGACAGGAACTGCACCGGGTCGTTCGCCGAGGCCAGGCCGAGCTTGATCAGGATGCCGTTGGCGAGGCCGCTCTCGTCGGTGCGGTAGACCGCGCCCCACAGCACGGCGAGGATCGCGATCGACAGGACCTGCGGGAAGAAGAAGACCACCTTGTAGAAGCCGGCGCCGCGGACGCCCTGGACGCCGCCGGTGCCGGTCTTCCCGCCGACGTTGAGCATGAAGGCGAAGAAGAGCGCGATCAGTATCGTCACGATCGGCAGCAGGACCAGCAGCAGCAGGTTGTGCCACAGCGCCCCGCCGAAGACCTCGTCATCGAGGAGTCTCGTGTAGTTGTCCAGGCCGATGAAATTCATCTCCTGGCTCGCCCCGGACCAGTCAGTCAGGGAGTATCCGAAGGTCTGTGCGTACGGCCAGAGCACCAGGCCGACGTACAGCACGATCGGGAGGAAGAGGAACCCCACGATGAAGGGGTACTTGCCGTGACGCATGCGGTCACTTCTCCTGTCCGTCAGGCGGGCGCACCGGGGGCGGTTCGGGGCCCCCGGTGCGCTGTTCGAGTCCGACCGGTCAGGCGGTCTTGTTCTTGGCGGCCGACTCCTTGGCGCGCTTGATCCACTCCGTGGGAGTGATGCGCTTGGCCATGAGCTCGCCCGAGGCGTTCTGCAGGTCCTCGTCGAACTTGGAGGCGGTGTTCGGGTACTGGAAGTTGAAGGTGTTGGCGGCGGCGGCCTTCAGCGCGACCACGGTCGACGCGGTGCCGGGCTTGAGCTGCACCTCGGGGCCGACGCCGTCCTTGAGGCAGGTGAGGCTGTTGGCGGTCTGGGCGAACTTGCCCGAGGCCTCCTTGGTCAGCATGATGCGCAGCAGCTCCAGGCCGCCGGCCACGTTCTTGGCCTTGGCCGGGACGATGAAGGGCTCGCCGGCGCCGGCGCGGATGGCCTCGAAGGGCAGCTTGTCGCCGGGCAGCGACGGGATCGGCAGGAACTTCATGTCGAAGTCGGCCGGGGTGGTCGGCAGCTGCTCGTTCTCCAGCCAGGAGCCGGAGGGGATGAACGCGGCCTTGTACTGGTTCCAGGCGGTCTGCGACTCGGTGTGGGTCATGCCGTTGGTGCCGGGCAGCAGGAAGTCCTTGTCGACGACCTGGAAGAACGACTCGACGGCGGTCTTCACGGCCGGGTCGTCCCAGGCGGCGGCGTCGAGGCTGTCGATCCGCTTCATGAGGTCCAGGCCGCCCTGCTTGGCGATCATGTCCATCATGACGACGTTGATGTAGTACGGGTACTTGCCCTGGTGGGCGAGCGGGGCGATGCCCTTGGCCTTGATCTTGCCGCAGAGGTCGATGAACTCGGCCCAGGTCTTCGGCGCCGTCCAGCCGTTGTCCTTGAAGAGCTTGCCGGAGTACCAGAAGCCCCAGACGGTGTAGACGTAGGACAGGTTGTAGACCTTGCCCTTGACGGTGCCGGACTCGATGGTGCCGGGCATCAGGACGTCACGGATCTTCTTCGACGGGTCGTCGATGTAGGGCGCGTCCAGCAGCGGGGCGAGGTCGGTGAGCTGGCCGGAGTCGGCGAGGACGTCGAGCTTCATCTGCTTGGCGCCCGAGTCGTCGATGACGTCCGGCGGGGAGCCGGCGTTGAAGCGCGGCTGGAGCTTGCCGGTGACGTCCTTGTCGGCCTGGTGGTTGATCTTCGCGCCGGGGTAGCTCTTGGAGTAGATCTCCTCGAACCGCTTGGCGTACTCGTTGCCGTAACCGCCGTCGAAGATGAAGACCTCGAGGCCCTCGCCGTCCTTGACGCCGAACGGGTTCTTCGCGTCGGTCAGGTTGTAGCCCGCGGCGCCCTTGGCGCCCTTGTCGCTGCTGCCGCCGGTGCCGCCGGCACACGCGGTGAGCAGGGAGCCGCCGGTCGCAGCGAGCACGGCGATGCCGGCGGCGCGCTTGAAGATGTCCCGGCGGTTGTACTCGGTTGCAGAGCCCATGAAGTGTGCCCCTAGCCCCTCGATGTCCAAGAAGATGGTGATGCCGCGGGGTATGACGAGATGTCAATTCCCGGTCTTTCAGGCCCGCCTAGCGGCAACTGCGCCGGTCAGAGGCGTGCGGTCGATGCGCACAGGTATAGTCCACTGTTCACCCTCCGGCAATAGTCGGGCCGCTGGATGGGTCAGGTTGGGAGTCAAAGCGTTGCGGGCGGTGCAGCATGTGCAACGCGCAGGGAGCCTGCCCATTGCGACCGCCCGACCGGTACCGAGAAGGTAGCGCGTTCTTGCGCGTTTGAACATGGAAACGCGCAGCTTCGCGCATCAACGAACCGAAATCGTGATGCCCGAAACTGCGCGTCCGGGACGGCCGTCACCCCCGGCCGCCACCTACCCGCCGTCACCTCCCCGCCGTCACCTGCCGCCCGTCACCTCCGCAGGCCGGCGTCCAGGGCGGCGACCAGCGTCCCCTGGCTGTCGTCGTTGTCGAGCGACCACGCCATCACACCACCGAGGCCGTTCACGGCGACGTAGCGCGCCTTGCGGGTCAGCAGATCGGGTGTGTCGTACGTCCAGAACTCGGTGCCGTCGTACTTCCAGGTCGCGCCGTGCCGCCGGTCCTCGTGGACGGTGCCCGGCAGGTCCTTGATCCGGTTCCAGGGCAGGTTGCCACCCTGGGCGAGGCCGGTGGCGCTCTGGTACAGGCCGGCCCGGCCACCGTCCGGCACGCCCGTCCAGCCGTAGCCGTAGAACGGCACGCCGAGCACCGCCTTGGCCGCGGGCAGGCCCTTCGCGAGGTAGTGCCGCACCACCCGGTCCGCGCTGTAGCCGGCGTTCGCCGGGGACGGGTCGGCCGGGTCCGAGTAGAGGTTGGCCTGGTGGTCGGTCGGCCCCTGGGCCTCCCAGGGGCCGTGCAGGTCGTAGGTCATGAGGTTGAGCCAGTCCACCGACTTGGCGACCTTGCGGACCTCCAGCCGGTCGGCCTTCTCCTCGCCGGCCGGGACGGCGGCGGTCAGCAGGTAGTGCGTGTGCCGCTGCCGGCCGAGCGCGTCCAGCTGGCGGCGGAACTCCTGCATCAGCAGGGTGTGGTTCCGGCCGTCCTCCGGGCGGACGACGTTGCCGGCGTCGCCCCCGCCGCCGGGGTACTCCCAGTCGATGTCGATGCCGTCGAAGACGCCGGCGCCCGCACCCGCGCCGCCCTCGACGGAGCCGAGCTGCGGCAGGTCGCCCTTGAGGTAGAGGTCGATGCAGGAGGAGACGAACTTCTTGCGGGCGGCGTCCGTGGCGGCGGCGTCCGAGAAGTACTTGGACCAGGTCCAGCCGCCGAGCGAGATCACCGCGCGCAGCTGCGGGTTCTTCGCCTTGAGCTTGCGCAGCTGGTTGAAGTTGCCCTTCAGCGGCTGCTCGGCGGTGTCGGCGACGCCGTCCACCGACTCCTCGGCGCCGACCGGGCGCTGGTAGTCGGCCCAGGCGTCACCGACACCGGCGGCGTTGGCCTCGAAGCAGGTGCCGTCGGCGGAGACGTTGCCGAAGGCGTAGTTGAGGACGGTGAGCTTTCCGGCCTGGCCGGAGTCCTGCACCTTCTTGGCGGAGTAGCCGCCGTAGATGCCCCACTGGGTGAAGTAGCCGACCCGCTCGCCCTTGAGGCGGGGGCCGTGGTCGTGGGCCCGGGCCGCGGTGGGTGCGGCAAGTGCGGCGGCGACCGCCATCGCGAGGACTGCGGAGGTGCGTCTGGGCATGCCGTGGCCTTCTCTGAATCGGCGTCAATTGGTCTGAACCAAGCCGAGACAGAGGTTTAGTCCACTGGGGCCGGTGCGCACAAGGGGGCGGTCACGGACGGGCGTTGGCGAACGGACGTCGGCGGGTGAGTGCCGACCGCGGGCGGCGAGGGCCGGAAAAGCCCGTCGCCGGGCAGGTCGGCGTGGCCGCAGGGCGGCCGGTGACGGCCGGCAGCAGGGCCCGCCGCTCGGCGTGGACGGGGTCCCGCACCTCGGAGTGCTGCGCCGTGCTTCCGGGCCACTACGGCGACGGCCGGGCCGCACCCCGCGAAGGGGGTGCGGCCCGGCCGCTCGTGCTCTCCTACGGGACTCAGCCGATCAGGCTGCGCAGCACGTACTGCAGGATGCCGCCGTTGCGGTAGTAGTCCGCCTCACCGGGGGTGTCGATGCGGACGACCGCGTCGAACTCGACGTCACCGGCCTTGACCTTGACGGTCTTCGGGGTGCGGCCCTCGTTGAGCTCGGTGACACCGGTGATGGAGAAGGTCTCCTCGCCGGTCAGGCCGAGCGTGTCGGCCGTCTGGCCCTCGGGGAACTGCAGCGGCAGGACGCCCATGCCGATCAGGTTCGAGCGGTGGATGCGCTCGTAGGACTCGGCGACGACGGCCTTGACGCCGAGCAGCGCGGTGCCCTTGGCGGCCCAGTCGCGGGACGAGCCGGAGCCGTACTCCTTGCCCGCCAGGACGACCAGCGGGATGCCAGCGGCCTGGTAGTTCTGCGAGGCGTCGTAGATGAACGACACCGGGCCGTCGGCCTGGGTGAAGTCGCGGGTGTAGCCGCCCTCGGTGCCCGGCGCGATCTGGTTGCGCAGGCGGATGTTGGCGAAGGTGCCGCGGATCATGACCTCGTGGTTGCCACGGCGCGAGCCGTAGGAGTTGAAGTCACGCTTCTCCACACCGTGCTCGGTGAGGTACTGCGCCGCCGGGGTGCCCGGCTTGATGTTGCCGGCCGGGGAGATGTGGTCGGTGGTGACCGAGTCGCCCAGCTTGGCCAGGACGCGGGCGCCGGCGATGTCGGTCACCGGGCTCGGGGTCTTGGCCATGCCCTCGAAGTACGGGGGCTTGCGGACGTAGGTGGACTCGGCGTCCCACTCGAAGGTGTTGCCGGTCGGGACCGGGAGCGACTGCCAGCGGTGGTCGCCGGCGAAGACGTCCTGGTAGCCCTTGTCGAACATGTCCTGGTCGATGGAGCCGGCGACGACGTCGGCGACCTCCTGCTCGGAGGGCCAGATGTCGGCGAGGAAGACGTCGTTGCCGTCCGCGTCCTGGCCGAGCGCGTCGCGGGTGATGTCGACGTTCATGTTGCCGGCGAGGGCGTAGGCGACCACCAGCGGCGGGGAGGCCAGGTAGTTCATCTTGACGTCGGGGTTGATCCGGCCCTCGAAGTTGCGGTTGCCGGAGAGCACCGAGACGACCGCCAGGTCGGACTCGTTGACGGCGGCCGAGACCTCCTCGGGCAGCGGGCCCGAGTTGCCGATGCAGGTGACGCAGCCGTAGCCGACCAGGTTGAAGCCCAGCTTCTCCATGTACGGGAGCAGGCCGGCCTTCTCGTAGTAGTCCATGACGACCTTGGAGCCGGGCGCCAGGGTGGTCTTGACCCAGGGCTTGACGTGCAGGCCCTTCTCCACGGCCTTCTTCGCCAGCAGGGCGGCGCCCAGCATGACGGAGGGGTTGGAGGTGTTGGTGCAGGAGGTGATCGAGGCGATCACGACCGCGCCGTTGTCGATCTCGTAGGACGAGCCGTCGGGGGCGGTGACGGCGGTCGGCTTCGAGGCCTCGGCGGAGTAGGTCGGCAGCGCCTCGGCGAACTTCTGCGCGGCCTCGGCCAGGATCACGCGGTCCTGCGGGCGCTTCGGGCCGGAGATCGACGGGACGACGGTGGAGACGTCCAGCTCCAGGTACTCGGAGTAGACCGGCTCGACCGACGGGTCGTGCCAGAGGCCCTGCTCCTTGGCGTACGCCTCGACCAGGGCGAGCTGCTGCTCGTCACGGCCGGTGAGCTTGAGGTAGTTGATGGTCTCGGCGTCGATCGGGAAGATCGCGCAGGTCGAGCCGAACTCCGGCGACATGTTGCCGATGGTGGCGCGGTTCGCCAGCGGGATGGCGGTGACGCCCTCGCCGTAGAACTCGACGAACTTGCCGACCACACCGTGCTTGCGCAGCATCTCGGTGATGGTGAGCACCAGGTCGGTGGCGGTGGTGCCGGCCGGGAGCTGGCCGTTGAGCTTGAAGCCGACCACGCGCGGGATCAGCATGGAGACCGGCTGGCCGAGCATCGCGGCCTCGGCCTCGATGCCGCCGACGCCCCAGCCGAGCACGCCGAGGCCGTTGACCATGGTGGTGTGCGAGTCGGTGCCGACGCAGGTGTCGGGGTACGCCTGACCGTTGCGGACCATGACGGTGCGGGCCAGGTGCTCGATGTTGACCTGGTGCACGATGCCGGTGCCGGGCGGGACGACCTTGAACTCGTCGAAGGCGGTCTGGCCCCAGCGCAGGAACTGGTAGCGCTCCTTGTTGCGGCCGTACTCGATCTCGACGTTCTGGACGAAGGCGTCCGGGGTGCCGAACTTGTCGGCGATGACGGAGTGGTCGATGACCAGCTCGGCCGGGGCCAGCGGGTTGATCTTGGAGGGGTCGCCGCCCAGCTCCTTCACGGCCTCGCGCATGGTGGCGAGGTCGACGACGCACGGCACGCCGGTGAAGTCCTGCATGATCACGCGGGCCGGGGTGAACTGGATCTCCTCGGACGGCTCGGCCGTCGCGTCCCAGTTGCCCAGCGCGCGGATGTGGTCGGCGGTGATGTTCGCGCCGTCCTCGGTGCGGAGCAGGTTCTCCAGCAGGACCTTGAGGCTGTACGGCAGCCGCTCGGAACCCTCGACGGCGGAGAGCTTGAAGATCTCGTACGACTCGTCGCCCACCTGCAGCGAGCTGCGGGCGTCGAAGCTGTTCGCGGACACGACTGACTCCTTCTGGGTCCACCCGATGGTAAGGTAAGCCTTAGCTAAGCCCACCTCGCCGATGTGGAAGGCGTGCGGCTCTCGGCAACTATCTTGACGTCAAGATAAATGATAGTGCGAAGTTATCTCGATGTCGAGATAAACCATAGTGCATGGCTGCGTCCAAACTTCACCCGGCGATGCCCCTGCGCAACCGCAGCAGGTCAGCCCCTGCGGCGCGACCGCGCGAACCACAGCAGGGCCAGCACCCCGGCCACCACCAGAGCCCCCACCAGGACGATCACCAGCGGTCCGGCGGAGTCCGCGGGTTCCGGGGCGATGTCCGCCAGCAGCACGGCCGTTGCGTTCACGAGAGGTCCTTTCGGTCGGACGGCGCCGCCGGGGCGAGTCCCGCCACCAGCAGCAACAGGACGGGGAACTCCAGGTAGGCGTGGTAGCTCGCCACCGCCGCGTACAGCGTCCTGCCCTGCGCCCAGTCGGTGGCGAAGAGCACGGCGAGCGCCGCCCCCGCGCCGGCCCCGAGCAGCCAGGCCCGGCCGCCCCGCAGCAGCGGCACCCGCCGCTCGAAGGCCGCCGCGGCGTCCGGCGCGTGCCGCGGCAGGAACCACACCCACACCACGTAGTGCATGGTCTGCAGGAAGGCGAACACCGCCACGAAGCGCAGCCCCGCCGCGGTGTGCAGCCAGGCCGGCGGCGTGTACGCGGCCGCCAGCCGCGCCACTCCCCCGTCGGCCGGGGCCAGCACCCCGTCCAGCGCCCCGAGCAGCAGCAGTGCCGGCACGGCCAGCACCCAGCCGCACTGCACCGCCAGGAACACCGCCCGGCCGCGCGGCAGCCGCCTCGACCACTCCCACAGGAAGACCAGCGGCACCAGGTTGTGCAGGTGCGCCAGCACCACGAAGTGGTACGCCGGGAAGGACAGCGACAGCGCTGCCGCGGCCGAGAGCACCACCGCGGCCCCGGCCAGCGCGACCGGACGCCGGCGCAGCGCCTGCAGACAGGCCGCCGCCAGCAGCCCGTACGCGAGCAGGATCTCGGCGGCGTGCGGGACCGGCCCCGGCGGCAGCAGCCGGCAGACCACGATCCCGGTGATCAGCACCAGCAGCAGCCGCAGGAACCGGCCGGCCAGCACCTCTCCGAAGCGCCCCGCGACGTAGCGCAGTTCGAGCACGTTGTGCAGGATGCCGAAGGTCGCGAGGCCGAGCACCGCCAGGCCGGCGGGGGCGCGCAGCGCGAACGCCAGGGCGATCGCGGCCGCCAGCACGAACCCGGCCGTCGGCAGGGCCGCGCCCGCCGTCCGCACCGCCGGCACCGCGCCGACCGCCATGCCGATCCCTCCCGGCCGTTCCGCCCGTGGCACCATCACGCCCGTGCCGTATCCCCTGGCCCTCGCGCTCACCCTGCTCGTCGAAGTGCCGCTGTACACCGCGGCGCTCGCCGGCCTCGGCCGCGTCCGTCCGGCCCGGGCCGCCCTGGCGGGAGCCGCGGTGAACGGACTGACCCACCCGGTGCTCTGGTGGTCGCTCCGGCATGCCGCCGCCGGGCCCGCCGCAGCCTACTGGACGGCCTTCGCGCTCGCCGAGGCTTCGGTGTGCGCGGTCGAGGCCGTGCTGGCCGGACTGCTGACGGCGGGCCGGGCCGCACCGGCCGTCGGCACGGACGCCCGCACCGGCACCGTCCGGCTGCCCGGGCCGCTGCTCGCGGCCGCCTCGCTCACCGCCAACGCGAGTTCGGTGCTGGTGGGGATGCTGGCGGCCCGCTGAGAGGGAGCGGGAGCACCGCAGCTCCGGGGCGCGGCAGCAGGCGGGACGGCGCGGGACCGTACGGGACTGCCCGGGGACGGGGACGGCTACGGTGGAGCCGAGCCGGCGGCACGACGGGACGACCGGCCGGAGCGAGAGCCCGGGGGCAGTCGAAGATGATCGTGGTGGACGCGTCCGCACTGGTGCTGGCACTGGCCGACGAGGGGGACCGCGGCCGCGCCGCCCGGGCCGAACTCGCCCGGGACGACGAGTGGGCCGCACCCGACCACGTGCTGATCGAGGTGATGCAGTCGCTGCGCGGCCTCTACCTCGCCCGGGAACTCACCGCCGAGCAGGTCTCCGAGATCGCCGACCGGCTGCCGTCCCTGACCGTCCGGCGGGTCGACGTGACGCCGCTGCTGGGGCGGATCTGGGCGCTCAAGGACAACCTCACCCCGGACGACGCCGCCTACGTCGCCCTCGCCGAGCAGCTCGGGGCGCCGCTGGTCACCGCCGACCTGCGGCTGATGCGGGCCAGCGGGCCGCGCTGCGAGATCCGCGGCATCCGGCCGGGCCCGGTCGCCACCCCCGGCGGCGGTGACGGCACCGGGGCCGGCGGCCAGCCGTCCGGGGGCGACCGCTCGTCCGGGTGACCCGGCGGCACGGCGCCGTGCACCGGCCGCCGCGGACCGCCACCGTGGGGTGCTGGCCCCGCCCGGCGCCCGAGCGCCGCGGCCCGTCGAGAGGTGCGCCGATGCCCGTCCCGTTCACAGCCGCGCTGCCCGCCCTCCTGCTGCTGCCCGCGCTCGGCGGGCCCGGCACGGTGGTCGAGGCGGACTTCGCGCCGGCCACGGCCTTCGTCCCGCCGGCCGCGATCAGCCACGCCCCGGACGTCGTGCCGTACGGCTCCCGCGTCCGGGTCACCGAGGCCTGGAGCGGCACCGGGACGGCCGTCGAGCTGGAACTCACCGGGATCGCCCCCGCCACCGAACTGGCCGCCCACGTGCACACCGGGCAGTGCGGGGCGGACCCGGCCGCCTCCGGCCCGCACTACCAGGACGCCGTGGACCCGGTGCAGCCCTCCACCGACCGGGCCTACGCCAACGACCGCAACGAGGTCCGGCTCGCCCTGCGCACCGACGCGGCCGGGGACGGGACGGCACGGACCGCGGTGCACTGGCGGTTCCGGCCGGGCGGGGCACGGTCGCTGGTGCTGCACACCGTGCACGCCGAGGGCGCCCACCCTGCGGGCGCCCGGGTGGCGTGCGTGAACGTCGACTTCTGAGCGCCCCGGGGCGGGCCGGACCGCCGGACCGGCCCGACCCGGTCCGGCCCAGGGGTGCGGTCAGTCCCCGAGGGTGGCGACCAGCACGGCCTTGATGGTGTGCAGCCGGTTCTCCGCCTGGTCGAAGACCACCGAGTGCGCGGACTCGAAGAGCTCGTCGGTGCACTCCAGCTCGGTCATGCCGGTCTCCTCGTGCATCTGGCGGCCGATCTCGGTGCCGAGGTCGTGGTACGCGGGCAGGCAGTGCAGGAACTTGACGGCGGGGTTGCCGGTCAGCCGGACGGTGTCCATGGAGACCTGGTACGGCTTCAGCAGGGCGATCCGCTCGGCCCACACCTCCTTGGGCTCGCCCATGGAGACCCAGACGTCGGTGTAGAGGAAGTCGGCGCCCGCCACGCCCTCCTCCACCGACTCGGTGACGGTGATCCGGGCGCCGGTCGTCGCGGCGAGGTCCTGGGCGGCCTTCTGCACGTCGTCGGCCGGCCAGAGCTCCCGCGGGGCCACGATCCGCACGTCCATGCCGAGCAGGGCGCCCGTCACGAGCAGCGAGTTGCCCATGTTGTTGCGGGCGTCGCCGAGGTAGGCGAGGGCGACGTCGCCGAGCGGCTTGGCGCAGTGCTCGCGGACGGTGAGCACGTCCGCGAGCATCTGGGTCGGGTGCCACTCGTCGGTCAGCCCGTTCC
The DNA here is from genome assembly GCF_040683455.1 of Kitasatospora sp. NPDC093679. Classification (NCBI taxonomy): domain Bacteria; kingdom Bacillati; phylum Actinomycetota; class Actinomycetes; order Kitasatosporales; family Streptomycetaceae; genus Kitasatospora; species Kitasatospora sp. NPDC093679. Next base: position 11,974 of record NZ_JBFBDW010000067.1, read on the forward strand.
ACACCGGGACGCCGGCGTGCGCGGCCAGCTCCTCCACGATCTCCTGGCCGTGGCCGCGGTACTCGATGCCGTCGAACATCCGGCCGAGCACCCGGGCCGAGTCCCGGATGGACTCCTTGTGGCCGATCTGGGAACCCGCCGGATCGAGGTAGGTGGTGGCGGCGCCCTGGTCGTGGGCGGCCACCTCGAAGGCGCAGCGCGTCCGGGTGGAGGTCTTCTCGAAGATCAGGGCGATGTTCTTGCCCCGCAGACGGGGCTGCTCGGTGCCGGCGTACTTGGCGGCCTTCAGCTGCGCGGCGAGGTCCACCAGGAAGCGGAACTCCTGGGGAGTGAAGTCGAGCTCCTTGAGGAAGTGCCTGTTCCGGAGGTTGAACGCCATGCCGGGCTCCTGGGTCGTCCGATGTCGAGACGGGAAGTGTATACGACTGTCGGAATTTGTATGCAGGGATGGCGCTGTGATGCGGGCGACCCGGCCCGCCCCCGCGGGTCGCGCGGGGGCGGGCCGGACGGCGTCACGGGGACGGCGGTCGCGCGCACGGGCAGGTCACAGCCGCGGGTCGACCGGCTCGGACTCCAGGGCGAGCACCGCGAAGACCGGCTCGTGCACCCGCCACAGCGGCTCGCCGGCGGCCAGCCGGTCCAGCGCCTCCAGGCCGAGGGCGTACTCGCGCAGCGCCAGCGAGCGCTTGTGCCCCAGGAAGCGCTGGCGCAGCTGGTCCAGGTACTCGGTGTAGTCCGGGCCGTAGATGATCCGCAGGTACTCCCGGCCGCGCACCTTCACGCCCGGCTGCACCAGGCGCCCGCCGGCGTCGCGGACCAGCGAGGCGAGCGGCTTGACCACCATGCCCTCGCCGCCGGCCGCGGTGAGCTCCTCCCACCAGGCGATGCCGGCCGCGACGGAGGCCTCGTCCGCGGTGTCCACGACCAGGCGGCCGGTGCGCTGCAGGATCGGCTCGTCGGGGTCGTCGGCCCCGACCAGCCGGTCGAGCCACCCGAGGTGCCGGTCGTGCGGCAGCACGGCGAGGTTGGCGCCCTCAGCGGCCAGCAGCTGGAACGGGGCGAGCCTGATCCCGCTGAGGCCCTCGGTCGGCCAGCAGTAGCGCCGGTACGCCGCGGTGAAGGCGTCGGCGTCGAGCGCGCGCTGCCGCTGCCGGGCCGTCAGGTCGGCGACGTCCAGGCCGCGCTCGGCTGCCCGGTCGAGCGCGGCCAGCACCTGCGGCAGGGCGGCGCCGGCCGCAGCGCCGACCGCAGCGTACTGGCGGCGCAGCAGCTCGGCCGCCTTCAGCGACCACGGCATCAGCTCGGTGTCCAGCAGCAGCCAGCCGGTGCCCAGCTCGTCGAACAGCCCGGCCCGCTCGGCGGCGGCCCGCAGACGGGCCAGGACGGCGCCGGTCAGCTCCTCGTCGCCGAGGAAGGCGCGGCCGGTGCGCGTCCAGATCGCCCCCGGGCCGGCGAGGCCGAACCGCTTCTCCAGCGCCGACCCGTCCCGCGCGACCAGGACGACCGCGCGGGAGCCCATGTGCTTCTCCTCGCAGACCACCTGCTGCACGCCGTCGTGGCGGTAGGCGAAGAACGCCTCCTCCGGGTGCTCCAGGTAGCCCTCGCGCCGGGAGGTGGCGGAGGGCGCCATGGTCGGCGGCAGGTAGGCGAGCAACCGCGGGTCGAGGGCGAAGCGGCTCATCACCTCCAGCGCCGCGGCGGCGTTCTCCTCGCGGACGGAGACCCGCCCGTGGTGCGCCGTCTCGACGATCCGCCGGCCGGCCACGTCGGCCAGGTCCAGCGGACGGCCCTCGCGGCCGCCGGGCGCGTCGGTGTGCAGCGGGCGGACCGGGGCGTACCACTCCTGCTCGGCCGGGACGGTGACGAGCTCGCGCTCCGGGTAGCGCAGGGCGGTGAGGTGGCCGCCGAAGACGCAGCCGGTGTCCAGGCAGATGGTGTTGTTGACGAAGCTCGCCGTGGGCGTCGGGGTGTGGCCGTACACGACGAGTGCCCGGCCGCGGTACTCCTCGGCCCACGGGTAGCGGACCGGCAGGCCGTACTCGTCGGTCTCGCCGGTGGTGTCGCCGTAGAGCGCGTGCGAGCGGACCCGGCCGGAGTTGCGGCCGTGGTACTTCTCGGGCAGGCCGGCGTGGCAGACCACCAGGGCGCCGCCGTCCAGCAGGTAGTGGCTGACCAGGCCGCGCATGAACGCCCGGACCTCGGCCCGGAACTCCTCCGGCTCGGCGGCGAGCTGGTCGATCGACTCCTTCAGGCCGTGCGAGACGGTGACCTTGCGGCCGTCCATGTGGCGGCCGAGCTTGTTCTCGTGGTTGCCGGGCACGCAGAGGGCGTGGCCGGCCGCGACCATGCCCATCACCAGGCGCAGCACGCCCGGGGTGTCCGGGCCGCGGTCGACCAGGTCGCCGACGAAGACCGCGGTGCGGCCCTCGGGGTGGGCGGCGTCGACGGCGCGGCCGCGGTCGTCACGGTCGATCCGGTAGCCGAGGCGGACGAGCAGCGTCTCCAGCTCGGAACGGCAGCCGTGGACGTCGCCGACGATGTCGAACGGGCCGGTGAGGTGCCGCAGGTCGTTGAACCGCTTCTCCGGCACGATCTCGGCGGCGGCGACCTCGGCCTCGCCGCGCAGGACGTGCACCTTGCGGAAGCCCTCGCGCTCCAGCCCCTTCATCGAGCGGCGCAGCTCGCGCTGCTGGCGCGGCAGGACGTGCGCGGGCAGCCGGCGGTCCGGGCGGTGGCTGTTGCGCTCGGCGCAGACCGGGGTCGGGACGTCCAGCACGATCGCGATGGGCAGCACGTCGTGCTCGCGGGCGAGCCTGATCAGCGCCTTGCGGGACTCCGGCTGCACGTTGGTCGCGTCGACGACGGTGAGCCGGCCGGCCGCGAGGCGCTTGCCGACGATGTAGTGGAGCACGTCGAAGGCGTCGGTGGACGCCGACTGGTCGTTCTCGTCGTCGGCGACCAGCCCCCGGCAGTAGTCGGAGGAGACGACCTGGGTCGGCTGGAAGTGCCGGCGCGCGAAGGTGGACTTGCCGGAGCCGCTGGTGCCGATCAGGACGACCAGGGACACGTCGGTGACGGGCAGTCGGCGGACGGGCTGCGCGGCCTCGGCCGCGGCTGCGTCGGCAGCCGCGCCGACGATGCCGCCGGTGTCCGCGGTGGTGTCCGCGTCGGTGTCCGGGCCGGTGTCCGCGGGGCCGGCGGGCAGGCCGTCGTCGGCGGAGCCGCCGGTGGGCAGGACGTCGGAGGTCATCGGGTCACGCTCCCTTCAGGGGCATTGTCGGTGGTGGCCGTGCGGAACAGGGCGAGCTGGGTCGGCGCGCCGACCTCCTCGTCGAACGGTCCGACCGGCCGGAGGGCGACGGTGTAGCCGTAGGTGCCGGCGACCCGTTCGGCCCACGCGGCGAACTCGGCCCGGCTCCATTCGAACCGGTGGTCGGAGTGCCGGACGTGACCGGCCGGGAGGGTCTCCCAGCGGACGTTGTACTCGACGTTCGGGGTGGTGACGACGACGGCCTGCGGACGGGCCGCGCCGAAGACGGCGTACTCCAGGGCGGGCAGCCGGGGCAGGTCGAGGTGCTCGATCACCTCGGACAGCACGGCCGCGTCGTACCCCTTGAGCCGGGCGTCGGTGTAGGTGAGCGCACCCTGGACCAGGCGGACCCGGGCTGCCTGGCGCTCGCTCATGCGGTCGAGCCGCAGCTTGCGCCCGGCCGCGGCCAGCGCCCGCGAGGAGACGTCCACGCCGAGCACCTCCGTCACCCTGGCGTCCTTCAGCAGTTCGCCCACCAGCTCGCCCTGGCCGCAGCCGAGGTCGAGCACCCGGGCGGCGCCGGTCTCGGCCAGTGCGGCCAGGATCGCGGCCCGCCGCTGGACGGCGAGCGGGACGGGCCGGTCGCCGGCGTCCGGCTCGGCCGCGGTCGGCGCGAAGCCGGTCGAAGCGCCGGTGCCGGCCGAAGCGTCGGTGCCGGCCGCGTCGGTGCCGGGTGCCTCGGCGGCCGGGTCGTCGGCCGGCGTGTCGTCGTCGACGGCGTTGTCCAGCTCCTCGGCCTCGCTGTCGTCCGCCTCGGCGAGCCGGGCCAGGGCCAGCCGCTCCATGGCGAGCCTGGTCAGCGACCAGCGCCGGGCCAGGTAGCGGCGGGTGATCACGGCGAGCTCGGGGTGGTCGGCCAGCCAGCCCTCGCCGGCGGCGAGCAGCTTGTCGACCTCGTCGGGCGCCACCCAGTAGTGCTTGGCGCCGTCGAGCACCGGCAGCAGCACGTACAGGTGCTGCAGCGCGTCCGCCAGGCGCAGTTCACCGGTCAGCGCCACCCGGACGTAGCGGGACTCGCCCCACTCGGGGAAGGTCTCGTCCAGCGGGACCGCCACCGCGTCCACCTGCCAGCCGAGCGGCTCGAACAGCCGCCGCACCATCGCCGGACCGCCGCCCTCGCCGCCGCCGGTCGCGGGGACCGCGGGGAGGTCGATGCGCAGCGGCATGACCAGCTCGGCCCGGCCGGGCAGCTTCTCGCAGACGCCCTTCATCGCCGACCGGAAGACCGTGCGCAGCGCCACCGCCAGCAGCGAGGACGCGGCGTAGGGCCGGTCGTTCACGTACTGGGCGAGGGCGAGGTCGGGCGAGCCGGACCGGCCCCGGCCGCGGCCCTGGCGGACGAGTGCGACGGGGTCGATGTCGAGGAGCAGGGCCGCCGTGCACCGCTGCTCGGTGGCCTCCGGGTAGAAGACGTGCGCCACCCCGTGCGAGGTGGAGAAGCGCTGCACCTTCTCCGGGTGCTTGTGCAGCAAGAAGCCCAGGTCAGTGGCCGGGCGGTCGGCTGTGGCCGTGGTGGAGATCGAGATGAACACCCGGTCGAGTATCGCCGACGGATGATCGGCCGGTCACCGGATTTTGCGCTGCTGCGCAAGTCCCGGGCCTGCCCGGGTGCCGGCCCGTCCCGGGGGCGGTCCGCGCGCCGGCGGGGTCGGCCGCCGGGTCGGGGGCATGGACGTCGGAGGGAGCGCGCGGGTGCCCGGTCGCGGCGTCCGCACGGTGAGCGCGTTCGGCACGGCCACCCCCGATTCGTTAACGTGCACGATGTGACTGCTGAAACCTCCTCCCTCGCACGCGGCGCCGTCGCGGCCGGCCTGGCGACGATCGCGGCCGACGGCACCGTCCTGGACACCTGGTTCCCCGCGCCCGAGCTGACGGCCGAGCCCGGCCCGGCGGGCACCGTCCGGCTGACCGCCGAGCAGGCCGAGTCCGAGCTCGGCGCCGGCGCGGCCGAGGCGCTGCGCAGCGACGCCCGCCGCGGCGTCGAGGTCGTCGCCGTGCGCACCACCATCTCCTCCCTGGACGACAAGCCGCTCGACGCGCACGACGCCTACCTGCGTCTGCACCTGCTGAGCCACCGTCTGGTCAAGCCGCACGGGCAGAACCTGGACGGCATCTTCGGTCTGCTCGCCAACGTCGCCTGGACGAGCGTCGGCCCGGTGCCGGTGGCGAACGTGGAGCAGGCCCGTCTGGCGGTCCGCGCGCAGGGCGGTCAGCTGGCCGTCTACGGCGTGGACAAGTTCCCGCGGATGACCGACTACGTCGTCCCGACGGGCGTGCGGATCGCCCACGCGGACCGCGTCCGCCTCGGCGCGCACCTCGCCGAGGGCACCACCGTGATGCACGAGGGCTTCGTCAACTTCAACGCCGGCACGCTGGGCACCTCGATGGTGGAGGGCCGGATCAGCGCGGGTGTCGTGGTCGGCGACCACAGCGACATCGGCGGCGGCGCCTCGATCATGGGCACGCTGTCCGGTGGCGGCAAGCAGGTCGTCTCGGTAGGCGAGCGCTGCCTGCTCGGTGCCAACGCCGGCATCGGCATCGCGCTGGGCAACGACTGCGTGGTGGAGGCAGGTCTGTACGTCACCGCCGGCACCCGGGTGACCACCCCGGACGGCAAGATCGCCAAGGCGGTCGAGCTGTCCGGCCAGGACAACCTGCTGTTCCGCCGCAACTCGCAGAGCGGCGCCGTCGAGGTCATCGCGCGGTCCGGCTCGTGGGGCGGGCTGAACGCGGAGCTGCACGCGCACAACTGATCTCCTGTGTTCCGCGCGGGCCCGGGCGGCGTACCTCCGTGTACGCGGCCCGGGCCCGCTGCCGTTCCGCCGCAGCTCGCCGGGTGACGTCGGTCCCGCCCGCGGTCGGCCCCGGCTCCGGGCCCTAGCCGAGGGCGGACCGGGGCCGCAAGCCGCGCTCACCCGAGGGGCTGACCCGGCGGCGGTCTTGGACCTCAACGGGTGGTCCCCGGTGACCGCCCGCGGGCGGGGGTCGTTGGACGGGCGGCGCCGGTATCGGACGCCGTACTCCGCACCGTCGAGCTGGAAGGGCACCCCCATGTCCGATCCCCTGTCCGACTCCGCCTCCGACTCCCTTCCCGACCCGCTGTCCGCCCCGGTCGGCGAGGGACCCGGCGGCGCGTCCCAGAACCTCGCGGACGACGTGTCCGCGGCCGAGGCGTCGAAGGACCTCCTGCAGCAGATGGAGGAGCTGCTGGCGACCGTGAGTGCCAGCCTGGCCGGTCTCGGCGCCGATCTGCGGTCCTCCGTCTCCAAGGCCGGCACGCCGGACGACGAGGCTCCCCGGCCGGACGCTCACGGCTGACCCACCGCTCCGGCACCCGCACCGGCACCGGCACCGGCACCGACCGGCGGGCGGAGGCGGACGGACAGCAGCGGGCCGAGTCGCTCCGACGGGTCCTCCGACCCGGTGGCCGACAGGTCCACGGCGTCCGCGGCGTCCACGGAGTCCACAGCGTCCACGGAGCACCCCGGCCGGCTCGCCGGGACGTCGAACGGGCCCTCGTCCAGGTACTCCGGCCCCTCCTCCTCGGGCGGCGGGAGACCGTTCGCGCGGCGGACGGCCCGGAGCAGCTCGGCCGCCACCTCCTTGCAGTCGGCACCGGCGTCCACCCCGTCGATGCAGCGCCAGTAGACGCTCTCCGCGTCGGCGCCGCAGGCGAGCACGACGAGCGCCTCGGCCACCTCGTGCAGCAGGAAGCAGAGTTCGCACAGGACGGGGTCGAGCTCGCCGAGGTCGTCCAGGCGGCGGGCCCGGCCGCCGGCCCAGTCCGTGCCGGGCGGGCCGAGGGCGTCGAGCGTGTCGAGGGTGCCGAGGGCGCCCGGCGGGTCGTCGAGGCAGCCTGCCGCATGGGCGCCCGCGTCGCAGAGGAGTTGGCCGAGGGCGCCGATCTCGCCGGAGTCCTGCTCCGCGATCCGGGCACCGACCGCCTCGGTGAGCAGGCCAGCCTGACGGGCCTCCAGCAGCACGCCCTGCGCCGTCCTGGCCTCGGCCAGTGCGTGCCGGGTCGTCTTGATCAGTCGCAGCGCGTCCATGCCGCCGCTCCTCTCGCTCGCATCGGGACCGCCGTTGCCGACGGTGTGTCTCGACGCAAGCGTGCTGGCCGGCCCCGCCCGGGCTGGCCGCCCGGGCCGGACCTGTGGACAACCCGCCCCTGTGGACAACCGGGGTCACCCGCACGAGCGACGAACCACCCGAACTCGGAAGTCAGCCGGTCCGATCGTCCGACGAATCCCCGGAGGAGCCCGCACCCGCGGACGGCGACTCCGAAGCCCCGGACAGCAACTCCCCACCCGCGGACGGCGGCCGCGAAGCCACCCCCTCGCCCGGAGCCGGCGAGCGTCCCGGCACCGGGAAGCGCTCCTCGTTGCGCTCGATCTTGGCCGCCAGCGCCTCGGCCGGGTCCACCCCCACCACGCTGCAGAACTGCAGCAGGTAGGCCAGCACATCGGCGACCTCGTCCCGGACCCGGTGGGCCCGGCCGGGATCGGCCATCACCGCGTCCGCCTGTTCCGGCGTCAGCCACTGGAAGATCTCCAGGAGCTCGCCGGCCTCCACGCTGAGCGCCGCGGCCAGGTTCTTGGGCGTGTGGTACGGCTGCCAGCTGCGTGCCGCCGCGAACGCGTCGAGGCGGCGGCTCAGCCGCACCAGTGCGTCCTCGCCCGGCGCCGGCCCGGGCTCGGAACGGCCGGATCCGCCCCGGCCGGGGTGGGAACCACCGGGGCCGGAGGGCTTGTCGTTGTCGGTCACGCCCCCAGGTCTACCCCATCGGCGTCGCCCCTCCCGGCCTGCTGCGGTACCCGGGGCGTCCGGTCCGGCAGGACGAGCACGCTGTGGCCGGTGGCCGGGTCGCGCCGGCACTCGACCAGGTCCAGCCCCTCCACCTCCGCGGTGGCGGCGGGCTCCTGCAGTGCGGCCAGCAGCCGGACGTCCCCCTTGTCGCACACCTCGCGGGCGACCCGCAGCAGCGAGGCGACCTGTTCGGTGCCCAGACCGGCCCCCAGGTCCTCGGCGAGGACGGTCAGCTGCCGGTGGGCGGAGGGCACCTCGGCCGCGGCGTCGACGTCCAGCACCCCGGCCCCGGTGAGCAGCACCGCGGCGAAGGCGAGCAGCCGCAGCATGCCGTCGGAGGCCTGGTCGGCGCCGGTGCGCCCGAGCACGCCCTCGTCGAAGACGGCCATCAGCCGCTGCTGGGCGTCCTCGCCGCGGCGGGCGACCTCCAGCCCGAGCAGCGGGTGCGGGGCGGCGGCCTGGACGGCCTTGAGCAGGCGCCCGTAGCGGCGGCTGCACTCGTTCTCCAGCCGGGCGAGCACGGCGGAGATGTTGGAGGCGGTGCCGACCAGCCGGGCCTGCGGTTCTGGCCTGGTCCAGCTGCGCATCGCGGCGGGCACCGGGTGCAGCGGGAAGACCTCGCGCAGGGCGGTGAGCAGTTGTTCGGTGGCGGCGAGCACCTTGCGCTCGCCGGGCGAGGAGCCGGCCACCCGGAGCGGGATCTGAGCGGTGATCAGGCTGTCGCTGGGGAACGGCGCGCGGATGTCGCCCTGCCGGGTGTCGTTGTGCCAGGTGACGTTGACCCGGCCCTGGGCGATGTCCTGTTCGCCGGTCTCCACCAGGGTCTCGCCCGCGAGGGTCAGCCATTCCCGGGCCACCCGGACGCGGCCGTCGGTGCGGACGACCAGTTCCAGCCGGATCGGTCCGGCGCAGGAGCGGACGGTGCAGCCGAGGATGATCGCGTTGCGGCCGTGCGGGACGCACCCCCTCAGGCCGCCGCGCACGGGCCCGGCCAGCGGGCCCGCGGTGCCGCCGACGCCGTCCAGCGAGGGACCGATCTCCTCTCCGATCGCCAGCCGGGAGAGCACCGCCAGGGCGTCCAGCGCGTTCGACTTGCCGACGCCGGACGGGCCGTGCAGCACGGTCAGCGGGGAGAGCGGCAGGGTGGTGCGACGGTAGGACTTGAAGGAGGTCAGCCGGATTTCCTCGACCGCGGGGCGGCGGGTGGGACGGGCGATCGGGGCTGCGGGAGCGGCGGCTTCGCTGGTCACCCGGGGGACCCTAGCGGCCGGAGGGCCGGACGAAACGTCCCTGCTCGGGCCGGTTCACACGAACGGCTCAGCATTCGCACACCGCCCCCATCGCCTCCCCGGCGGGTCCACGCGGCCCGGTGCCGACAGCACGGGCCGCGTCACGGACGGCGACGGGGACGCCGGCGCGGGCACGAGCGCGCCCGGCGACACGGACGCCGTCCCGGCCGGCGACGCGTCAGCCGCGCACCGAGGGCAGCTCAGCCGTACACCGAGAGCATCACGGAGCCGGTGACCTCGACCGGCTCCGGCAGGGCGGCGAGTGCGGCGGCGAGCCGGTCCGGTTCGGTGTGCCAGGCGTTCGGGCCCATGCCGACGACGGCGGCGGCGTCCCGGTGCGACAGCCGCAGGGTGAACTCCACCTCGGTGCGGTCGATCGGGCGCAGCCAGGGGTTCAGCTTCTCGTCGATCCGGCGCTCCTTCTCCTCGTCGACCGACAGCAGGCCGAGCCCGGAGACGAGTTCGCGCAGGTGGCGGGAGGTCGGTGCGACCAGCAGCAGGCGTCCGCCGGGGCGCAGCACGCGGCGGATCTCGGGGCCGTTGCGCGGGGCGAAGACGTTGAGGACGAGGTCGGCGCAGTCGTCGAGCAGGGGCAGCGGCCGCCAGGCGTCGCAGACCACGGCGCCGATCCGGGGGTAGGCCCTGGCGGCACGGCGCAGGGCGTACTTGGAGATGTCGAGGGCGGCGCCGGCCGGGCCGTCGAGGCGGTCGAGGACGTGCGCGAGGTAGTGTCCGGTGCCGGCGCCGAGGTCGACGACCAGTCCGTCGGAGAGGTCCCCGGGGGCGGCCGCGGCGGCGTCGGCGAGTGCCTCGGCGACGGGCCGGTAGTGGCCGGCGGCGAGGAAGTCGCTGCGGGCGGCGACCATCTCCGCGGTGTCGCCGGTGCCGGTGTGCGCGTCGCCGGGGAGCAGGCTGACGTAGCCCTGCCGGGCCTGGTCGAAGCTGTGCCCGGCGGGGCAGCGCAGGGTGCGGCCGTCGAGGGCGAGGTGCTGCGCGCAGTGCGGGCAGGCCAGGTGGGGCTCGATGTCCTGCAGCAACGTGGCGGTCCTCGTCGGGCTCGGGGGTGGGGCCCAAGCCTAACGAGTCGGCCGGTGACGCCCGGCGCGTCAGTCGGTGTCGTCCTCGTCGTCGTCGCCGCCGACCTCTTCCTCCTCGGGCTCGTCGACGACCCAGGCGGAGAGCCGTTCGGCGACCCCGCTGACGCCGATCTTGCCCTCGCGGATGCCGCGGGCGAGGCTGCGGACCTCGCGCGCGGTGGTGGCGACGCTGCAGCCGCTGGCGACCAGGTAGGCGTAGGCGACGGCGGTGGCGAACAGTTCGTTGTTCCGCTCCAGCGAGGGGATGCGGATCAGTTGGTGCATCAGGGCCGCGGCCCGGTCGTGCGGTTCGGGGTAGACGGCGATGTCGAAGATCTCGGCCTGGTGCCGGGCGACCGCGGCCAGCAGCGACCCGTAGTCGGTGACCTGGGGGTCGCCCGGGGTGTACTGCTCAGCGGTCATGAGCAGCCACGAGAGGTCGACCTCGAGCTTCAACGGCGCACATCCTGCGCGCCCGGCTCTCCGAACTCGGCCAGGAAGGCCGTCTCGTACTCCTTCATGAACTGGGCCGCGGTGTCCACGAAGAGGCGCCCGGCCTCGCCCATGTCCTGCTGGACGAGCCGTTCGATGTACTGGTTCATGCTGATCCCCTGCTGCTCGGCCCGTTCCCGGGCCATCTCGGCGGTGGTGGCGTCCACCCGGACGTTGAGTTGTTTCTTGGCCATGAATTCAAGCTAGCGCTGGGGTGCTAGCACAGCAAGGGCGCATTCCGGCCGCCTCGCCGTGCCCGCCCCCCTCAGATGTCCGTTCGCGCCCCACCGGAAACCAGCCCGGCACGACGATCGGACGGCGCCGTCCCGCAGCGCCCCCGACCTGCGCCGACCGCCGCCGGTGAACGGGGGCCGACGCCCGGCCGTCCCCGGTCGGCGGGCGGGCGGCACACGCGTGTACGGCGAATTCCCGCCACGGTCCGGCGGAACGGGACCCTCCGGCCCCGGAACGCCGATCGGCGGGCACCGGAGTCTCCTCCCGTGCCCGCCGATCGAAGCGGTTCCCGTCCGCGGCAGCGGCTACCCGTTCCTGCCGGGGCCCTCGCCGACCGGCTCCAGGATCGCCACGCACTCGAAGTGATGGGTCATCGGGAACAGGTCGAAGGCCCGCAGCGAGACCGGCCGGTAGCCACCCTCGCGGAAGAACGCCAGGTCCCGGGCGAGCGCCGCCGGGTCGCAGGCGACGTACGCGATCCGGCGGGCCTCCAGGCCGACCAGGTGAGCGACGGTCTCGCGGCCGGCGCCGGAGCGCGGCGGGTCGAGCACGATCAGGTCGGTGGCGGTGATGCCGGTGCGCGGCAGCAGGGTCTCGACCCGGTCGCACTCGATCCGGACGTTCTCCAGGGCGGCCAGGTTGTGCCGGGCGTCGGCCACGGCCTGCTTGGACGACTCGATGCCGAGCACCGCGCCGTCCTCGCCGACCCGGTCGGCCAGCGCGCCGGCGAACAGGCCGACGCCGCAGTACAGGTCGAGGGCCATCTCGCCCCACTGCGGGTCCAGGCCCTCCAGCACCGCGTCGACCAGGGTGTCCGGCGCCTGCGGGTGGATCTGCCAGAAGCCGCCCTCGGAGACCCGCCAGGTGCGGCCGGCCGCCCGCTCGCGGACGAAGGTCCGGCCGTGCACCCGGTGGAAGAGGCCCTGCTCGTCGACGCGGGAGATGGACACCGGCCGGTCGAGCTCGACCAGCGGCAGCTGCTCGCCGGGACGCGGCCGCAGGATGACCTGGCGGTCCGAGGAGCCGGTCGCGGCGACCGCCTCCACGGCGGCCACGCCGTCCCAGTCCTGTGCCTCGACGCCGAGCTCGGTGACGCCCTCGGCGGCGATCAGGCAGCGGTCGATCGGCTGCACGTCGTGCGAACGGTGCCGGCGCAGGCCGGCCCGGCCGGTCTCCGGGTCGACGGTGTACTGGACGCGGGTGCGCCAGGCCGGGACCTCGCCCGCCGGGAGCTTGCCGCCGACCGGCTCCACCGAGCCGTCCCAGCCGGCCTCGGCGGGGGTCAGCCCGGCGAGCTTGGCGAGCTGCTCGGTCAGCACCTGGCCCTTGAGCTTGCGCTGGCCGCCCGGGGTGACGTGCTGCCAGTCGCAGCCGCCGCACTTGCCGGGGCCGGAGAACGGGCAGGGCGCGGCGATGCGCTCCTTGGCGGGCTCCAGGACCTCCACGGCGTCGGCCCGCAGGAAGCGGGAGGTGGTGGTGCCCTCGGTGACCTCGGCGATCACGCGCTCGCCGGGCAGGGTGTGCCGGACGAACAGCACCCGGCCCTCGTGCCGGGCGACGCAGTGGCCGCCGCCGTGCGCGACGGGGCCGACCTCGACCTCGTAGCGCTCGCCGACCAGCGGATCGCCGCTCGGCACCCTGGGCTTCGACTCGGCCCGGGGCCCGGACGCCCGCTTCGCCGCCGCGCCGGACTTCGGCTCGCCGGTGCGCAGCGCCTTCGGCGGCCGGACGGTCTGCTTGCCCGGCCGCCGGCCCTTCGAGCCGGCCGGCTGGTCCTTGCCGGCCGTGCCGCGGCCCTGCGGGGCCGTCCGCTCGTCCGCGGGCGCCTCCTCGCGGGGGGCGCGGGGCGCGGTCTGGGCGGTGTAGCCCTCGCGGTCGGTGGCCGCCGGACGGGCGGACCGGTTGCTCCACTTGGGGTGGGCCACCTGGCCCGGGCGGCCGCCGGAGCGGCCGGAGCGGCCGGAGCGGCCGGCCGAGCCGCCCGATCGGGGCGGGTTGTTGCGGGTCACGGTGATCCGTCCTTGTTGCCGGTCCGGGTGGTGTCGGAGGTCTCGAACGGCCGGCCGCCGTGGTGGCGGGGCTCGCCGCGGCGGACGGCGCCCGGCGCCGACCAGGCCTTCTGCGGCTTGCGCCGCTCGGAGGACTCCAACTGCCAGGGTACGGAGGTCACCATCACACCGGGCTTGAACAGCAGGCGGCCCTTGAGGCGCAGGGCGCTCTGGTTGTGCAGCAGGTGCTCGTACCAGTGTCCGACGACGTACTCCGGGATGTAGACGGAGACGACGTCGCGGGGGCTGCTGCGGCGCAGGTTCTTGACGTAGTCGAGGACGGGGCCGGTGATCTCGCGGAACGGCGAGTCGAGGACCTTCAGCGGCACCTCGATGCCGCGGGCGTCCCAGTCCTTGCGCAGCGCCTCGGTGTCGGCCGGGTCGACGTTGACGGTGACGGCCTCCAGGGTGTGCGCGCGGGCCAGCCGGGCGTAGGCGAGGGCGCGCAGGGCGGGCTTGTGCAGCTTGGAGACCAGGACGATGGCGTGCACCCGGGTCGGCGGGGCGACGTCCTCTGGCTCCTCGGCGGCGACGAGCTCGGTGGAGACCCGCTCGTAGTGGCGGCGGATCGCCTTCATCATCACGAAGAGCACGACCATGGTCGCGATGGCGATCCAGGCGTGGCTGATCTTGGTAGCGAGGACGACGATCAGCACGGCCATGGTCATCACCAGGCCGAAGGCGTTGATGGCCCGGCTGCGCTGCATGTGCGAGCGCTTCTTCGGGTCGGTCTCGGTGCGCAGCAGGCGGGTCCAGTGCCGGATCATGCCGGACTGGCTCATGTTGAAGGAGACGAAGACGCCGACGATGTACAGCTGGATCAGCCGGGTCGGGTCGGCGTCGAAGGCGATGATGAACAGGATCGCCACGCCGGCCAGCAGGATGATGCCGTTGGAGAAGGCCAGGCGGTCGCCGCGGGTGTGCAGCTGGCGGGGCAGGTAGCGGTCCTGGGCGAGGATCGAGCCGAGCACCGGGAAGCCGTTGAAGGCGGTGTTGGCGGCGAGCACCAGGATCAGGCCGGTCACGGTGGCGACGAAGTAGAAGCCGGGCGTGAAGTTGGAGAACACGGCCTCGCTGATCTGGGCCAGCGCGGTCTTCTGGTGGTAGCCGGGGCCGGCACCGACGAGCTGCTCGGCCGGGTCCTCGGCCATCTGCACGTGGGTGAGGCGGGCCAGCCAGATGATGCCCATGAACATCACGACGGCGATGGACGCCATCATCAGCAGGGTGGTGGCGGCGTTCTTGCTCTTGGGCTTGCGGAAGGCCGGGACGCCGTTGGAGATGGCCTCGACACCGGTCAGCGCGGCACAGCCGGAGGAGAAGGCCTTCAGCAGCAGGAAGACCATCGCGAAGCCGGCCAGCGAGTCGTTGCCGGGGGTGGCCTGCAGGTGGAAGCCGGAGCTCTCGGCGTTCATCGTCTGGCCGAGGCCGGAGCGGATCGCACCCCAGACCACCATGCCCATCACACCGGCCATGAAGGCGTAGGTGGGGACGGCGAAGGCGCTGCCGGACTCGCGGACGCCGCGCAGGTTCATGCCCATCAGCAGGATGACCACGAGGATCGACAGCGGCAGTTCGTGGCCGCGCAGCGAGGGGACGGCGGAGACCACGTTGGCGACGCCGGAGGTGGTGGACACGGCGACGGTCAGCACGTAGTCGACGAGCAGGGCGCTCGCCACGACCAGGCCGGAGTTGGGGCCGTGGTTGACGGTGGCGACCTCGTAGTCGCCGCCGCCGCTGGGGTAGGCGTGCACGTTCTGCCGGTACGACGCGACCACCGCGAGCATCACGACGGCGACGACGAGGCCGATCTGCCAGGAGAAGTGGATCGCCGAGGCCCCGGCGATGGAGAGCGTGAGGAGGATCTCCTCGGGGGCGTAGGCGACGGAGGACAGCGCGTCCGAGGCGAACACGGGCAGCGCGAGCCGCTTGGGCAGGAGCGTCTCCCCCAGCTTGTCGCTGCGGAGCGCTCGCCCGATCAGGATGCGTTTCGGGAGATCGGCAGGCATAGGCACATCAAGGAATCGTAGGGGCTGCCGACAGGTGCTCCGACGACCGGTGCCCCCTCCGTCGAGACTGTGTTCGGCGGACCGGCTAGCGTGTCGGATGAAGGGATAGCGGGCAACACCCCTGTTGCCCGTGGTGCCGAGGTCGAAGGCGCCGACGACGATCCACCCCCGCAATGCGGGGGTGCGGAAGGATGATGAACGGTGTTTGCGCAGGTCATGACCCCAACGGACCGGGTGAGGTAGCGTCCCGTGCACATCGTCATCATGGGCTGCGGACGCGTGGGCTCGGCCCTCGCGAGAGCCCTGGAGAAACAGGGTCACTCGGTGGCCGTGGTGGACCAGGACCCGACGGCGTTCCGCCGTCTCGGCGCCGGGTTCAACGGCCGGAGGGTGACGGGCGTCGGCTTCGACCAGGACACCCTGCGGGAGGCGGGCATCGAGGAGGCGGGCGCCTTCGCCGCCGTCTCCAGCGGTGACAACTCCAACATCATCGCGGCGCGGGTCGCCCGCGAGAACTTCGGCGTCGAGCACGTCGCCGCCCGGATCTACGACCCCCGCCGCGCCGAGGTCTACCAGCGGCTCGGCATCCCGACCGTGGCGACCGTCCGCTGGACGGCCGACCAGATGCTGCGCCGGCTGCTGCCGAGCGGCGCCGAGCCGCTGTGGCAGGACCCGAGCGGCAGCATCCAGCTCGCCGAGATCGCCTACGCCCCGAGCTGGGTCGGGCACCGGCTGAGCGCCATGGAGGAGGCCGCGGGCGTCCGGGTGTCGTTCGTCACCCGGCTCGGCGAGGGCGTGCTGCCCGAGCCGCAGATGGTCGTCCAGGAGGGCGACCTGGTGCACGTCACCCTGCGCCGGAGCGAGCTGGACGCGGTCGAGGCCGCGTTCGCGAAGGGCCCCGAGGAGGGTGGTCACTGATGCGCGTCGCCATTGCCGGGGCCGGTGCGGTCGGCCGCTCGATCGCGGGCGAGCTGCTGGAGAACGGCCACGACGTCCTCCTCATCGACAAGAACCCGAACTCCATCTCGGTCGAGCGCGTGCCGATGGCCGAGTGGCTGCTCGCCGACGCCTGCGAGATCACCTCGCTGGACGAGGCCGCCCTGCAGCGCTGCCACGTGGTGATCGCCGCCACCGGCGACGACAAGGTCAACCTGGTGGTGTCGCTGCTCGCGAAGACCGAGTACGGCGTGCCGCGGGTGGTCGCCCGGGTCAACAACCCGAAGAACGAGTGGCTCTTCAACGAGTCGTGGGGCGTTGACGTCGCCGTCTCCACCCCGCGCCTGATGTCGGCCCTGGTCGAGGAGGCCGTCAGCGTCGGCGACCTCGTCCGGCTGATGCGCTTCAGCCAGGGCAACGCCAACCTGGTCGAGCTGACCCTCGCCGCCGACACCGAACTGGTCGGCACCCGGGTCGCGGACGTGCCCTGGCCGGTGGACACCGCGCTGGTCACGATCATCCGCGAGGGCCGGGTGCTGGTGCCGGGCAAGCAGGACACCCTGGAGGCCGGCGACGAGCTGCTGTTCGTCGCCGCCCAGGAGCGCGAGGAGGAGCTGGAGAACCTGCTGTCGGCGGGCTCCGGCGCCCAGTAGCGGGACGCGCAGGCACGGCGGAGGGGCCGCACCCGGCGGGTGCGGCCCCTCTCGTCACTCCGTGTCCGTCTGCGCCTTGATCGGCGGCGGCGCCTTCAGCAGGATCTGCCAGGTCACGTACATCGCCAGCAGCATCGGCGGGATGCCGAGCGCGACCTTCAGCCAGCCGAGCAGGTTGACGTTCCCGGTGAAGTACAGCGGGAAGAGGATCACCGGCTTGATGCCCATGATCACCACCCAGGCCCAGGTCGCCTTGGTGTACGCGGCGAGCCGGCCCGGGTTCTGGGTGCGCCAGGTGAACATCTCGCCGGTGATCGGGCCGAGCATCACGCCGATCAGCGGCCAGCGCACCAGCGCGGAGACGGCCAGCGCCACGCAGTAGCCCACGCTGTACAGCAGGCCGGGCAGGTAGAAGTTCTCCGCCTTGCCGGTCTTCATCGAGATCCAGGCGCCGATCGCGACGCCGAAGACGCCGCTGAACGCGTGCTGGATCGTCTCCCGCTTCGCCAGCCGGACGACCACGAACAACGCGCTCAGGCCGAGCGCCGACCACGCGGCGGGGGCGACCTGATGCGTCACGTTGAAGGCGATGATGAAGACCAGGCCCGGCAGGGTCATGTCGATCATGCCGCGGACGCCACCGAAGGCCTTGATCACCGTCTCGGCGGCCTCCTTGGACGCCGCCGCGTCGTGCGCCGCCGTGCCCGGCTCCGGTACGGGGTCGTGCGCCACCGCCGGCTCGATCCCGGTGGGCAGGTCGGCGGTGCGGGCGGCGGACTCGCCGCCGGGAAGGTTGCTCACGCTGATTCGCTCCCGTGTCCGACCGGACGCAGCTCGTAGCGGGGGTTGAACAGCACGCGGCGCCCGCGTGCGTGGCTGATCCGGCCGGAGGCGATGAGCCGCCGACCCGGTTCTATGCCCACGATCGAGCGGCGGCCGAGCCAGACCACGTCCAGCGCGTCACTGCCGTCGAAGAGTTCGGCCTCCAGGGCCGGCACGCCCGCCCGCGGGCGGATCGTCACGGTGCGCAGGGTCCCGGCCACGGTGACCACCTCACGGTCCCCGCAGCTGGCGATCGGGGTGCATCCCGACTCGGCGGTGTCCTGGCGCAGCTCCTCGGCCTCCAGTTCCTCCGTGGAGGAGGTCAGCCGGTTGAGCATGCGTCGGAAGCGGCCCTGCGGCTGGTCGCTGCGGATGTCACCACTCATGTCGGAAAGGCTACCGGGTGACGGGGCCCGCGCGGCAGGGCCGCAGGTCACACCGGGCCGCCGCACCCGCGGGGCGCCCCGGTCCGCGGCGGGCCGGTGCGACCCGCCGCCCCGACCCGTCATTCCGACCCACCGCCCCGACCCACCGCCCCGACCCACCGGCGCGTCCGGCCGACCGTGCGCCGCCCGCGTGCGCCCGCTGCCGTGCAGTGCAGCCCCTCGTGCTGCGGCCGGCCACCGGACCCGCCACCGCTTCACGCCGCCGCCACGCCCGTGCAACACCCCGCTGCGACCATCGACCGCATGCTCTCCCTGGTCGCCTCCCCCGCGTTCGGCCGAGCCCCCCAACCCACCGAGGGCGGCGGCGCCGGGGCGGTGCTGCGCGCCGTCCTGGTGCGCGGCGCGCTGACCCGCCCCGCCCTCGGCCGGGCCACCGGCCTCAGCGCCGCCGCCGTCTCCCGGCACACCACCGACCTCGCCGCCCTCGGCCTGCTGCGCGAACTGCCCCCGGCCGACGGCCCGCCGCGGGCCGGCCGGCCCCGGCTGCCGCTCGACATCGACACCCGCCACCACCTCGCCTGCGGCGTCCACATCGGCGTCCCGTGGATCACCTTCGCCCTGCTCGACCTGCGCGGCCGCGTCGTCGCCCACGAGCGGCTCCCCCGGCACGGCGACGCCACCGCCGTCCTGCGCACGATCCGCACCCACCTGCCCTCCTTCACCGCCCGCCGCGCCGCCGGACGCTCGCTGCTCGGCGTCGGCGTCGTCACCGGCGGCTGGGTCGACTCCGAACGCGGCGTCGTCGTCGAGCACGCCCCGCTCGGCTGGCACGACGTGCCCGTCCGCGACCACCTCGCCGGGGTCACCCGGCTGCCCGTCCACGTCGACGGCCACGCCCGCGCCCTCGCCCGGGCCGAACTCCTCTTCGGCGCCGGCCGCGAGGCCACCGACCTCGTGCAGCTCTTCGTCGGCAACGTCGTCGACGCCGCCATCGCCACCGGCGGGGGCGTCCTGCAGGGCCGGCGCTCCCGGGCCGGCGACATCGGCCACCTGCCGGTGCCCGGCTCCACCGAACCCTGCCCCTGCGGCCGCACCGGCTGCCTCCAGGCCACCGTCTCCGACCGCGCCCTGGTCCGCCGCGCGCACCGGCTCGGCGTCGTCCCGCAGCCCGACCTCGACCTGCTGCTCACCCGTGCCGCCGCCGGACGCCCCGACGCCCTGGAACTCTTCGAGGAGCGGCTGCGGCTGATCGCCCCCGCCGCGGCCCTGCTGCTGGACGTGCTCAACCCGGAGGTGCTGGTGGTCAGCGAGGCCGGACTCGCCGTCTCCCCGCACCTCGCGGACGTCCTGCACGAGCAGGTGCTCGCCCGGGCCCGCCCCGAGCCCGGACAGCTCGTCGCCGCGGGCTCCTTCGGGCTGGACCTGCTGGCCGTCGCCGCCTGCGCGGGCGTCCTCGACAGCGCGTACCGGCGGCCGATGGAGCTGCGCACCGCCCGGGCGTCCTGACCCGCAGGTCCCCGGTGCGGACCGGCCCGCACCGGGGCTCCGACCGGTGCGAACGGGCCGTCAACGCCGCATTAATT
Organism: Kitasatospora sp. NPDC093679; assembly: GCF_040683455.1. Classification (NCBI taxonomy): domain Bacteria; kingdom Bacillati; phylum Actinomycetota; class Actinomycetes; order Kitasatosporales; family Streptomycetaceae; genus Kitasatospora; species Kitasatospora sp. NPDC093679. The sequence continues at coordinate 31,618 of NZ_JBFBDW010000067.1, forward strand.
CCGCCGGGCCGAGGAATCGTTGTCCGCCCGCCGGACCGCCCGGAGGATGGCAGGGACCCCCGTCCCCTCCTCCGAGCCGGAGCCCTCCGCCATGCCCGAGAACGACCGCCAGCTGCACTTCAACCTCTTCCTCATGGGCGTCGGCCACCACGAGGCCGCTTGGCGCCACCCCCGGACCGACCCGGCGCGGGCCGCCGACATCGGCCACTTCCAGGACCTCGCCCGGCAGGCCGAGGCGGCCTCCTTCGACTCCGTCTTCCTCGCCGACGGCGTCGAGGCCCGCTCGGACGGCGGCTGGGGCCTGATCAGCCACTTCGAACCGTTCACCCTGCTCACCGCGCTCGCCGTGGTCACCGAACGGATCGGGCTCATCGGCACCGTCTCCACCGGCTTCTCCGAGCCCTACAACCTCGCCCGGCAGTTCGCCTCGCTCGACCACATCAGCCGTGGCCGGGCCGGCTGGAACATCGTCACCTCGGCCGGCGACCGCGCCGCCCAGAACTTCGGACGCGACGCCAACCAGGAGCACGCCCTCCGCTACGAACGGGCCGACGAGTTCCTCGACGTCGTCACCGCGCTCTGGGACAGCTGGGAGGACGGCGCCCTCCTGCTCGACCGCACCACCGGCGCGTTCGCCGACCCCGACCGGGTCCACGAGATCGACCACACCGGCACCCACTTCCGCGTCCGCGGACCGCTCAACATCCCGCGCAGCCCGCAGGGCCACCCGCTGCTGGTCCAGGCAGGCTCCTCCGGCAGCGGCCGCGCCTTCGCCGCCCGCCGGGCCGAGGCCGTGTTCACCGCGCAGCAGACCCTGGAGGAGGGGCGGTCCTTCTACGCCGACCTCAAGCGGCAGGCCGCCGCCGCGGGCCGCGACCCGCAGCAGGTGAAGATCCTGCCCGGCGTGGTGCCCGTGATCGGCTCCACCGAGGCCGAGGCCCGCCGCCTCGACGAGGAACTGGACGCCCTGATCAGCCCCGCCCGCGCCGTCTCCGTCCTCTCCGGCGTCCTCGGCGTCGACCTCACCGACCACCCGCTCGACGCCCCGCTGCCGCCGCTGCCGCCGGTCACCGAGATCAACGGCGCCAAGAGCCGCTTCGAGCTCGTCCGCGACCTCGCCGAACGCGACGGACTCACCCTGCGGCAGCTGATCGGCCGGCTCGGCGGCGGCCGCGGCCACCAGGTCGCCGTCGGCACCCCCGAACAGATCGCCGACCACATCGAGACCTGGTTCACCCGGGGCGCCGCGGACGGCTTCAACGTGATGCCGCCGATCCTCCCCGACGGCCTCACCGACTTCGTCGAGCAGGTGCTGCCGATCCTCCGCAAGCGCGGCCTCTTCCGCGAGGGATACACCGGCCGCACCCTCCGCGAGCACTACGGCCTCGACCGTCCCGCCGGCCGCTGGTCCACCGCGGCCTGACCCCGCCCCCGGCGCGGGGAGGAACCCAGGGGCGCGTGTGGGCATCTCCCAGCCAAAGGCTGGGAGATGCCCACACGCGCCCCTCAGGTGTGACCACCTGCGACACAGAGCGTGCTCCCGGTACGGAACACCCCGCCCGCTTCGGCCCGTTGGCACTCTCGGAGCGCGGCACCCACGCCCCGCTCCCACGGACGAGGAGGCGGGGATGACGGACCGGAAGTCATTGGTGCTCGGCGGGGGCGGGTTGGCGGGGATCGCCTGGCTGACCGGGTTGCTGGCCGGGTTCGAGGCGGAGGGCGTCGCCGTGGCCGGCACGGCGGACCAGGTAGTGGGCACGTCGGCGGGTTCCACCGTGGCGGGTCAGCTGGCGAGCGGTCTGCCGCTCACCGAGCTCTACCGCCGGCAGAGCGAACCCCCTTTGCAGAACGCCGAGTTGACCCCCGACCCGGCCACGGTCGCCACCTTGACCGCGGTCTGGGGGAAGCTCGTCGAGGAGACCGTCGACCCGTTGGAACTGCGCCGGTCGGTCTGCGAGATGGCCCTGGCCGCGGAGACGGTGTCCGAACCGGCCCGCCGCGAGGTGATCGAGGGGCGGCTGCCGCGCCACGACTGGCCGGCGTGGCCGCTCACCCTGGTGGCGGTGGACGCCGGCACGGCCGAGGAGGTGCTGATCGACCGGGAGTCCGGGGTGGGCCTGGTCGATGCGGTGGCGGCGAGCTGCGCCGTCCCGGGGATCTGGCCGCCGGTCTCGGTGGACGGCTCCCGGTACGTGGACGGCGGTGTCCGCAGCTCGGCCAACGCCGACCTGGCCGAGGGCGGCCGGGTGCTGGTGCTGGCGCCGCTGCCGGACGAGGCGCTGACCGCGCAGGTCGCCGCGTTGGAGGCGCGCGGTGCGGCGGTGCTGGCGGTGACCCCGGACGAGGCGTCCGCGGCCGCGTTCGGCGTGAACCCGCTGGACCCGGCGGTGCGGACGCCGGCCGCGGCGGCCGGCCTCGCGCAGGGCCGCCGGATCGCCGCGCAGGTCGCGGAGGTGTGGGGGAGGTGAACGCGCCCGGCCGCGCCGCGGGCGGTGTGCCTGCGGCGCGGCCGGTGCGGTGCCGCTCGGTGACCCGGCTCAGCCGGTGTAGTGCGCGGCGTCGTCGCCCTCGACGATGTAGCTGGGCTCGCCGCTGACGCCGACCGGCACGTCGCCGGCGACGGTGACGCGGTGCAGGCGGCGCGGCAGGTCGTCGTAGTCGTCCGGCGCGTAGTGCTGGGTGGAGCGGTTGTCGAAGAGCACGACGTCGCCGACCGACCAGCGCCAGCGCACCACGTTCTCGGGCCGGGTGACGTACGACTGCAGGGTGCGCAGCAGGTCGTGCGAGGCGCCGGTGGGCAGGCCGAGGATGCGTTCGGCGAACCCGCCGATGAACAGGCCGCGTTCGCCGGACTCGGGGTGGACCCGGACCACGGGGTGGGCGGTGCGGTAGGTGCGGGAGGTGAAGACGGCGCGGCGCTCGGCCTCGGCGTCGTCGAGCTCCTTGCCCTGCGCGTAGTCGTAGTCGTTGGTGTGAACGGCCCAGAGCCGGTCGGCGAACTCCCGCAGCTGCTCGGGGAGGTCGCGGTAGGCGGCCTGGGCGTCGGCGATCAGGGTGTTGCCGCCGTAGGGCGGGACGACGAGGCTGCGCAGCGTGGACGCCTTGGGCGGGGTGCGGACGAAGGTGACGTCGGTGTGCCACTGGTTGGCCCGGCCGCCGTCCTCGCTGTCGACGGCGAGGACGTTGGGCTGTCCGTCGAGCGAGGGCACGGTCGGGTGGGCGGTGGTGAGCGGGCCGAAGTAGCCGGCGAAGCGGGTCTGGCCCTGATCGTCGAGGTGCTGTCCGCGGAAGAACAGCGCCTTGTGGGCGACGAGGGCGTCGTTCAGCGCGGTGACGGTCTGCTCGTCGAGCGGCTGCGCGAGGTCGATGCCGGTGATCTCGGCGCCGATCCGGCCGCCGACCTTGTGGAGCTCGAACGCGGTCATGGGTGTGCTCCTCTTCGTGGTGCGGGTCGGGGATTTCAGGAGGTGATGGGTGCGGTCCCGAAGGCGGGGCCGATGGCCTGCAGCGCCCCGGGGGTGCGGCCGTGGCCCCAGCCGATCCGGGCCCGGTAGCTGCCGAGCAGTCCGGCGTCGGCGAGGTGGTCCTCGTCGTGCGGGACGGGCTGCGGCCGGGTGCGCGGGTCGACGTACAGGGCGTCGACGGGGCAGTTGGCCTCGCAGTGGAAGCAGGTCTGGCAGTCGTCCTGCCGGGCGATCACGGGGATGCCGTCCACGCCGCGGTCGAAGACGTCGGTGGGACAGACCCTGATGCACTTGTCGCAGGCGATGCAGCGGGCGGCGGAGACGAGTTCGATCACACGGGCTCCTTCACGGCGGGCTCCTTCACGGGGCGGGTCCAGACCTCGTCCAGGCCGCCGGTGGCGATCCGGTGGTGCTGGGCGGGGTCCCGGTCGGGGAAGTCGAGTCGGCGGGCCATGCCGCGGCTCTCGGTGCGGGCGAGCGCCGAGCGGTACATCCAGCGGGCGTTGGCGGCGAGCGCGGCGGCCTGCCGGGTGCGGATCGCGTCGCGGCCCTCGCCGCGCAGTCCGGCGCGCAGCTGCCGCCAGGTGTCGTCGAGCACCCGGAGCGAGGCGGTGAGGGTGTCGCCGTGCCGCAGGTAGTTCTTGTCGTACGGCAGGACTTCGCCCTGGACGGCGGCGATCACCTCGCGGTGGTCGGCGCCGCCGCTGCCGGTCGGCCGCAGTCCGGCTCCGCCCGCGGCCCGCACGGGCCGGGTGCGGGCGGCGCGGCCGAGCCCGAGGGCGTACCGGGCGGCGCCGGTGCCGGCCCAGCTGCCCGAGGACATCGCCCAGGCCGCGTTGTGGCTGCCGCCGCCGGTGAAGCCGCCGCAGATCTCCTCGCGGGTGGCGGCGTCGCCGGCCGCGTAGAGGCCGGGCACGGTGGTGCGGCAGTCCGCGTCGGCGATCCGGATGCCGCCGGTGCCGCGGACGGTGCCCTCGGCGAGCAGGGTGATCGCGAACCGCTGGGTGAACGGGTCGATGCCGAGCCGGTCGAAGGTGAGGAAGAAGTTCGGCTGGGCGAGCCGCATCGCCTGCCGGGCGGCCGGGTCGGCCCGGTCGAGGATGCAGTAGACCTTGGCGTCGAGCAGTTCGCGGGCGATGACCGATCGGCCGCCCTGGCTGGCGGCGCCCTCCAGGACGCTGCCGTCCTCCCGGTGGAAGGTGGCGAAGGAGTAGAAGGCGGTCTTGGTGACGGAGGTGTGCTCGGGCGCGATGCCGTACGCGTTGGAGAACTCCATGCCGGAGAGTTCGGCGCCGACCTCGGCCGCGTAGAGGGCGCCGTCGCCGGTGTCGGTGTCGGTGCCGAGGGCCCCGCTGAGGAACGCGCAGCCGCCGGTGGCGAGGACGACCGCGCCGGCCCGCACCCGGTAGGGGTGCCCGGCCTGCCGCCGGTGGCCGGCCGCGCCGGCGACCGATCCGTCGGCGGCGGTGAGCAGTTCGGTGACCGGGCTGTGGTCGAGGATGCGCACCCCGGCGCGGCGGGTCCTGATCCGCATCCGCCGCATGTACTCCGGGCCCTGCAGTCCGTTGCGCGGCTGGCGGCCGTCGGGCGCCGTCGGGAAGGGGTATCCGCCGGTCTCCGCCAGTTCGTTGATGTTGGTGTAGGTGCGGTCGAGGACGCGGGTCATCCAGCCGCGGTCGGCGAGGTGTCCGCCGAGGCCCTCGCGGCTCGCCATGGCGGCCTCCCGGGCGGCCGGGTCGGGCTGCACGTACCAGACTCCGGTGCCGCCGGCGGCGGTCGCGCCGCTGGTGCCGCAGTAGCCCTTGTCGGCGAGGACGACGTCGGCGCCGGCCCGGGCCGCGTCGAGGGCGGCCCAGGTGGCGGCCGGGCCGCCGCCCACCACCAGGACGTCCGCGCTCAGTTCGAGGATCTCGCCCATCCCTCAGCCCCCCACCGGTGCGCGCCAGGCGGTGAAGCGGCGCTCCAGGGCGACCAGCAGCTGGTTGAAGAGCACGCCGATCACGGAGATGGTGACGATGCCCGCGTACATCTGCGGGATGGCGAAGTTGAATTGGGAAGCGTTGATCAGGTAGCCGAGCCCGGCCTTGGCGCCGACCATCTCGGCGGCGACCAGGACGAGGATGGAGACCGCGCCGGCCAGCCTGATCCCGGTGAACACGGTCGGCACGGAGGCCGGCAGGATCACCTTCTGGAACAGCCGGAACGGCGAGAGGTTCAGTGAACGGGCGAGCCTCAGCAGGGTCGGGTCGACGGTGCGGACGGCGCTGATGGTGTTCAGCAGCACGGGCCAGATGCACGCGTAGAGCACGATGGAGATCTTGGAGGTCTCCCCGATCCCGAGGATCAGCACGAACACCGGCAGCAGCGCCAACGCGGCGGTGTTGCGGAAGAGTTCGAGCAGCGGACTGAGCAGGTTGGCGACCGGCCGGTACCAGCCGATCAGCAGGCCGAGCGGCACGCCGAGGGCGACGGCGAGGCCGAAGCCGCTCAGCGAACGGGTCAGGCTCGCCTGGGTGTTGGTCGCGAGCTGGCCGCTGTCCAAGAGGCCGAACCAGGCGTCGACGACCTGGCTGAACGGCGGCAGGAAGGTCGGGTCGACGAGGTTCAGCCGCGGGGCCGCCTCCCACACGGCGAGCAGGGCGGCGATCGCGACGGTCTTGCCGAGGCCGGCCAGCAGCAGACGGGGCAGCCTGGAGCGGCGGCGCGCGGCACGGGCACCCTCCCGGGGCGGAACGGCCGTGGCTTCGGCGGCCGGCGCCCCGAAGTCGGGCTTGGGCTTGGGCTTGGTGAGGACGGGCGGGGCGGACGGGCGGACGTCGGTGCTCATGCGGCGCTGACCTCTCTCTCCAACTGCTGGGCGCGGCTGACCTCGTCGTGCAGCAGGCTCCAGATCTCGTGCCGGTAGCGGGCGAACTCCGGGCTGGAGCGCAGGTCCTGGGCGGCGCTCCGGTCGCCGAGGTCGATCGGGACGACCTGCTTGACCCGGCCCGGGCGGGAGGTGAGCACGGCCACCCGCCCGCCGAGGTAGACCGCCTCCTCGATGCCGTGGGTGATGAACAGGACGGTCTTCCCGGTCTGCTGCCAGATCCGCCGCAGCTCGTCCTGCAGCGACTCACGGGTCTGGGCGTCGAGCGCCGCGAACGGCTCGTCCATCAGCAGCACTTCGGGGTCGTAGGCGAGACTGCGGGCGATCGCCACCCGCTGCTTCATGCCGCCGGACAGCTCGTGCGGGTGCCTGTCCTCGAAGCCGGTGAGGCCCACCAGCGCGAGGTACTCCCGTGCCCGGGCGGCGCGTCGGCGTCTCGGCACGCCGATCGACTCCAGGCCGAACTCGACGTTGCCCTGGGCCGTGCGCCAGGGCAACAGCGCGTACTGCTGGAAGACGGTGGAGCGGTCGGGCCCGGGCCCGGTCACCGGGCGACCGTTCAGCAGGATCTCGCCGGAGGTGGGTGCGGTGAGCCCGCCCAGCAGGTCGAGCAGGGTGGACTTGCCGCAACCGCTCGGCCCCACGAGCACGGCGAACTCACCGGCCGCGATGTCGAGGTCCACCCGGTCCACGGCGGTGAAGTCGCCCCCGCCGCGGACCTGGAACACCTTGCTGACGGAACGGAAGGAGATGTCGGCGCTCATCGCTCAACTCCTGCTCGGGGAGGGGCTCGCGGCCGTCGCCGCGGCCGCGGGGTAGCCGTTGAACTCGTTGGTGTAGAGGTCGGTGGGCTTCACCTGGCCGGCCTTGATGTCGCCGTGCTCGACCAGCCAGTCGATCCAGATCTTGAACTCGTCGTCGGTGATCCGGCCGCCGGTCTCCGCCACGCCCGCGGACTTCCAGTACTTCAGGGCCGCGGTGTCCTCGTTGCGTCCGCGCTTCTTCACGATCTCGACGCTGCGGGCGATGACCTCCTCCCGCGGCGTGGTCCTGGTCCACTCGATCGCCTTGGCCACACCGGTGACGAAGGTCCGCGCGGTGGTCGGGTTCTGCTTGAGGAAGCGGTTGGTGACGACGTACGTCCCCGCGCTGAACCGGCCCAGCAGGTCGTAGTCGCTGAACAGCGGGCGGATGCCGCCCGCCGCCAGGGCCTTGTCCCGCAGCACCCCGCCCAGCACCCCGACCTCGATCTGCTTCTGTCGTACCGACTGCTCGGTGTTGACCGGCGGCACCACGATCGGCTCGACCTTGGCGATCTCCGCCGGCGAGAGCCCGTTGCGCTGCAGGTAGATGTCGAGGATGGCCTCGCTGTGCGCCCCCAGGGTGTTCATCCCGACCTTCTTGCCGAGCAGGTCGCGAGCGGAACGGATCGGGCTGTCCTGCAGCACGTAGAAGCCGTTGTACGCGGCCTCGTCGACGCCGTAGTAGCTGATCACGGCCTTCACCGGGGCACCGGCCGCGATCAGCTTCACGACCGCGCCGTTGAAGGCGCCGCCGAAGTCGATCTGGCCGGTCGCCGCGGACTGGATGTCCTGCGGGCCGCTGATGGTGTTGCCGACCCATTCGAGCTTCACATCGCCGAAGTAGCCGAGGTCCTCGGCGAGTTCGGGCAGGGTCACCTGCCCCGCCCAGCCCTGGTACCTGAGCTTCTTCGTCTCGGATCCGGAGCCGGCGGAGGCGGTGGCCCTGCCGCAGGCAGCGGCGGCGACCCCCACGGCGGCGAGCGCGAGGAACTGGCGACGGGAGGTGGCGGGCATGGCGGAAGTCCTTTGCGGGAAGGGCGGCACACCCCTCCCCCGGGACGCGAACACCACGACGTCGGCGGCAGCCGGACAGCACGGAGGAACCCGTCACGGGAGAGCGGTGGCACAGGGAGTGCGAGACGAACGACCGCCATCGGCCGGAAGGCCCGAGGAACGGTCGGAGAGCGGAGCCCGGGTACGCCGGAGTGGCAGGGGCTCAGGTGAGGCCGGCGAGGCGGCGCGCCGTCATGGCGCGGTGGCGGGCCTGCCCGTCAACGGCAGGCGGCACAGATGGCGCTGGCATGACGTCGCAGATCGACGTGCAGGCGCCCGACGAGGCTCTCGGCTTGGCTCACGCTCTCAGCGTTCCAGCCGGCCCGTTCCCGGGTCAACGAATGTTCCAGCCCTGCAAGAAACCTGTCGTACCGCCGACACACGCGGGCCGGAGAGTCGGGTCCGGAATGGGCCCGGAAATGCGAGAAGCCCCGCCCGGGGTCCCCGGGCGGGGCTTCTCAGAAGAATTGTTCGGCGGCGTCCTACTCTCCCACAGGGTCCCCCC
>NZ_JBFBDW010000068.1:0-39188 GCF_040683455.1 Kitasatospora sp. NPDC093679
CTCAACAACGCGGGCGGCCCGGACCAGGTCCGCCTGGACACCCTGAACTGGACCCGCCCGGCCGGGTCAGTCGGTCTCGGCCCAGCGGCCGCTGCGCCAGCCGTCCAGGTCGTAGTCGTCCATGGCCTTCTGCACGAAGTCGCCGTACTGGTCGAGCAGTCCGGCCGCGCGGGTCCAGTTCAGGGTGTCCAGGCGGACCTGGTCCGGGCCGCCCGCGTAGTTGAGCTCGTACAGCTCGTGGCGGGCGCCGAACTCCGAACCGACCGCGTCCCAGGCCATCTTGAAGAGCTTGGCGCGCTCCTCCGCGGTGGTGCCGGAGCCGCGGTAGTAGCGGTCGAACAGCGGGCGCAGCTCCGGGTTCTGGAGGTCCTTGTGGCTGGACGGCGTCATCAGCAGCGCGCCCGCCAGGTGCTCCTCGAAGAACTTGTGGGTGCGGTCCCAGCTGATCGGGGCGAGCGCCCGGTAGCCGGCCGAGTAGTCCATCCGCGGCAGGACGGTGCCGCCCTCGGCGGGCTCCGGGTCCATCGCCATCGCGGTGGTGACGGCCCAGGTCTGGTGGCGCCAGGCGAGCAGCTCGCCGAGGCCGGCCTGGACGCCGCGGAACTTGTCGGTGCCGTTGAGGCGGGTGCCGCGGTCCAGGACGCCCGCCATGAACTCCAGCTTCACGGCCATCCGGATCGCGCCCTGGAAGAAGCCGCGGGAGAGCAGGCCCGAACGCGGGAAGTACTGGTGGATCTTCTCGGTGTCCCGGTAGATCAGGACGTTCTCCCACGGGATGAACGCCTTGTCGAAGACCAGCACCGCGTCGTTCTCGTCGAACCGGCTGGAGAGCGGGTTGTCGAACGGGCTGTTGGCCTTCTTCTCGTACGACGGGCGGCAGATCACCTTCATGCCCGGCGTGTTCAGCGGCGCCATGAAGGCCAGCGCCATGTCCTCGGCCTTGCCCTTCTCCAGGTTGGCGAGGTGGATCTGGCCGACGAAGGCGACGTGGGTCAGCGCGGAGGCGGTGGCCATCAGCTTGGCGCCCTCGACCACGATGCCGTCGTCGCGCTCCTCGACGACCTTCAGGTAGACGTCCGGGATGTCGTGCGCGGCCTTGTGGCGGTCGACCGGCGGGTTGACGATCGCGTGGCTGATCGCCAGCGCCTGACGGGCGTACTTCTCGTACCAGGCGCGGGCGTTGTCGCCGAACGGCTCGTAGAAGGAGTGGGTGACGGCCAGGCCGGCCATGAAGGAGGCCTTGTAGTCCGGCGTGCGGTTCATGAAGCCGTAGCTCAGACGCGCCCAGTGCTCGATGGCGTCACGGGCCTTGACCAGGTCGTCCGCCGTGTGGGCCGGAGTGAAGAACCGGTGGACCCGGGCGCCGGTGTACCGGTCGACCGTGGTCATCATGTCCTTGGTGTCCGGGTGGTGCAGCGCGTCGTACAGGTGCGCCATCGAGCGGGCGGCGTTGCGGAACGCCGGGTGCTCGGTCACGTCCTTGACCAGCTCGCCGTCGATGTACACCTGGCGCCCGTCACGCAGGCTCTCCAGGTACGTGTCGCCGTTCAGCAGGTCGTTGGGCGCCTCGGCGCCCGGCTGTGCCAGGTCTGATTCGGCCTGAGCCATCGTGCTTCACTCTCCCCATCGGGCGTTCGGATCTGCGTGTCCGGGTCTGGCACATCCGAAGCTAGAAAAGATTCCCGTGGGTCAGTTATGAGGCCGCGCACGGCCTCTGGCCGTTGCGCGCACACCGGGCGCCCACCCGTTCCGGCGCGCCCGGCCCCGGCGCCAGACTGGCCCGGTGCCGCCGCACTGCCCGCGCAGTGCCGCCCGGGGACGGGGGGAGAGCGGCCCGACACCGGCCGAGGGAGCACGATGCGCGCACACGGCACACCGCTGACCACCCTGGCGGACGCCCGGGTCACCCTGCTTGACCTCGCCCTCGGCGTCCCCGGCCCGGACCGCCGCTGGCACGGCCCGGCCGGCACCGCCGGCGGCCGCAGCCCGGACCCGGCCGACCGCCGCCCGCTGCTCGGCGAACCCCTCGCCCTCGACCTGCTCAACACCCGCTGGGACGCCCCGGCCGGCACCCGCGACCTGCTCGACGACCTGGACGGCTACCGGATCTGGCTCTCCTCCGCGGGCCTCGCCGGCCTCTGCCCCGCCGACGGCGCCGCGCTCTCCGCGACCCGGCACACCCGCGAGGCGCTGCAGGCCACCCTCAGCCCCCCGTACGACCAGCGTCGGCCCGGCCGGGCGCCCGCCGACCCGGACGCCGTCCGCGAGGTGGACCGGCTGCTCGCCCGCGGCGCCCTGCGCTACCGGCTCACCGCCGACGGGCCCGCCACCACCGTCGAGGTCGACGACCCGGCCTGGCTGGCCGGCTGGCTCGCCCTCGACGACTACCTCCAGCTGCTCGGCACCGCCCCCGAGCGGATCCGCAGCTGCGCCGGACCGCACCGGCTGCCGCTCTGGTTCCTCGACACCTCGCGCAACGGCATGCGGCGCTGGTGCTCGATGGCCGAGTGCGGCAACCGCGCCAAGGCCGCCCGGCACTACCGGCGGCTGCGCGCCGAACAGCCCGCCGCCCGCGGCGGTGCCCGGGTCGCCGTCGGCTGACCCGCCGCGGACGCACGACGGCCGTGGCCCCGGGGAGTCGACTCCCCGGGGCCACGGCCGTCGTCACGCGTCCTCGCGGACGCGGTGCCCCCTACTTGATGCGGTTGCCCGCCGAGCGCAGCTGCTGCGCCGCCTCGACCACGCGGGAGGCCATGCCGGCCTCGGCCAGCTTGCCCCAGGTGCGCGGGTCGTAGGTGTTCTTCTTGCCGACCTCGCCGTCGACCTTCAGCACGCCGTCGTAGTTGCGGAACATGTGGTCCACGACCGGGCGGGTGAAGGCGTACTGGGTGTCGGTGTCGAGGTTCATCTTCACGACACCGTTCTCCAGCGCGGTGGCGATCTCCTCCGCGGTCGAGCCCGAGCCGCCGTGGAAGACGAAGTCGAACGGGTCGGCCTTGCCGTACTGCTTGCCGATCTCGGCCTGGAGCTCCGCGAGCAGCTCCGGCTTCAGCACGACGTTGCCCGGCTTGTACACGCCGTGCACGTTGCCGAAGGAGGCGGCCAGCAGGTAGCGGCCCTTCTCGCCCAGGCCGAGCGCCTCGGCGGTGCGCACCGCGTCGTTGACCGTGGTGTACAGCTCGTCGTTGATCTCGTGCGAGACGCCGTCCTCCTCGCCGCCGGTCGGGGTGATCTCGACCTCGAGGATGATCTTCGCGGCGGCGGCCTGGGCGAGCAGCTCCTGCGCGATCGCCAGGTTGTCGGCCAGGGTCTCGGCCGAGCCGTCCCACATGTGCGACTGGAACAGCGGGTTCAGGCCCTTGGCCACGCGCTCGGCGGAGACCGCCAGCAGCGGGCGGACGTAGCCGTCCAGCTTGTCCTTCGGGCAGTGGTCGGTGTGCAGCGCGACCGTGATGTCGTACTTCGCGGCCACGATGTGCGCGAACTCGGCCAGCGCGACGGCGCCGGTCACCATGTCCTTGTTGTGCTGGCCGCCCAGGAACTCCGCACCACCGGTGGAGATCTGGATGATGCCGTCGCTCTCGGCCTCGGCGAAGCCGCGCAGCGCGGCGTGCAGGGTCTGGGACGAGGTCACGTTGATGGCCGGGTAGGCGAACTTGCCCGCCTTGGCCCGGTCCAGCATCTCGTTGTAGACCTCGGGAGTTGCGATGGGCATGCGAATTCGCTCCTGTCGGTGTGGGGCGATCGAACGACGCTGTCCGATGCTCTTACGCCTCTGGCTCACGGCGTGCTTCGCGGTACGAGAAGAGGGTGGTCCTCGACCGCAGGCCGGACACCGGGGCCATCTTCCCAGACTCACCCTCCGCGGTCACCCACGGCCCGCCAGTCGGGACGCGAACGGCACCTACGCGCCGGTAGCCCCACGGGCCCGCCCGGACGGGGCCCCGGCCACCGCTCCTTAGGCCGTCTTCAACAGCAGGGCGCTATCCTGCGCGCGTGGACTACAACCAGCTCGCCGTCAATCTCCTCGACGCCAAATCGCTGATCTCGTCGCTGGGCGCCATCGGCCTGCTCGCGATCATCTTCGCCGAGACCGGCCTGCTGGTCGGGTTCTTCTTCCCCGGTGACTCACTGCTGATCCTCGCCGGTGTGGCCGCCTCCGGCGCGGCCTCCTCGGTGCTCGGCGAGGGCGCCCGGCTGCCGATCGCCCTGCTGCTGATCGGGGCGCCGCTCTGCGCCATCGCCGGTGCGCAACTCGGCCACTTCATCGGGGCCAAGCTCGGCCCCCGGATGTTCGACAAGCCCGAGTCGAAGATCTTCCGCCGCGAGTACGTGGTGAAGGCCGAGTACTACTTCGAGAAGTTCGGCCCGGCCAAGGCCGTGGTGATGGCCCGCTTCATTCCGATCGTGCGGACCTTCCTCAACCCGGTCGCCGGCACCCTGGAGATGCCGGCCCGGACCTTCTTCGTCTGGAACGTCGTCGGCGCCGTGCTGTGGACCGAGTCCATGCTGCTGATCGGCTACTTCTTCGGCGACGCGATGGCCCCGGTGATCGACAAGTACCTGATCCCGGCGATGGCGCTGATCATCCTGATCTCGATCTCCCCGATCATCGTCGAGGTGATCCGCGAGCGCCGGAAGAAGAAGGCCGGCGGCGACACCTCGTCGGCGGAGCCGGTCGGCACCGGCCGCCACCGCAAGAACTGACGGGCCCGCCCGCCCGGACACGGCGACGGCCGGTGTGACACGTGGTTTCACGTGAAACACCGGCCGTCATCGTTTTCCGGCCCGGTGCGGCCCCGCGGGGCCGCACCGGGCCGTACGGGCTCAGAGGCCCAGGTCGTCCAGGGTGTAGGCGGTCACGTACGGCAGGCCGGTCTCCGCGATCGCCGGGGCCGCGCCGCGCTCCACGATCACCGCGACGCCGACCACCTCGGCGCCCGCCTCGCGCAGCGCCTCCACGGCGGTGAGCACCGAGCCGCCGGTGGTGGAGGTGTCCTCGACCGCCAGCACCCGGCGACCCTTCACGTCCGGGCCCTCGATCCGGCGCTGCAGGCCGTGCGCCTTGCCCGCCTTGCGGACCACGAACGCGTCCAGCTTCCGCCCGCGGGCGGCGGCGGCGTGCAGCATCGCGGTCGCCACCGGGTCGGCGCCCAGGGTCAGGCCGCCGACCGCGTCGAACTCGAGGTCCGCCGCAGCGTCCAGCATCACCCGGCCGACCAGCGGCGCCGCCTCGGCGTCCAGCGTGATCCGGCGCAGGTCGACGTAGTAGTCGGCCTCCAGCCCGGAGGAGAGGGTGACCTTGCCGTGCACGACGGCCTTGTCCTTGATCTGCGCCAGCAGGGCGTCGCGGTCCTCAGTGCTCATGAGCAGCCAGTCTACGGGCCGCCACCCTCCGCTCAGCGACGGCGCAGCGCCCGCACCAGCACCACGGCGCCGCCGATCAGCGCCACCCCGCCGCCGATCACCCAGGGCATCGCACTGCGCTCGCCGGCCCCGCCGGTGAGCAGCGTGGGCTCCGGGCCGCCCCAGCGGCTGGCCGCCCGGGCGCGGGCACTGCGGGCCGGGGGAGTGGGCGCGTAGCGGCCGTGCGGCGGCGCGTGGTCCACCTCCTCCGCCGAGCGGCCCACGATCGACCGCCGCACCGGCCCGGACGCCGCCGGCTCCGGCTGGTACTCGAACCCCGCGGGCTCCGGCTCGGGCGAGGGCAGCGGCTCGTCCTCGTCCGAGAAGGCGATCAGGTCGGACAGGTCGTCGTCGAGGTCCCGCTCCGCCCGGTCGTCCAGGTAGACCACGGTCGCCCCGGGCTCCTCCTCGTCCCCGGACTCGTCCCCGGACTCGTCCTCGGGCTCCTCGGACTTTTCGGGCTCCCCGGGCTCCTCCGCCTCCGCGGCGGCCTCCTGCGGCTCCTCGACGGGCTCGGCCCCAGGCTCAGCCTCGGGCTCGGGCTCCTCGACGGCCTCGGCGGCGGGCTCCTCGACGGGGGCGGGCTCCGCCTCCGCCTGGACGGCAGGCTCTTCGACGAGCGGCTCGACGACCTCGGCAGCAGACTCCTGGACGGGGGCGGCCGGTGTCTCGGGCTCCTCGACGGCCTCGGCGGCGGGCTCAGCCCCCGCCTCGGCCTCGGCGGGCTCGACAGCCGTCTCCTCGGCCGTCTCCTCGACGGTCTCCTCGGCTTCGTCGTCCGCCGGCGGCAGGACGGCGTCCGGGCCGGCGCCGGCCTCGACGGCGAGGGCGGCGACGAGGCGGTCGAGGAGTCTGCGGCCGGCCGTCTCCAGGACGTCGTCCGGGAACTCGGCGAGGCGGCCCTCGGCGCTCAGGTCTCCGGCGAAGCGCATGACGCTGCCGTCCGCGTGGTCGTGCACGCTGACCCGCACGGTCGCGGTGACCTCGCCGGAGCCCCGGACCTCCTCGCCCTCGGCGAGCGCGGTGAGCACGCCCTCGCGTCCGGGGATCAGCGAGAGCGAGCCGCGGTAGGTGATGGTGGAGCTGCCGACGCGCAGCCGCAGCCGCCCGTCGACCTGCCCGTCCGGTGTGCGGGACGTCCCGGCATCGGTGCTCAGACCGGGGACGCAGCGGGCCAACAGCTCGCTGTCCTGCAGGACCTGCCGGACGGCGTTGGCCGGCAGCGGGACGACAACCTCATGCTCCATACCGGCGAGCCTACCCACCCGGGTGCCCGGTGCGGGGGGTTGGCGTCGGGTCGATCCGCGGAGGTTCGGCAGCTGTACACGGACGGCCCCCGCAGCCCTGCCGCCGCGGACGGGCCGGGCGGGCGGCGGGGGGCTCAGCCGAGCAGCCGGTAGGGGGCCGGCAGCCGTGCGGGGCGGCGGGCCGCGAGTCCCGCGGCGGACTCCCGGAGTCCGTCGGTGGTGAGGGCCCGCGGTGGCGGGGCGTCCCGGCCGAGGGAGAGCACCGGTTGGCTGCGGGCGGCCAGCAGGAAGGCCGGGCGGGGCGCGGCCGCGGGGGCGTGCGGGCAGGACGGCGGTGCGCCGGGCGGGGCCTGGTAGGCGACGGTGCGCAGGCCGTCGGCGCGCAGTGCGGCCTCCGCCGTCCACAGGGCGCGGGCGACGGGGCCGCCGCGGACGGCGAGCCGGCCGCCGGGGGCGAGCCGTTCGGCCGCCAGCCCGAAGAACTCCTGGCTGTGTGCGGCCCGGCCGGTGTCGCCGCGCGGCACGGGCAGGTCGGAGACGATGACGTCGAACCGCGGGCGGCCGGTGCGTCCGGTGCGGCGCAGCCAGGCGATCGGTTCGGCGTGCACCACCCGCACCCGGGGGTCGTCGTAGGCGTGCCCGGTGAGGGCGGCGAGGGCGGGGTCGCGGCGGACGAGGGCGGTGAGTGCCGCGTCCGGTTCCACCACCACGACCTCGCGGACGGCGGAGTGCCGCAGCACCTCGCGGACGGCGGGGCCGCCGCCGCCCAGGACCAGGACCCGGCCGTTGGGCGTGCCGGCGAGCGCGGGGTGGACGAGCGCCTCGCTGTCCCGGTACTCGTCCGGGCCGCAGACGGCCAGCCGGCCGCCGACGAAGAGCTCCAGCGGTGCGGTGGTTCCGGGGCCGCCCGCGAGCACGATCTCCTGGTCGCGACCGGGCACCGCCAGGCGGACCTGCGCCCCGTACAGGGCCTGTCGGGCGGCGCGCTCGATCGCGCCGGTGAACGCGGCGGCGCAGGCCAGGACGGCGAGGACGAGTCCGCAGCCGGCCCAGAGCAGCAGCCGGGCCCGTGGCGGCGGCTCCTCGCGGAACAGCCACAGCACCACGGCCGCGCCGGCCACCGCGTTGACCGCTCCGGTGGCGAGCGCGCCGGCGGCCGGGCCGAGGGCGGGCAGCAGCAGGAAGGGGAAGGCCAGCCCGCCGATCAGCGCACCGACGTAGTCGGCGGCGAACAGGTCGGCGACCGCCCGTCCGGCGTGTTCCCGGCGGATCCGCTGGACGAGGGTCATCAGCAGCGGGATCTCGGCGCCGATCAGCACCCCGATCAGGAAGGTGGTGCCGGTCAGGCCGGCGGCGGCCGTCCGGTGGCCGTCCAGCCAGGCCCAGCAGGAGTACAGCGCGAGCACCGACAGCCCGCCGGTGAGGGCCAGCCCGCACTCCACCAGGGCGAAGGCGGTGGCGGGGCGGCGGGCCAGCCGTTTGGCGAGCAGCGAGCCGACGCCCATCGCGAAGACCATCACCGACAGCACCAGGGAGGTCTGGGTGACCGAGTCGCCGAGCAGGGTCTGCCCGACGGCGACGAGTTCCAGCTCGTAGACGAGGCCGCAGGCGGCGCAGACGAAGGCCGCCAGCAGGACCAGCGGCCGGGCCAGTCGTCCGCGCACGCAGGGCGGGGCGGCACCGCCGGTCCACGGCCGGGCGACGGCCCGGACGCGGGGTGCTTCGGCGCGGCCGTCGAGGCCCGGCCGAGCGGGTGGATCCGCCGGACGGTTGATCATGCGCAAACGCTAGCGACATCCGCCGGCCGTGGCGGCACCCGTTGGAAGGACGTCGCACCAGATGGAATTGACGGTTCGTCGGCGTTCCGGTCGGGCGCTGCTCCGTTCGCGTGCATCACTCGGCCTCGGCCGCCCAACCGCCGCCCTGCAGCACCAGGGCGGAGCGGGTGCACACCAGTCGGCCCTCCTGCGGGTAGGCGTGCCAGGTGCGCCAGAGGACTCGCCGCTCCTCGCACCGCGCGACCAGGGCGGTGAAGGCGCAGGGGTCGCCGGGGAAGATGCCCGCCAGGCCGTGCGGGTGTTCGGCGACCAGGGCCAGCAGTTCCTGGGCCCTGGCGGCGAAGGTGTGCGTCGGCAACTCCTCGATCCGGGCCGCGAACTCGTACTCCCAGCCCGCCACGCGTTCCGCCACCCGGGCGGGCAGCGGGGTGCGGCGGCCGGGCAGACAGGCCACGGTCTCAAGGCAGTCGCCGGGGCCGGCGGCCACCACGACCTGGTGCGAGGCCCCGAGCAGGCGCAGTTGCAAGGTGGCCGTGCCGACCCCGGCCGCGCCGTCGGCGGGGGCGTCGAAGCTCAGCTCCCGCACGGCCAGCGCGGGCAGCGGCTCGCCGCCCAACTGCCAGGCGAGGTCGCCGGCGCGGGTGTCCGTGTACGAGGTCTGCAGTGTGGTGAGCATGCTCCGCTCCGCGTTTCGAACTCCGTGACGCGCCCGCCGTCAGCGTCCGACTCCACCGACGGGCCGGCGTTCGAGGCTGTGCGGTCCAGGACGCGGCCGACCGTGGAAGGAAGGATTCCGGCTGGAGACTCAGCAGCAGAGAAGCACGAATTCTGCGGGTCCGTCGGGGATTTACCCATCCTCGACCAGCATTCACCGTTCCGGGTGGAGCGGCCGGAGCACCCCGCTCATTCGGGGTGTCGACTCTGCGAACCGTGTTCCCATGCACCCGCGTACGCGCCGTCCGCGCCGGGGGTGCGCCCCGCGTACCCGCTCACCCGTTCGGCCTCCGGGGACCGGGCCGTCGGACCCGGTCCCCGGAGGCGGCGCTCAGAGGCGGCGCAGCCGTTCGACCGCCTCCCGCAGGACCTCGTCGCGCTTGCAGAAGGTGAAGCGGACGAGGGAGCGGCCCTCGTCGGTGTTGTCGTAGAAGACGGCGTTGGGGATGGCGACCACGCCGCAGCGCTCGGGGAGGGAACGGCAGAAGTCGGCGCCGTCCTTCTCGCCGAGGGGGGTGATGTCGGTGGTGATGAAGTACGTGCCCTCGGGGACGAAGACCCGGAACCCGGCCTCGGCGAGCCCGTCGGCGAGCAGGTCGCGCTTGCGGAGCAGGTCGGCGCGGAAGCCGTCGAAGTACTCGTCGGGCAGCCGCAGGGCCTCGGCCACCGCGTACTGGAAGGGGCCGGCCGAGACGTACGTCAGGTACTGCTTGGCGGTGCGGACGGCGGCCACCAGCTCGGGGCTGCCGGTCACCCAGCCGACCTTCCAGCCGGTGAAGGAGAAGGTCTTGCCGGCCGAGGAGATCGAGACGGTGCGCTCGCGCATCCCCGGCAGGGCGGCGAGCGGGTGGTGCCCGCCGCTGAACACCAGGTGCTCGTAGACCTCGTCGGTGACCACCAACAGGTCGTGCTCGACCGCGAGTTCGGCGAGGGTGCGCAGCTCGTCGGCGTTCAGGACGAGGCCGGTGGGGTTGTGCGGGGTGTTGATCAGCAGCAGCCGGGTGCGCGGGGTGATCAGGGCGCGCAGCTCGTCCAGGTCCGGCCGGAAGGCCGGCGGGCGCAGGGTGAGCGGCACCCGGGCGGCCCCGGCCATGGCGATGCAGGCGGCGTAGGAGTCGTAGAAGGGCTCGAAGGCGATCACCTCGTCGCCGGGTTCCAGCAGGGCCAGCAGTGCGGCGGCGATGGCCTCGGTGGCGCCGGCGGTGACGAGCACCTCGGTGTCCGGGTCGTAGGTGAGCCCGTGGAAGCGCTGCTGGTGCTCGGCGACCGCGGTGCGCAGCTCGGGGATGCCGGGGCCGGGCGGGTACTGGTTGCCGCGGCCCTCGCGCAGGGCCCGGACCGCCGCCTCGCGGACCTCCTCGGGCCCGTCGGTGTCGGGGAAGCCCTGCCCGAGGTTGATCGAGCCGGTCGCCGTGGCCAGGGCGGACATCTCCGCGAAGATCGTGGTGCCGAGGCCGTTCAGGCGGCGGTTGAGCAGGGGCCGGGCTTCCATGGGGTCTCCAGCGGTGTCGTCGGCGGCTGCGCCCACCGTAGTGCCCGGACCGGGCGCTTCCCAGGGGCCGACACCGGGCCGACACCGGGGCCGCCGCCGGGGCCGACGTGCGGGCGGCCGGAGGACGGCCGGGAACGGGTCGGGCCCGCGCCCCGGCGTACCGGGGTGCGGGCCCGACCGCGGACCTGGCGGGGATCAGGCGTCCTCGCCGCCGTCCTCGGGCTTGTCGCCCTCCTCGATGTCGCCCTGGAGGCCGAGGCGCTCGATCATCCACTGCTCGAAGCCGACCGAGGCCTGGGTCCAGTTCGCGGTGGTGGTCACGAAGTACTCCAGGCTCACACCGGTGCCGACGATCATCTGGGACTCGCCGATCAGGCGGACGACGCCGTCCTCGTGGGTGTGGGTGTAGACCTTCGGCCAGAGGGTCTCGCGGTTCCACTCGTCGACGAGGTCGAGGATCTCGCCCTTGCGCTCCAGCTCGTACGCGCGGTCGTAGAAGGCGCGGACCGCGAAGAGCTCCTTCTGGTCGCCGCGGAACATGTAGTAGACGCGGAAGCCCTCCCAGGGAGCGGTGAGGTCACCGTCATCGTCGACGACGTGCTTCAGCTGCATCTGGTCGAGCAGCTGGGCGACCAGGTTCTGGTCCGGCACGATCACCGGCGGAGGGCCGGCCGGGGCGCCGCCGGGCTGGCCGCCCTGCGGCGGCTGGGGCGCGCCGAACGACGGGATGGACGACGGGTCGATGCTCATGGGGTCCTCAATCTCACAGCACGGGGAGTGGTCGGCGATGAGAGACCGCCTCCATGTCCCATCCTGCCTCATCCGGGCCCGCGGGCACAGGGCCTCCCGGGCGGCGGCGGGGCGGTCCGCCGCCGAACGGTCGCCCTGGTCAGAAGATCTGCAGCCAGCGCACGGTGCCCTCCGCGCCGTTGTCGTAGTAGTGGTCGTCCTCCCAGGTCCACGGGTCGAGGTGGCGGGTCACCCCGCCGTTCACGCTGGTGTAGTAGTACAGCAGGTTGTTGCCGGAGTAGATGTTGTCGACCTTGTAGATGGTCACGTCGGCGTAGCCCGCGTTGGCGAAGCACAGGTGCCCGGACCACCCGTAGTTGTAGATGTTGACGAAGTCCGTCCGTCCGTTGCAGCTGACCCGGTTGATCGCCGAGGCCCCGGTCGCGGGCAGGGCGAGGACGAGGGCCGCTGCGGCCGCCGCGGTGAGGGCGGCCTGCTTCCATCGGCGTGTCATTGCGGTCACCGTTCCTGTGCGGGGCCGGACGGGCCGGCCGACGGTCGTGGCGGACGGGAGTTTGGCAACCGGCCCGTCGGCCGGGCCAGGTGGTTGTCAGGACGTTGAACGGCAGAACGACCGGTCGGTACGGACAAACCAGATTCTTGAGTGATTCATGTCACGCGATGGCGGATCGGAACGCGTTGCCGCCCGCCACGGCGGCGGTTAGTTTGCGGTGCAACCCTCCCGGCGGCGACAAGTGCGGCCGCCGGACGTCCGGTTGGGTGCGTCGACTGACGAGGAGTCGTACGGTGGGGGATTTCGGGGCGGGGGCGCCGCAGGACCGGTTGGGGGCGCTGCTGCGCAGCCTCCGGCTGGACCGCGGGATGACCCAGGAGGAACTGGGTGCGGCGTCCGGCATGAGCGTGCGGTCCATCCGCGATCTGGAACGCGGGGTCTCCTGCCCGCGGATCTCGACGCTGCGGCTGCTCGCGCACACCTGGCAGCTGTCGGAGGCCCAGCGGGCCGAGCTGCACCGGCTGGCCCGGGCCAAACGCGACGGCGCGGGAGAGGCCCGGGGGAGCGGGGCGCGGCCGTGAGGGCGGCCGCCGGGCGGCGGTCCGCCGCGGCGGTGCTGGCGCTGCTCGCGCTCGCCGGCTGCGGCGCGGGAGGGGGCGGCACGCCCGCCCCGGCGCTCACCCCGCCGGCCCTCGGAACACCCACCGCCCCGCCGTCGGGGCGTGAGGGGATGCTGGCCCTGCCGCTGTCGGCGTACGGGTCGGACCGCGAGCAGAACGCCCGCCGGGAGCAGGCCGTCCGCGCGCTGACCGCCGACTGCATGCACGCGGCCGGCTGGGCGGGGTTCACCGGGGACGACGCGCTGGACGGCGGCGGCGAGGTCCCCGACGCGTCGGCGCTGCCGGCCGGGGCCTTCGGCTACCTGCGGGCCGAGGTGGCCGCCGTCCAGGGCTTCCACGGCCCGACCGCGGCGGCCCCGGTGCGCACGCCGAGGCCGCCGGCCTCCGAGGCGGAGGGCACGGCGGCCCAGGGGTGCGTGAAGAAGGCGCTGACCGCCGTCCGGCCGGCCGACACCGCCGGGTCCGAGCTGGTGGACGCGCTGTTCGGGCGGTCGTTGGAGGCGACCGGCCGGGACACCCGGGTGGTCGCGGCCACCCGGGCGTGGTCGGCCTGCATGCGGGACGCGGGCTTCGCCGACACCACCCCGGACGGCCTGGTCGCCCGCTACCACGGCCCCGGCCGGCCGACCGCCGAGGAACTGGCCGCGGCCACCGCGGACGAACGCTGCACCGCGGCCGGCAACCTGGCCGGGATCTGGTTCGCCGTCCTGGCCGGCTACCAGCGGCAGCTGATCGACGCCAACCGGGAGCGGCTGGCGGCCTACCGGGCGTCGGTCGCCGAGCAGGCGGCGCAGCTCGGCCGGGTCGTCGGCGCCTGACCCGGGCCGGCCGGGGCGGGCCCCGGCCGGCGGCGGATCACTTGACCAGCGAGGGCTTCGGCCCGACCGAGAGCCGGTCGGGCTCCTCGTCCCGGTCGACCAGCACGGTGTCGCCGTCGTGCACCCGGCCGGAGAGGATCTCCTTCGCCAGCCGGTCGCCGATCGCCGACTGCACCAGGCGGCGCAGCGGCCGGGCGCCGTAGGCCGGGTCGTAGCCGGTGAGGGCCAGCCAGTCCCGGGCGGCCGGGGTGACCTCCAGGCTGAGCCGGCGGTCGCGCAGCCGGTCGGCGAGCCGGGACACCTGCAGGTCGACGATCCGGCTGAGCTCGTCGGTGCCCAGCGGCTCGAAGACCACGATGTCGTCGAGGCGGTTGAGGAACTCCGGCTTGAAGGCGGTGCGGACCGTCTCCAGGACGAGCTCCTTCTTGCGCTCCTCCGGCGTGGCCGGGTCGACCAGGAACTGGCTGCCCAGGTTCGAGGTCAGGATCAGGATCGCGTTCCGGAAGTCGACCGTGCGGCCCTGGCCGTCGGTGAGCCGGCCGTCGTCCAGCACCTGCAGCAGGACGTCGAAGACCTCGGGGTGGGCCTTCTCCACCTCGTCCAGCAGCACCACGCTGTACGGGCGGCGCCGGACGGCCTCGGTGAGCTGGCCGCCCTCCTCGTAGCCGACGTACCCGGGCGGGGCGCCGACCAGCCGGGCGACCGAGTGCTTCTCGCCGTACTCGCTCATGTCGATGCGGACCATCGCCCGCTCGTCGTCGAAGAGGAAGTCGGCGAGCGCCTTGGCGAGTTCGGTCTTGCCGACGCCGGTGGGGCCCAGGAAGAGGAAGGAACCGGTCGGGCGGTCCGGGTCGGCGATGCCGGAGCGGGTGCGGCGCACCGCGTCCGAGACCGCGGCGACGGCCTCGGCCTGGCCGATCAGGCGGCGGCCGATCTCCTCCTCCATCCGCAGCAGCTTGGCGCTCTCGCCCTCCATCAGGCGGCCGGCCGGGATGCCCGTCCAGGACGCGACCACGTCGGCGACGTCGTCCGGGCCGACCTGCTCCTTGACCATGGTGGCGTTCGGCTCGTCCGCGGCGCGGTCCTGCGCCTCGGCGAGCTCGCGCTCGGCGGCCGGGATCTCGGCGTACATCAGCTTGGAGGCGCGCTCGAAGTCGCCGTCGCGCTGGGCCCGTTCGAGGGCGCCGCGGAGGTCGTCTAGGCGCTCCTTGAGCTCGCCGACCCGGTTGAGGGACTTCTTCTCCTGCTCCCACCGGGCGGTGAGCACGCTCAGGTGCTCCTGCTTGTCGGCGAGGTCGCGGCGCAGCCGGGCCAGGCGGTCCACCGAGGCCGGGTCGGACTCCTTCTCCAGCGCCAGCTCCTCCATCCGCAGCCGGTCGACGGAGCGCTGGAGCTCGTCGATCTCGACGGGCGAGGAGTCGATCTCCATACGCAGCCGGGAGGCGGCCTCGTCGACCAGGTCGATGGCCTTGTCCGGCAGGAAGCGGGCGGTGATGTAGCGGTTCGAGAGGGTGGCCGCGGCGACCAGCGCCGCGTCCGAGATCTCCACCTTGTGGTGGGCCTCGTAGCGGCCCTTGAGGCCGCGCAGGATGGCGATGGTGTCCTCGACCGAGGGCTCGCCGACCATGACCTGCTGGAAGCGGCGCTCCAGCGCCGGGTCCTTCTCGATCCGCTCGCGGTACTCGTCGAGCGTGGTCGCGCCGACCATCCGCAGCTCGCCGCGGGCGAGCATCGGCTTGAGCATGTTGCCGGCGTCCATCGCGGAGTCGCCGCCGGCGCCCGCGCCGACCATGGTGTGCAGCTCGTCGATGAAGGTGATGACCTGGCCGTCGCTGTCCTTGATGTCGCTCAGGACGGCCTTCAGGCGCTCCTCGAACTCGCCGCGGAACTTCGCGCCGGCCACCATCGCCGAGAGGTCGAGCGCGACCAGCCGCTTGCCGCGCAGCGACTCGGGCACGTCGCCGGCGACGATCCGCTGGGCGAGGCCCTCGACGACGGCGGTCTTGCCGACACCGGGCTCGCCGATCAGCACCGGGTTGTTCTTGGTGCGGCGGGACAGCACCTGGACGACCCGGCGGATCTCGGTGTCCCGGCCGATGACCGGGTCGAGCTTGCCGTCGCGGGCGGCCTTGGTGAGGTCGGTGCCGTACTTCTCCAGCGCCTTGTAGGTGCCCTCCGGGTCGGCCGAGGTGACCCGGGCACTGCCGCGGACGTCCTTGAACGCCGCCAGCAGGGCCTTGGGGGTGGCGCCGTTCTGCTTCAGCAGTTCGGCGACGGTGCCGCCCTCGGCGGCGAGGCCGACCATCAGGTGCTCGGTGGACAGGTACTGGTCGTCCAGGTCGGTGGCGCGCTTGCCCGCCTCCTGGAGGACGGCGAGGGTGTCGCGGGCCAGCTGCGGCGCGGCGACGGTGGAGCCCTGTGCGCTGGGCAGGGCGGCGAGCTGCTGGCGGGCGGCGGCGGCGACCTTCGCCGGGTCCGCTCCGACGGCCTCCAGCAGCGGGCGGGCGATGCCCTCCGGCTGCTCCAGCAGCGCCAGCAGGACGTGCACCGGCTTGACGTCCGGGTGTCCTGCGGCGCTGGCCTGCCGGATCGCGGCGGACAGGGCGTCCTGCGTCTTGCTGGTGAACTTGCCGGCATCCACTGGTGGCGTGCTCCTTCCGTTCGGGCATCGAGTCTGCCTCGTACAGCATCCAGTAAGTTGAGTCTATTCCGCTCAACCTTTCCGGTCCAGTGGGTACCGGTCCCGTCACCCGTTGTTCATCCCCGCCGGACGGGCTCCCTTGTCAGGCCCAGCAGCAACCGGGCGGGGCCGGCGGGCCGGCGTCCGACCGGCCAGACCGCCCGCAGCGGCCGGTGCAGGTCGAGCCCCTCCACCGGGACGGCCACCAGGCGCCGGGTCGCCAGCTCCTCGACCACGGCCAGTTCGGAGAGGCAGACCGGGCCGGCGCCGGTCATCGCGGCCGCCTTCAGGGCGGTCGAGGAGGCCAGCTCCAGGCGGGGCGGCGCCGTCCCGCCGTGCGGGGCGAGCGCCTGGTCCAGGACCTCGCGGGTGCCCGAGCCGGGCTCCCTCAGCACCAGCGGGGTGGCCGCCAGCTCGGCGGCGGTGACCGGTCCGCGGCGACGGGCCCAGGGGTGCCCCGGCGCCACCACCACGACCAGCCGGTCGGCGGCCACCACCGCGCCGGCCAGCCCGGGCGGGGTGCCCGAGCCCTCCACGAAGCCGAGGTCGGCGTCGCCCGCCAGGACGTGCGCCGCCACGTCGGCCGAGTTCGCCGTCCGCAGCGTCACCGCGGTGTCCGGGCTGACCTCGTTCAGCGCCAGCAGCCACCCGGGCATCAGGTACTCGGCCACGGTCAGGCTCGCCACCACTACCAGCCGGGCGTCCCGGCGGCCGCGCAGCGCGTCGATCCCGGCGTCCAGGGCCTGGGCCGCCTCGACCACGTTGCGGGCCCACTCGACCACCAGCAGCCCGGCCTCGGTGGGCCGCGAGCCGCGCGGCGAGCGCTCCAGCAGGGCGACGCCGATCTGCCGTTCCATCCCGCGGATCCGGGCGCTCGCCGCGGGCTGGCTCACCCCGAGTTCGGCGGCGGCCCGTCCGACGCTGCCCAGCCGGGCGACCGCCAGCAGCAGCTCCAGGGCGCCGATGTCGGGGACCCGCGACGAGAGAGGCATAGAGCCAGGTTATGTCCTCATAGATCGTGGACGGCTACCGGCCGGACCGCCCGCGGCGGAGGCTGCTGCCATGCCCACCCTCACCGCCGCACCGCACCCCGCCCCCGCCCCGGCAGCGCCGCCGGCCGCCCCCGCGCCGCCCGCCGGCCACCGGAACACCGACCGGACGGGCGCTCCCGCGCGGCCCGGCCTCGGCCGGCTCGGTCCGAACTGGTACGCGGTGGTGATGGGCACCGCGATCGTCGCCACCGGCGCGACCGCCGTCCCGGTGGGCCCGCCCGGGCGGACGGGCTTCGCGGCGGCCGTCTGGCTGGTGGCGGTGGCCGCGCTGGCGGCCGTGGCGGCGGCCCGGGCGGTGCAGCTGGTCCGGCACCCCGGCGCCGTCCGCGCGCAGCTGCTGGACGAGCCGGCCACCGCCGTCTTCCAGGGCTGCCCGCCGATGGCGCTGCTCGCCGTGGGGCACGCCACCCTGGTGGCGGGCGCCCCCGTCCTCGGCACCCGCGCCGCGGTCACCGCCGACCTGGTGCTCTGGTGCGCCGGCGCCCTGTACGCGGTCGCCGTCGCCGCGGGCGTCCCGTACCTGATGATCACCCGGCACCGGATCCCGGCCCGCGAGGCCAACCCGACCTGGCTGCTGCCCGCGGTCGCCCCGCTGGTCGCCGCCTCCGCGGGCTCGGCGCTCGTCCCGCACCTGCCGGAGCCCTGGCGGCCCGTGCTGCTGTACACCGGCTGCGGCCTGTTCGGCGCCGGCCTGTTCGGTGTGGCGCTGGTGCTGCCGGTGGTGTTCGCCGGTCTGGTGCACGGGCGGCTCGCCCCGGTGCTCACCCCGTCGCTCTTCCTGGTGCTCGGCCCGCTCGGCCAGTCGACCACCGCGGCGGGCGGGCTGGCCGACGCCGCGCGCACGGCGGCCCCGGCGCTCGCCGGGCCGGGCCGGGCCCTGTCGGTGCTGTACGGGGTGGCGGTGCTCGGCTTCGCCCTGCTGTGGCTCGTCCCGGCGGTGGCCGCGAACGTGCGGGCCCTGCGGTCCGGGATGCCCTTCGCGATGACCTGGTGGGCCTTCACCTTCCCGGTGGGCACCCTGGTGACCGGGGCGGCGGCACTGGCCCGGCACACCGGTTTCGGCGGCTTCGCCGGGCTGTCCGCGGCCCTGTACGCCCTGCTGCTCGCCGCCTGGGCGGTGGCGGCGGTGCGCACGGCGGCCGCGCTCCCGGCGACCCTCCGGGCGGGTGCGGCGCCCCGTCCGGCGGCGGCCGGCGCCCCGGAGCCCGTGCGGAATCCCTGAACGCCGGGTCGGTCCGGCCGGCCGCGGCGCACTTCGGCGGCGTGGCGCGGAACACATCGGTCCGCGAATTGCGGTTATCCCGCGGCGGTGTTCCGGGGCGGCCGGAGCGGACGGCGGTAATCCTCCCGGAGATGCTCGGTGCACGAATCCCGTGGCGGCCTCTCCCCGGCATTCGGAGAGGCGCCCGGAAGCCGGTGGCACGCGGTGCCATCCGGCGGCCGCCGCCCAGGTCGGAGCCGCCCCGGCAGCGCCGCGGGCCCGTTCGCGGGTACGATCCGGCGCCCGGCGGCACGCTGCCGCACGAATTCCCCCGCAGGGGGGGATCGGCCGTGTGGAGGGCTCAGGGACGCCGAATGGACGTTTGGTGGGCACCGCACCCCGGGTGGACACCCGGATGTCGACCGGACCGGAGATTTCCGTTCCGCCGTGCGGACCGGAGACTGCAAGTTCATGCACTTGCGGAAACCTGCAGGCGGTGGCCACTTGTGACTCGGCCGTCACGCTGTGAGGGTGGAACCACGCCAGCCGTCCGGGCAACCGCAGCCCGAGGGACGGTGACTTGCTCTTCAGTGTGGGTGGTGGTGCGTCAGCGCCGCTGCCGCGGGGGGAAGAGCGCCGGCCGGGACGCCATGTGTGGTGATGGCCCCCGGAACCGGACTCGGCGAGGCGTTGCTGCTCCGCCTCGCCGGAAGCGCCTTCGGCAACGGCGTGACATGACGGGTCCCCCGGCCCGCGCGCTCCGTGCGCGCCGGCCGGGGGACGCGTCGAAAAGGGGTACCGAATCCCTCCCGATCCGAACTTGTTGAGATCATGATCCGACACTGAGGGGAAAGTTCGGCAGGGAGACTTCCAGGTGGCTGCGGAACCGGCGGACCGGGGCTCCGGCCTGCCCGACGAGGCGGGACGCGGGCTCTACCTCGCCGTGCTCGCCCGTGGCGGGCGGATTCCGCTGTCCACCGTCCCCGAGCAGGACCGCGCCGCGGTCGACCAGCTCGTCCGGGTCGGCCTGCTGGTGCCCAATCCGATCGACGGCGCCTACGTGGCGGTCAGCCCGCGCGCCGTGGGCGAGCGGATCGGCTCGGAGATGCGCTCCGCCGCCGCGGACCTGCTCTGGCGGGCCGAACGCCTCCCCGCCGACCTCGACCCGCTCACCCGGGCGTACGACTCGCTCCCCCGGCAGGCGGACGACCCGCAGCGCGCCACCTACGTCGACGGCCGCGAGCGGATCCGCCACCGGATCGCCGAACTCGTCTCCGACTGCAAGCAGGAGATGCTCACCGCCCAGCCCGGCCCCCGGCAGCCGGCCACCATCACCCTCGCCCGGCCCCAGGACCTCGCCCTGGTGCAGCGCGGCGCCCGGATGCGCACCCTCTACCAGCCGCAGGTCCTCGCCGAGCCGTGGACGCTCGGCTACGCCGCCGAGCTCACCGAGCAGGGCGCCGGACTGCGCGTCCTCGACGAGGCCTTCGAGCGGATGCTGATCATCGACCGCGCGGTCGCCGTCGTCCCCGCCGCCGACGACTACAGCCGCGCCGCCTTCATCTCCGACCCGGCGGCCGTCGCCTTCCTGGTCAAGACCTTCGAACGGGACTGGGCCCGGGCCGACGTCGTCCAGTGGGCCGAGGTCGACACCCCCGCCGTCGCCGCCTCCGCCGCCAACCGGGTCGGCCGGCTGCTCGCCCAGGGGCTCACCCAGCGGGCCGTCGCCACCCGGCTCGGGCTCAGCGAGCGCACCGTCGCCGGACACATCTCCCGGCTGCGCGAGAAGTACGGCGCCCAGACCCTCTTCCAGCTCGGCTGGCTGATGCGGGGGAGCCGCCGTGACTGACCGGACGCGCACGGCACCGCCGCGGATGACATGTCCTGTGACGTTTTCCGCTCGCGAGCGCTCTATCTCCATGGGACGGTCACAGCGGGGAGAGCGGCATGGCTGACGACGGCACGGGAGCGCTCCCGAACGAGGAGGAGCGGGCCCTCTACCGGGCGGTCCTGGCCCAGGGCGGCCGGGTGATGTTCCGCGACGCCCTCGCGGAGAACCCGGAGGCGGTGCTCCGGCTGGTCGAGCTGGGATTCCTGGTGCACCACGCCGAGGACGCCTCGCTCACCGCGGTGAACCCCAGGACGGTCAGCGACCGGCTCAGCGCCGGCCTGCGGTCGGCCGGCACCCGGATGCTGATCCGGGCGGAGCAGATGCCCGGCGCGCTGGAGGACCTGGCCCAGGCCTACGACGCCACCCCGCCCCGGGTCGACCGCACCGGCGAGGTCCAGCACGTCCACGGCTTCGGCCAGATCCGGCACCGCCTCCTGCAGCTGGAGGCGGACGCCCGCGAGGAGGGGCTGGCGCTCCAGCCCGGCGGTGCCCGCCCGGCCGGGCACCTGGCGGCGGGCCTGGACCGCGCCCGGGCCTTCCTGGCCCGCGGGGCCACGCTGCGCACCGTCTACCACCCGGGCGCGCGGCTGGACGAGGCGACGGCCGACTACGCGGCCGAACTGACCGAGCTCGGTGCCCGGTTCCGCATCCTCGCCGAGCCCTTCACCCGGATGCTGGTCTTCGACCGCCGGATCGCGGTGCTCCCCGCCGCGGCCGACAACAGCAGCGCGGCCTTCGTCGAGGACCCGGCGGTGGTCGGCTACCTGGTCGGCGTCTTCGAGCGCGACTGGGAGCGCGCGGAGCGGGTGCAGTGGCGCACCGCCCCGCAGGACGGCAAGGGCATCCCGGTGCACGAGCAGGTCGGCCGGCTGCTGGCGCAGGGGCTGACCCAGCGGACGGTCGCGAGCCGGCTCGGGCTCGGCGAGCGCACCGTGGCCGCGCACATCGCCCGGCTGCGCGAGCTGTACGGCGCCGAGACGCTCTTCCAGCTCGGCTGGCAGATGCGCGCCGACGCGCCCGAGGAGCGGCCGGAGTGACGCCGCGTCAGCCGGTGGCGATCCCCGGGGACCAGTAGCCGAACGAGTCGCCCTTGGACTGCCGCGGCACCGGGAACTGCTCGCCGGGGGCCGTCCAGAAGCCCTCGCGCAGCGAGAGCGCCATGCCGGCCCAGTCCAGCGCCGTCTCCACGGTGTGCTGCAGGGCGTCCTGCGACCAGCCGTCGTCGAACACCAGCGGCAGCACCGGCGCGACCTGCTCGATGGTGGCGATCAGCGGGTTGTGCGTGATCGCCTCGTCCACCAGCAGCACGATCGGCTTGCGCAGCGCCGAGGCCCAGCCCAGCTCCAGGCTGACACCGGCCGACAGCGGCGCGCCGACGTACGCGAAGACCAGGTCGGCGGTCTGCAGCGCCCGGAAGTCGGAGGGCACCCGGGGCTCGGGGGCGCGGCCGGCGATCGTCCAGGCGTCGCTGTGGTGGGCGCTGTACACGGCCGCGCCGCTGCGCAGCAGGGTCGTCCGCAGGGTGGTCAGCCGGGTGCGGCTGGCCAGGGTCACCACGCTGTCGGCCGGGCCGGTGAGCCGCATCAGCGGTGCGGCCAGGAAGACCCGTGCGCGCCGGCCCTCGGAGGCCTGGGCGGTGCGATGGCGCAGGTAGGGCTCACTCATGTCGACTCCGGGGATTGGCCGCTGGCTGGTCTGGCGTCCGGCGAGCGATTGGCGTCCGGGCTCGCCCCGAGGCGAGTTCCGCTGTGGTGTGGTCGGGGCGGTGCCGTCGTGGCTGCTCGGGCGCCGCGGATGTGGTGTGACCGTGCTGATCGTCCAACGTTCGTGACCGACAAGTCCACCGGCACGTGGTGTCATATGGCTGCCTGGCAGCGAGATGACGCACCCGCGGGAATGCGCCGATCGTGACACCGAGCGTGCTCTTGCGGCATGATTTGGGCCAATGTTCGAGACTTCTCTATTCACTCGGTAGGCATTCCCAGAGGAGGGATCGGTCGCAATGTCTCGTATGCGCCGGTTTGTTCGGCTTGCCGTCGTGCCAGTTGTCATGGGTGCGGCGATATTGACGGGTAGTAATCCGGCTGCGGCCGACAGCGCCTGGACACTCCGCAGCGTGCACGCCGACCAGGCGGCCGCGGCGGAGACCGTGCAGGCCAGGACGGGCTCGCTGTTGCTGCTGGACGACTCCGCCTGGACCTGATGGGCGGCGAGGGTACTGCTCCCGGGCGGGACGGGGCGCCCGGGGTCCGACCGTCAGCCGAAGTCGGCCTGGTCGGCCGGTGACTCCTTCGCCGAGCGGGCGAGCACCCAGCCGAGCTGGAAGAGCGACTCCACCTGGTAGTCCTCGCGCATCTCCGCGATGTGGCGGGCGAGCGTGCGCTCGCTGATGCCCAGGCGCCGGGCGATGACGCGGTGATTGATTCCCTTGAGCATCAGATCGATGATCGTCTGCCGCAGCCGGGAAACCACCTGGGGCGGAACTGTCGGTGAGCCGTCAAAATCCAGGGCCCGACTCCAGTTCCGCTCGAAGACCTCCTCGATCAGGTAGCTGATGACGGCCTGATCGTGAATGAACGCGGCCAAGTTGAGATCGTCGACCACCGGGATCACCGCGGTGCGCCGATCGATCACGATCAATCTGGTGTAGGGCTCGTCCAGCGTTCGGACCCGCCCGCCGGCCGCGGTTATCGAGGCGACATAGTCGCGGGTGGGCGCGTGATACCGGGTGCTCGGGTGGTAGATCGTCCGAATGGTCGCGCCGCGGCGCAGAGTTTCCAGATCCCGGGCGATGACTCCGGCCAGCGCCTCCGGCGGGCGGGGGCCGCCCGGCTGGGCCGCCAGCATCTCCTCGGAGCACCCGCTGACGAGCTGGCCCAGCCGCTGGTTTATCAGCACTTTGCCGTGGACGTATTCGATGATCCCGCCCGCCTTGCGCGGGGTGCGGAAGTCCTCGGCGAGGTCCTGGAGGTCGGCCGGCAGGGCCACCGCCCGCTGCAGCAGGTCGAGCGCCTTGCGCTGCCACAGGCTGGTCAGCCGGGCCGACAGCTGCTCGGGGTCGACGGCCACCAGCACCGCCGGGTCGTCGGTGTCCGGTACGAGCAGTCCGATGTCGAGCAGCTCGTCCAGGGCCTTGCCGCCCTCCGGGGCCTCCAGGTCGGGGGAGACCCGGCCGTGCGACTTCAGGACGTTGCGGTAGAGCTGGCGGGCCTCGCTCGACAGGACGCCCAGCCCGCGTGGGGTGAGGCCCGGTTCGTCGGTCTCACTCATCAGGCTCCTTGCCATCGGTCAAACCGGTGCGGCGCGGCCGGTACCGCTTCTCCGGGGATCATAGGCGCCCCGGAGCTGCGGGGAGCCCCCGCGCCGGACATTCCCGCCGCCCGTGCACGGTGGAGTACCGCACTGTCTCATCCGACAGCAGGCCGCCGGCACCCCCCGGGAGGAGGGAACCGGCGGCCTGGGAGACCCCTCGGGTCCGGTCAGCGCTTGGGACGCCAGACCACCAGCGCACTGGACTGCTGGACCTGCTGGTACGGCACCAGGTCGCGGCGGTAGGAGGCGTGCACCGCCGCCTCGCGCTGCTGGATGGCGGTGGCGGCCCCGTCGAGGGCGTCGGCGAGCTCCGCCACGCGGGCCTGGAGCGCGGCGACCTGGTTCTCCAGCTCGATGATCCGCTTGATGCCGGCCAGGTTGATGCCCTCGTCCTGGGAGAGGCGCTGGACCTCCCGCAGCTGCTGGATGTCCCGGGCCGAGTAGCGCCGGCCCCGGCCGGCCGTGCGGTCCGGGGAGACCAGGCCGATCCGGTCGTACTGGCGCAGGGTCTGCGGGTGCAGGCCGGAGAGCTCCGCGGCCACCGAGATCACGTACACCGGGGTGTCCTCGGTCAGCACGTACTGCGGTGCCGGGGTGCCGCGGGGGCGGCGCGGCGCCGAGCCGGGAAGGCCCTCGCCGAGGCCCGGGCCGATCGGACTGTCGGGGGTCGTCATCTGGTCACGCTCCCTCCGCCGCCTGGAAGAGGGCGGCACGCGGGTCGTCCGAGGCGGTGGCCTCGCGGTACTGCTCCAGTGCGCTCAGCGCGTCTCCGGTGACGTGCTTGGGGACGACGACCTCGACGGTGACCAGCAGGTCGCCGCGGGTGCCGTCCTTGCGGGTGGCGCCCTTGCCCCGGGCCCGGAGGGTGAGGCCGTTGGCGCTGCCGGCCGGCAGCTTGAGCTTCACCGCGGGCCCGTTGAGGGTCGGGACCTCGATCGTCCCGCCGAGGGCCGCTTCGGGGAAGGTGACCGGCACGGTCACCGTGAGGTTGTCGGCCTTGCGGCCGAACACCGGGTGGGCGTCCACGTGCACGCTGACGTAGAGGTCGCCCGGCTGGCCACCGCGTTCGCCCTGGGCGCCCTTGCCCTTGAGACGGATCCGCTGGCCGTCCTGCACCCCGGCCGGGATGCGCACCTGCATCGTCCGGGCCGAGGAGGCGCGGCCGCTGCCGTGGCACACCGTGCAGGGGTCGTCGACGATCATGCCGCGGCCCTTGCAGTCGCGGCACGGGTCGGAGAGGGCGAAGGCGCCCTGGCCGCGGCTGACGGTGCCCGCACCGACGCAGGTCGGGCAGACCCGCGGGGTGGTGCCGGTCTTCGCGCCGGTGCCGGCGCAGGCGCGGCACGGGGCCTGACTGGTCATCCGCAGCGGGACGGTCGCGCCGTCCACCGCCTCGGTGAACGAGAGCGTCACCTCGGTCTCGACGTCGGCGCCGCGCCGCGGCTGGGCCTGCCGGCCGCCGCGGTTGAACAGGCCGCCGAAGACGTCGCCGATGCCGCCGCCCCCGCCGCCGCCCCCGGAGCCGGAGAACAGGTCGCCGAAGTCGAAGTTGTAGTTGCCGCCGGCGCCGCCGGGACGGAAGCCCCCGTTGCCGAACAGGCTGCGGGCCTCGTCGTACTCCTTGCGGCGCTTCTCGTCCGACAGGACGTCGTACGCCTCGGAGATGTCCTTGAACCGCTCCTCGGCCTTGGCGTCACCCTTGTTGGCGTCCGGGTGGAACTCGCGGGCCAGCTTGCGGTACGTCTTCTTGATCTCGGCTGCGGTGGCGTCCTTGGGCACGCCGAGGACCTTGTAGTAGTCCTTCTCCACGTAGTCCTTGGTGCTCATGGCTGCCGCCACCTCCCGAAACGTGTCTGAACGGCGCTGCGGAGTCGCACCCCGACGAGGTCGGCGTACGACTCCGCAGCGCACAGATTGTCAGCTGTCCGCCGCACCGTCACCCTTGGCGGACTCCGGCTTGTCGGCGTCCGGGGCGGAGGTGGTCTGGGTGCCCGGCTGGGGCTCCGCGACCGCGACCATCGCCGGGCGGATGATCCGCTCGCCGATCCGGTAGCCCGGCTGGAGGATCTGCACGCAGGTGTCCTCGGTGACGTCCGAGGAGTAGCTGTGCATCAGCGCCTCGTGCAGCGTCGGGTCGAAGGACTCGCCCTCCTTGCCGAACTGCTGCAGGCCCAGCTTGGCGACCACGGTCTCCAGCGACTCGGCGACCGACTTGAAGCCGCCCGTCACCTCGCCGTGCTCGCGGGCCCGGCCGATGTCGTCCAGGACGGGGATCAGCGACTCCAGGATGTTGGAGACGGCGATCTCACGGACCGTCAGCCGGTCGCGCTCGACCCGCTTGCGGTAGTTCTGGTACTCGGCCTGCAGGCGCTGCAGGTCCGCGGTGCGCTCGCCCGCCTCGCGCTTGGCGGCGGCGAGCTCGTCGGCGGCCGCGACGGCCTCCTCGGCGGCCTTGAGGACGGCCTCCTCCGCGGCGGAGTCGTCGCCGGGCTCGCCGCCCTGCGCCTTCTCCGTCATGCGGCACCGCCCTTGGGCTTCTCGTCGTCGATGATCTCGGCGTCGACCACGTCGTCCTCCTTGGCGCCGGCGGACTCGCCGGCACCGGCCGCACCGGCGGCGTCGGCCTGCGCGTAGAGCGCGGCGCCGAGCTTCTGGGCGGTGGTGGAGACCTTCTCGGTGGCCTCGCGGATCGCCGCGATGTCCTCGCCCTTCAGCGCCTCCTTGAGCTCGCCGATGGCGGTCTCGACCTCGGTCTTGACGTCGGCGGGCAGCTTGTCGGCGTTGTCGGCGATGAACTTCTCGGTCGAGTAGACGAGCTGCTCGCCCTGGTTGCGGGTCTCCACGGCCTCACGGCGCTTGTGGTCCTCGTCCGCGTACTGCTCGGCCTCGCGGCGCATGCGGTCGACCTCGTCCTTCGGCAGCGAGGAGCCGCCGGTGACGGTCATCTTCTGCTCCTTGCCGGTGCCGAGGTCCTTCGCGGCCACGTGCATGATGCCGTTGGCGTCGATGTCGAAGGTGACCTCGATCTGCGGCAGGCCGCGCGGCGCCGGCGGCAGGCCGGTCAGCTCGAACATGCCGAGCTTCTTGTTGTACGCCGCGATCTCGCGCTCGCCCTGGTAGACCTGGATCTGCACGGACGGCTGGTTGTCCTCGGCCGTGGTGAAGATCTCCGAGCGCTTGGTCGGGATCGTGGTGTTGCGCTCGATCAGCTTGGTCATGATGCCGCCCTTGGTCTCGATGCCGAGGGACAGCGGGGTGACGTCGAGCAGCAGGACGTCCTTGACCTCGCCCTTGAGGACACCGGCCTGGAGGGACGCGCCGATGGCGACGACCTCGTCCGGGTTGACGCCCTTGTTGGCGTCCTTGCCGCCGGTCAGCTCGCGGACGAGCTCGGCGACGGCGGGCATGCGGGTCGAGCCGCCGACCAGGACCACGTGGTCGATCTCGGACAGCGCGATGCCGGCGTCCTTGATGACGTTGTGGAACGGGTGCTTGCAGCGCTCGAGCAGGTCCGCGGTCAGCTGCTGGAACTGGGCCCGGGTGAGCTTCTCGTCCAGGTGCAGCGGGCCCTCGGCGGAGGCCGTGATGTAGGGCAGGTTGATCGAGGTCTCCGAGGAGGAGGACAGCTCGATCTTGGCCTTCTCGGCCGCCTCGCGGAGGCGCTGGACGGCCATCTTGTCCTTGGACAGGTCGACGCCGTGGCCGGCCTGGAAGGTCTTCACCAGGTGGTCGACGACGCGCTGGTCCCAGTCGTCACCACCGAGGTGGTTGTCGCCGTTGGTGGCCTTCACCTCGACGACGCCGTCGCCGATCTCCAGCAGGGAGACGTCGAAGGTGCCACCGCCGAGGTCGAACACCAGGATGGTCTGGTCGTCCTTGTCGAGGCCGTACGCCAGGGCGGCGGCGGTCGGCTCGTTGACGATGCGCAGGACGTTGAGGCCCGCGATCTCGCCGGCCTCCTTGGTGGCCTGGCGCTCGGAGTCGTTGAAGTACGCCGGGACGGTGATGACGGCGTCGGTCACCGTCTCGCCCAGGTACGACTCCGCGTCGCGCTTCAGCTTCTGCAGGATGAAGGCGGAGATCTGCTGGGGGTTGAAGTCCTTGCCGTCCAGGTTGATCTTCCAGTCGGTGCCCATGTGGCGCTTGACCGACCGGATCGTCCGGTCCACGTTGGTGACCGCCTGGCGCTTGGCGACCTCACCGACCAGGACCTCGCCGTTCTTGGCGAAGGCGACGACGGACGGCGTGGTCCGAGCGCCCTCGGCGTTGGTGATGACCGTGGGCTCACCGCCCTCAAGAACGCTGACGACGGAGTTCGTCGTACCGAGGTCGATGCCGACCGCGCGTGCCATCGTAGATACCTCCACGGGAGAGTTGAGCGTTACGGGCTCAAGCATGCCTGACGGTTCGGGGACCGTCAACAGCCATGAGTCCGTGTCGCTCAACTTTGCTGCGCGGGTGGCGGAAGGCGGCGGTCGGGCGCGGGCCGGGTGCCGGTCGCCGTCCGGGGCGTCCGGATGGGTGAGTATGTCCTTAGTGACTGCCGCCATACCTTGAGCGTCTTCTGAACGAGTGCTACGGAGCGGTAGGGTCCGGGCGTTGGGTTGCTAAGTTACCGACCAGTACACTGGGGCGACCCCTAGACACCAGCCGCTGGAGACGGAGAGCCGATGCAGCTAGCAGCGATCGTCATCTCGCTGGTCACCACTGTGATCGGCACTGCGCTCGCCGCCCGGGCGGCCGCGTACATCTACAAGGTCGTCCGGACCGGACAGGTCGACACCACCCGCTTCGGACAGCCCGCCAAGCGGGTGAAGACCGTCGCCACCGAGTTCATCGGCCACACCAGGATGAACCAGTGGGGCGTCGTCGGCGTCGCCCACTGGTTCGTGGCCGTCGGCTTCTTCTCCCTGGTGCTCACCCTGGTGAACGCCTTCGGCCAGCTCTTCGACGCCGAGTTCGCGCTGCCGGTCATCGGTCACTGGCTGCCCTGGAACATCTTCGTCGAGCTGATCGGCACGCTCACCACCCTGGGCATCGCGACCCTGATCGTGATCCGGCTGCTCAGCCTGCCGTCCCGCTCCGGCCGCAAGTCCCGCTTCGCCGGCTCCATCGCCTGGCAGGCCTTCTACGTCGAGTACACGATCCTCGGCATCGGCATCTGCATCATGATGTTGCGCGGTCTGGAGGGCGCCCTGGAGGGCGTCGACTCCTACGACCCGACGTACCTGGTCTCGTACCCGATCGTCGCCGCCTTCGACGGCGTCGCCCACGGCACGCTGGTCAACCTGATCTACGTCTTCGCGATGCTGAAGATCTGCATCTCCTTCGCGTGGGCGATCACCATCGGCATCAACCCGTCGATGGGCGTGGCCTGGCACCGCTTCCTCGCCTTCTTCAACATCTACTTCAAGCGCGAGGAGGACGGCGGCACCGCGCTCGGCGCCCTGCGCCCGATGACCAGCGGCGGCCAGCCGATCGACTTCGAGGACCCGGCCGACGACGCCGTCTTCGGCGTCTCCCAGGTCGAGCACTTCTCCTGGAAGGGCATCCTCGACTTCTCCACCTGCACCGAGTGCGGTCGCTGCCAGTCGCAGTGCCCCGCCTGGAACACCGGCAAGCCGCTCTCGCCGAAGCTGCTCATCATGAGCCTGCGCGAGCACGCCTTCGCCAAGGCCCCCTACCTGCTCGCCGGCGGCGGCAAGTCCGTGGAGGGCGACGAGAAGGCCACCGCCGAGCAGCTCGCCGGCGTGAGCGCCGAGGCCCTCGCCGAGGCCGAGCGTCCGCTGATCGGCACCGCCGAGGAGGGCGGTGTCATCGACCCGGACGTGCTGTGGTCCTGCACCACCTGCGGCGCCTGCGTCGAGCAGTGCCCCGTCGACATCGAGCACATCGACCACATCGTCGACATGCGCCGCTACCAGGTCATGATCGAGAGCTCCTTCCCG
The DNA here is from genome assembly GCF_040683455.1 of Kitasatospora sp. NPDC093679. Classification (NCBI taxonomy): domain Bacteria; kingdom Bacillati; phylum Actinomycetota; class Actinomycetes; order Kitasatosporales; family Streptomycetaceae; genus Kitasatospora; species Kitasatospora sp. NPDC093679. The sequence continues at coordinate 29,403 of NZ_JBFBDW010000068.1, forward strand.
ACCGAGGCCGGGACGATGCTCAAGAACCTGGAGAACAAGGGCAACCCGTGGGGCATGGCCACCAAGGCGCGCCTCGACTGGGTCAAGGAGCTCAAGAAGGAGACCGGCATCGAGGTGCCGGTGATCGGTCAGGACATCGAGCCCGCCGAGGTCGAGTACCTCTACTGGGTCGGCTGCGCCGGCGCCCTGGAGGACCGCGCCAAGAAGACCACCAAGGCCTTCGCCGAGCTGTTGCACACCGCGGGCGTGAAGTTCGCGATCCTCGGCAAGGAGGAGTCCTGCACCGGTGACTCCGCCCGCCGCCTCGGCAACGAGTTCCTCTTCCAGATGCTCGGCGCGCAGAACGTCGAGACGCTGAACGCCGCGCTGGAGGACGCCCCGGTCAAGCGGATCGTGGCCACCTGCCCGCACTGCTTCAACACCATCGCCAACGAGTACCCGCAGCTCGGCGGGCACTTCGAGGTCATCCACCACACCCAGCTGCTGCAGCACCTCATCGACGAGGGCAAGCTGATCCCGGTCAACCCCGTCGAGGGCCTGATCACCTACCACGACCCGTGCTACCTGGGCCGCCACAACAAGGTCTACAGCCCGCCGCGCGAGATCATGGACAAGGTCCCGGGCCTGCGCCAGCAGGAGATGCACCGCCACAAGGAGCGCGGCTTCTGCTGCGGCGCCGGCGGCGCGCGGATGTGGATGGAGGAGCGGATCGGCAAGCGCATCAACACCGAGCGCGTCGACGAGGCGCTGTCCCTCAACCCGGACATCGTCTCCACCGCCTGCCCGTTCTGCCTCGTCATGCTCTCCGACTCGGTCAACGGCAAGAAGAACGAGGGCGCTGCCAAGGAGCACCTGAAGGTCGTCGACGTGGCCCAGCTGCTGCTCGACTCCGTCAAGGCCCAGCCGGTCGAGCCCGAGCCGGAGACCGTCCAGGCCTGACCCGTCCCGGCACCCCGTCCCGGCCCCGTACGCCCCCGCGGCGCACGGGGCCGGGGCGCGTCCGGCCCCGGCGGGTGTCCCAGGGCCTGTCTGACGATTCCCGCCCCGCACCCGACGGCGCGCCCGATGCGGCGGGAATCGTCAGACAAGCCCTAACATGAGCGCCCATGAGCGACGGCGGGGGCACAGCGCACATCGGCGGCGGCATACCCGGGAGTGGCCCGGACGGCACCGGACCGGCAGGGGCGGGACCGGCAGGAGCGGGACCGGAGTGGGCGGGACCGGCGGGGGAAGTGAGGCCCGCGTACCTGCCCCCGGTGGGCATCGCGCCGCCCGGCAGCCCGACACCCGACTGGGCCGCGCTCGCCGAGTCCAACGAACGGCGGCAGCGCCGCCGCAGGCTGCTGATGACCGGTGGCGCGGTGGCCGGCGTGCTGGCCGTGGCGGGCGTGGTCGCCACCGCCCTCCTGCTGCGCCAGGACGGCCCCGACGGGCCGCGGACCGCGGAACCCACCCCCCCGTCACCGTGGCCGTCGACGGCCCTCCCAGCGCCGTCCCGAGCGCCTCGGCGGCGCCCTCCGCCCCGTCGTCCGCCTCCGCGCCGGCCGCATCCTCCGCCTCCGCGTCGGCCGGCCCCTCCGCGGCCGGGTCCACCGCCCCCGCGCCGGCACCCACCCGCCTCGACGACGTCCGCGGCGCCCGCCCCGCGGCCCTCGCCCCGGGCGCAGCCCTCGGCACCGCCCCCGGCCACACCGGCCCCGCGCTGCTGCTGCACGGCAGCGCCGACGGCTGGGCGCAGACCTCCGCCGCCGTCGTCGACACCTCGAAGAGCTTCACCGTCTCCGCGGTGGTGCGGAACGACGCGGCCACCGGCGCGCGCGCCGTGGTGACCCAGGGCAGCGGCAGCTACTACTCCTTCTACCTGGGCCGCGACTACTGGGGCAGCCACGACCAATGGGTGTTCAAGGTGCAGACCGCGGCCGGCGGCGACGACGGCACCAGCCGCCAGGCGTTCTCCACCGGTCGGGCCACCACCGGCCAGTGGGTGATGCTCACCGGCGTGTACGACGCCGGCAGCAGGCAGATCCGGCTGTACGTCAACGGCGCGCCCGCACAGACCACCTCCGTGTCGGGGATCTGGCAGGCCGGCGGTCCGCTGCAGATCGGCCGCACCCGCTGGAAGAACACCTGGACCGACCCGTGGGACGGTGCCCTCACGAACGTGCAGGTCTGGAGCCAGGCGCTGCCCGCGGAGCGCGTCACCCAGCTCTGGAGGAGCGGCGGAAGGACCGCCGGCACCCAGCCCGCCGCCGGGTGGCTGCTGCCCTGACCCGCGCCCGATCCGGCGGGCCCCGTTTGTCGGGAAGACACAACCGCGGACCGTGCGGCAGGGGCCGCCTCGGGAGGAAATACAGTAGGCGCTGGACACGCGGTGCGCGGGTCCGCTGGTGGAAGGCCCGAGGAGCCGTACCAGCCACGCGTCGAACCGATCGACACCGGCCGGGGCAGGACCACGGCCGGGCCCGTACCGGACATAGGGGAGAAGCTCAGACCATGACCGAGGCGATCATGCTGGTCGGTGGCAAGGGCACCCGGCTGCGCCCGTTGACCACCCACACCCCCAAGCCGATGCTGCCCGTCGCGGGCGTGCCGTTCATCGCCCACCAGCTGGCACGGGCGGCCGCGGCCGGGGTGACCCGGGTGGTGCTCGCCACCTCCTACCTCGCCGAGGTCTTCGAGGACCACTTCCAGGACGGCAGCCCGTACGGCATCGAGCTGGTCTACCTCACCGAGAAGGAGCCGCTGGGCACCGGCGGTGCCATCCGCAACGCCGCGGCCGGCCTGACCTGCGGCCCCGACGAGCCCGTCCTGGTGTTCAACGGCGACATCCTCTCCGGCCTCGACATCGCCGCGCTGCGCGACGGCCACGTGGCCGCCGGCGCCGACGTCACCCTGCACCTCACCCGGGTGGAGGACCCGCGCGCCTTCGGCCTGGTGCCCACCGACGAGAACGGCCGGGTGCTGGAGTTCCTCGAGAAGCCCGAGACCCCCGAGCAGATCGTCACCGACCAGATCAACGCGGGCTGCTACGTCTTCACCCGCTCGGTGATCGACCGCATCCCGGCGGGCCGCGAGGTCTCCGTCGAGCGCGAGACCTTCCCCGAGCTGCTGGCCACCGGCGCGCTGCTGCGCGGCGTGGTCGACACCTCGTACTGGCTGGACCTCGGCACCCCCGCCGCGTTCGTCCGCGGCTCCGCCGACCTGGTGCTCGGCAAGGTCGACTCCCCGGCGGTGCCCGGCCCGACCGGTGAGGCCCTGCTGCTGCCCGGCGCCCAGGTCGACCCGGGCGCGGTGCTCAGCAACGGCACCGTCGTCTCCGAGGGCGCCGAGATCGAGGCCGGCGCGATCGTCGAGGGCAGCGTGATCCTGCCCGGCGCGGTGATCGGTGCCGACGCCTACGTGAAGGACTCCATCGTCGGCGCGTACGCCGTCATCGGCGCCCGCACCTCGCTGGACGGCACCGTGATCGGCGACGGCGCGACCGTCGAGTCCGACAACGAGCTGCCCAGCGGGCTGCGGATCGCCTGCGGCACCCTGCTGCCGGTCGGTGCCGTCCGCACCACCGCGGGCCCCGGCGGCTGCCCGGCCGGCGAGACCGCCGCGGCCGCCGTGCACGGCCCGACCATCGGCGCCCAGCGCTGACCCGACGGGACCCGGCCCGATCCGGGCGGGGGCGGGGAGGCCGGGCGGCCTCCCCGCCCCGCTCGTCACAGGACGGCTGCAATCCGGTGCCCGGCCGTTGATCAACCGACGGCCGGTCAGCCCGAGCAGGTACCGTCGAGGCGTGGCTGGCAATCGATACGACAACGGGCACGGCGCCGACCCCCGGCAGGGATGGTCCGCGCCCGCCGGCCCGGCGCCGCGGCAGCAGCCGGGCGGCGGGCCCACGGGGGAGCCCGAGTACTTCACCGAGCCCGTCCCGGGCCATCCCGGCGGTCCCGCCGAGGGCTTCGGCGACGGGTACCCCGACGACCGGCAGGGCCACACCCGGGCCTTCCCGGTCGGCCAGGACCCGTACGGGCAGGACGGCTACGCCGCGGGCCCCTACGGGCAGGACGCGTACGGCCAGGGCGGCTACGGCCAGGACGGCGGCGGCTACGGCCAGGGCGGCGAGCAGTACGGCGCCCAGGACAACGTCGCGGTCTACCGGGCCGGCGGCCAGGTGGCGCCCCGGGTCGCCGGGCCGCGTCCGACCTGGAAGGAACTGCTGGTCGGGATCTACCGCGAGCCCGCCCGCACCTTCGACCGGATGCGGGACCACCAGGCCTGGCTGCCCGCCCTCACCGTCTCGCTGGTCTACGGCGTGCTCGCCGTGCTCGGCATGGGCGCCACCCACGACGACATCGTCAACTCCACCTTCTCGGTCGCGGCCTGGGCGCTGATCGCCGCCGCGATCGGCTTCGCGGTGGCCGGCGCCATGCTCGGCGCGGTCACCTACGCGCTGGCCCGCCAGCTGGGCGGTGACGGCCCGTGGCAGTCCACCGTCGGCCTGGCCGTGCTGATCGGCTGGACGAGCGACACCCCGCGGCTGCTGCTCGCCCTGTTCCTGCCCACCGACAACCTGGTCGTCCAGGTGGTCGGCTGGATCACCTGGCTGATCTGCGCCGTGCTGCTGACCACCATGGTCCGCCGGGTGCACGACCTGCCCTGGGGCAAGGCCGCCGGCGCGGCCGCCCTGCAGCTGCTCGCGCTGCTCGTCCTCATCAAGCTGCCGACGCTGAGCTGACCCGCGCTCCCGGACGGCCGGCCCCCGCACCGGGGTGCCGGCCGTCGCCGTGTCCGGTCCGCCGCCCGACGCCGCCGGCGCTTCCCGCCGCCGGACGCCCGCCGCCGGGACGGGCGGGCGCACCGGGCCGCGACGATAGGGTGGACAGTCTGTCCGTCTGCCCCACGCAGTACCCGGAGCACCCTCATGACCCTCGCCACCACCCACGTCAGCTTCCCGTCCGGTGCGGTGACCGGCACCTCGCCGGTGCTGGCCGTGCACCCGCTGGACGGCGGCCGGTACGCCGTCGTCACCGAGGCGACGCCGTTCCACCCGCTCGACCACACCTGGCCCGACCAGCCCGCCGACCTCGGCACGCTCACCGTCGGCGGCGTGGCGCACCCGGTGGTGGACTGCCTGACCGGCGCGGTCGGCCCGGACGGCGGCGAGCTGCTGGTCGGCGCGGACATCCCCGTCCGCCGGGGCGACGAGGAGTGGTCCTGGCTGGTGCTGCACGTGGTCGAGCAGGAGCCCGCCGACGCGATCGGGGCGACCGCCGAACTCGCCGTCGACGCCGGGCGCCGGGCGCTGCTCTCCGCCTCGCACAGCGGCTGCCACCTGCTCGCGCTCGCCCTCAACGCCGCCCTCGCGCCGCGCTGGCGCAAGGACCCGGGCCGCAGCGACGCCTTCGGCAACCCCGACTTCGACAGCCTCGCGATGGCCACCTCCGTGATGGACACCGAGGCCAGCACCGACACCTACCGGCTCGGCAAGTCGCTGCGGAAGAAGGGCTTCACCACCGAGGCCGGCGAGGACTTCCCGGCGCTCGCGGACGCGATCCCCGCCCTCACCGAGGCCGTCAACGTCCAGCTCGCCGCCTGGGTCGCCGCCGACGCACCGATCGGCATCGACGTGCCGGGGCCGGAGCTGACCGCCCGCCGGCAGTGGCACTGCGAGCTCCCGCAGGGTCCGGCCCGGATCTTCTGCGGCGGCACCCACCTGCACCACCTCGGCGAGCTCGCCGAGCTGCGCACCGAGCTGACCCTCTCCGAGGACGGCAGCGAGCTGGTCGCCGTCACCCGGCCGAAGCGCGCATAACTCGCGGCGGCCCGCGGAGGTTCCCGGCCCGGGGCGGTGCTCCGTTGCAGATCCATAACGCAGCGTGCGCCTATGCGGCAATTGTTCGAATTGTTCGGCGCGGGGCGGGGTCGCTCTCGGTAGCGTTCGCGTGCATTCAGCACCCGTCCCCAGCCGAGGAACACCATGACGACCCCGCAGCCGCCCCAGGGCCTCCCCACCGACCCGTCCGCGCAGGGCGGCTTCGGTCCCGCCCAGGGCTACGGCCAGCCCGCCCCGGGCCAGCCGGCGCCCGCCTACGGCCAGCCCGCCCCGGGCCAGGTGCCCGACGGGTACGCCCAGGCCGCCCAGGCGGCGGTGCTCGCTCCGAAGAAGAGCCCGATCAAGAAGATCCTCATCGGTGTCGGCACCCTGGTGCTGATCGTCGCGGTCAAGCTCGGCATCAGCTTCGGCATCGGCTACGCCGCCGCCGACAAGCCCGTGCACGCCAAGGCCGGCGAGTGCGTCAAGGTCACCGGCAGCGACAACGACCCCAAGGTCGACACCGTCGACTGCGGCAGCGCCGACGCCAACTACAAGGTGATCTCGGTCGTCGACAACTCCTTCGACCCGAACGCCTGCAGCAACGTCGAGGGCTCCACCGCGGGCCTGGCCCAGCAGCTGCTCAGCGACAAGTTCGTGCTCTGCCTGGCAGAGAAGAAGTAACCGCGCCTCCCGCGGTCTCCGCGGACGCGGCAGTGGGCCGCCGATCGGTGATCGGCGGCCCACTGCCGTTGCGCTCCCCGGGCCCTCCTCCGCGGCCCCGGCAGGGGCGGAGGAGGGCGGTGCCGGACCCGGGCGGGTCAGACCTCGGTGCGGTGGAAGTTCAGGTACGAGCGGGACGGCGTCGGGCCGCGCTGGCCCTGGTAGCGCGAGCCGTACCGCTCCGAGCCGTAGGGGTGCTCGGCCGGCGAGGACAGCCGGAACAGGCACAGCTGGCCGATCTTCATCCCCGGGTACAGCTTGATCGGCAGGGTGGCGACGTTCGACAGCTCCAGCGTGACGTGGCCGCTGAAACCGGGGTCGATGAAGCCGGCCGTGGAGTGCGTCAGCAGGCCGAGGCGGCCCAGGCTGGACTTGCCCTCCAGCCGCGAGGCGACGTCGTCCGGCAGCGTGATCACCTCGAACGTCGAGGCCAGCACGAACTCGCCCGGGTGCAGGATGAACGCCTCGTCGCCCTCCGGCTCGACCAGCCGGGTCAGGTCCGGCTGCTCCTCGGAGGGATCGATGTGCGGGTAGCGGTGGTTCTCGAACACCCGGAAGAAGCGGTCCAGCCGGACGTCGATGCTGGAGGGCTGGACCATCTTGGGGTCGAACGGGTCGATCACGACCCGGCCCTTGTCGATTTCGGTCCGGATGTCCTTGTCAGAGAGCAGCACGCAGTCGAGGTTAAAGGCAACGCGGGGCCCCGGACGAATCAGGTACCTGTCGTCCGGGGCCCCGCGGCCGTGCCCGAACACCGTCAGGCGAGGAACTCCACGGCCTCCAGCCGCATCGCGCGTGCCAGTTGCGCCCCGGACAGCTCGCTCACGTCGGCCGGCACCGAACTCCGCAGGCGTCCGCACTGCGGACAGCGGATGAGTCTGCCCGGGCCGAGCCGGGCGGTGCCGAGATTCTGCATCGGGAACGTGGCCGTGCTGAACAGGTGCCCCTCGGCACAACGAACGACGGTGCGCTGCTCCATCGATCCCCTTCCCATACTTCCCCGTGGTCCCCGTCCGCCTCGCGCCCCCGGCGCGGCCCGCCCTGCCCGCCCTGCCCGGCCGGTCCGTGCGGCGGGCCCGGGCGAAGGACTGCGCCGCGGACGCCAGCGTCACATTAGGGGATGTTCCGGACATCACCCGCGGCGGCTCGCCGCCCCGCGCGGCCGGAACGGCCCACACAGTACGCCCCTCGGAGACCCCCTCGCACCGGGCCGGCGGCGCGTTCACGCCATGCCCCGTGCCGCTCCGCGGATGGGGTACAGTGGTGCTTGATCGGGCGACCCATGACGGGCCGTCAGAAGCGGGCGTAGTTTAATGGTAGAACATGAGCTTCCCAAGCTTAGAGCGCGAGTTCGATTCTCGTCGCCCGCTCCAACCGGAAACCCCAGGTCGCTGACCTGGGGTTTCTGCTGTGTCCGGGGCTCTCCGGGGGCCGTGCACCCGGTCCTGGCCCGCGCGGTACGGTCCGGCCGACGGCCACCGGGAGGGGTGGGGATGAAGGCCCGGACACGCGCGTGCCGGAACGTGCTGTGGAGGGTGATCTGCCTCGCCGGCTTGAGCGCCGAGGTCTTCGCCGGTCACGCCTGGTGGCGGCCGCCGGCGGCGGCGACCCTGCTCCTCGGCGTGGCGACCACGGTGGTCGAACTGCGGGACCACGTCAACGGGCGGCGGTCCGGGGCGCGGCCGGGCGTCCGATGAGACTCCGTCACGACGTCTCCCCGGGCAGGGCTACTGCTCGCTGCGCCACTGGCTCGGACTGACGCCGAACTGGATGCGGAACCAGCGGGAGAACGCCCCTGCGGCGGTGAAGCCGAGGAGCGGGGCGATCTCCGCGAGCGGGCGCCGGGTGTCGGCGACGAACCTCGGTGCGAGGTCGACCCGGGTGGCGTTGAGGAGCGAGGTGAAGGTCCGGCCGGACTGCTCCAGGCGACGGTGCAGGGTGCGGCGGTCGATCCCCATGCTGCGCGCCACCTGGCTCGCGGTGCACCGGCCGGCCGGCAGGAGGACCTCCATGACCTTCCGCACCTGCTCGGCGTCGGAGGATCCGGTCTCCTTGGCCAGCGATTCGACGTACTGCCGCGCGTACCTGCGCAGGACCGGGTCCGCCTCGGTGTTGGGCACCTGCAGCGCCCTGCGGGCGAGCACGATGCCGTTGAAACCCGCGCCGAACCGTAGGTCCGTCGCGAAGACGCGGTGGTGGGTCTCCAGGTCCGCCGGCGCCCGGTGGGTGAAGCAGACCTGGCGCGGCCGCAGCCGGTCACCGAGGAAGTCGTCGAGGATCAGGTGGTACGCGGCCAACACGAGTTCCACGGCCTGGCGGATCCGCCGGGACGGCGGCAGGTCCAGGGAGATGCGCAGCGTCGCCAGGTCGCCCGCCTCGTCCAGGCTCGCGCGCAGGGCCTCGTTGTACATGCGCTCGTAGGTGATCAGCAGTTCGAGCACGCTGCGGACGTCGGGTTCCTCGCGGACCAGGAGGCTGACCGGGCCGAGGGCGGAGAGGCGGCGCAGTTCGGCCAGCCGCAGTCCGAAGTCCTCCCGGCCGGACGCGTCCGCCGACGCCTCCAGGACCTGCGCCACCGCGGAGGCGGAGATCCAGGTGTCCTGGTCGGCGAGGCCGGGGAGGTCCAGGCCGGCTCCGCGCAGCAGCGCGCCGGGGTCGATCCCCACGGCGCGGCACAGCTCCGGATACCCCGTCAGCGCCGCGCTGCGGACCAGGGACTCCATCAGGAATCCGCCCGTCCGGCGCCCCTCGCTCCGGCCCCGCACGTGACCTCGTGGGACACCGACCCATCACTTCGGGACATGTGAAACCTCCTCGGCCCCGCACAGATCCACTCTGACCTGCGCAAACGTTGCCCGTGCTGTGGGCGCTCCCGATCGGTGGCCGGTCGACGACCACGTACTCTCCATCGCGATCACCGATCGGTGATCACGCGTCAGGCGGAACCGGTCGACCGCCCGGTCGGGCGTCCGCCCCCACAGGATCACAGAACACCAGCAGCCGGAGGAGAGGCGCACTGACGCCTCACGCGCCAGCAATGGCGAACAAGTGACGACACGACGAAAGATCCCGTACATGCACCTTCGCAGCAAGCTCATCGGCGGTGTCGCGACCTCCGTGGCGGCGATCGCCCTGGGCGCCACCCCCGCCTCGGCGGCGGCCGGCTTCGACGCCGCCACCGGCACCGGCTTCGTCGGCAAGGGCGACGTGCAGACCGCCCTCGGCTACAACAACGCGGCGCTCCAGAAGGCCGTCGACGC
>NZ_JBFBDW010000069.1:0-38087 GCF_040683455.1 Kitasatospora sp. NPDC093679
CCGGGGCCGGGCAGCACGATCGCTGCCCGGCCCCGGCCGTTCCGCTCGTGTCCTACTTCTTGCGGCGCTTCTCGCGCACCCGCACGGAGATCGAGATCGGCGTGCCCTCGAAGCCGAACTCCTCGCGCAGCCGGCGCTCGACGAAGCGGCGGTAGCCCGCCTCCAGGAAGCCGGAGGCGAACAGCACGAACCGCGGCGGGCGGGTGCCGGCCTGGGTGCCGAACAGGATGCGGGGCTGCTTGCCGCCGCGGATCGGGTGCGGGTGGGCCGCCACCAGCTCGCCCAGGAAGGCGTTCAGACGGGCCGTCGGGATGCGGGTCTCCCAGCCCTCCAGCGCGGTCTCGATCGCCGGGACGAGCTTCTCCATGTGCCGGCCGGTCTTCGCCGAGACGTTGACCCGCGGCGCCCACTGCACCTGGACGAGATCCTTCTCGATCTCGCGCTCCAGGTAGTAGCGGCGCTCCTCGTCGAGCCGGTCCCACTTGTTGTAGGCGATCACGACGGCCCGGCCGGCCTCGACGGCCATCGAGATGATCCGGGTGTCCTGCTCGGCGAGGGTCTCGCTGGCGTCGATCAGGACGACCGCGACCTCGGCCTTCTCCAGCGCCGAGGCGGTGCGCAGCGAGGCGTAGAAGTCCGCGCCGGCGGTCAGGTGGACCCGGCGGCGGATACCGGCGGTGTCGACGAACTTCCAGGTCTTGCCGCCGAGTTCGATCATCTCGTCGACCGGGTCGCGGGTGGTGCCGGCCAGCTCGTTGACGACCACCCGCTCCTCGCCGGCGACCTTGTTGAGCAGGCTGGACTTGCCGACGTTCGGGCGGCCGATCAGCGCGACCCGGCGGGGGCCGCCGAGGGTGCCGTTGCCGAAGAGCTGCGGCGGGGCCTCGGGCAGTGCGGCCATGACGGCGTCCAGCAGGTCGCCGGAGCCGCGGCCGTGCAGCGCGGAGACGGGGTACGGCTCGCCGAGGCCAAGCGACCACAGGTAGGCGGCCTCGGCCTCGGTGGACGGGCCGTCGACCTTGTTGGCGCACAGCACGACCGGCTTGCCGGCCCGGCGGATCAGCTTGACCAGCGCCTCGTCGGTGTCGGTCGCGCCGACGGTGGCGTCGACGACGAAGAGGACCGCGTCGGCGGACTCGATGCCGTACTCGGCCTGGGCGGCGACGGCGGCGTCGATGCCGAGGACGTCGACCTCCCAGCCACCGGTGTCGACGAGCTTGAAGCGGCGGCCGTTCCAGGTGGCCTCGTAGGTCACGCGGTCGCGGGTGACGCCGGGGCGGTCCTCGACGACCGCCTCGCGGCGGCCGATGATGCGGTTCACCAGGGTCGACTTGCCGACGTTCGGGCGGCCGACGACGGCCAGCACCGGCAGCGGGCCGTGCGAGGCGGCGTCGAGGTCGGCGTCCACCTCGTCGGTGTCGAAGCCCTCTTCGGCGGCGAGCGCCATGAACTCGGCGTACTCGGCGTCGCCGAGCTCACCGTGGTGCGCGGCGGTGTCGTTGCTCATGTGTGTTTCTTCCGTTTCCCGGCACGGCCCTTCCCAGGGGCGTGCCGTGCGTACCTGCCCTGCCGGGCAGCGCGAAACTACGTGTCCCGTAGTCGGAGGACGGGCCGGACGGCCCGAGGATGGTCAGACGGCGGACGGCTGCTGGGCCCGCTCCTCGACCAGGGCGGCGACCGTGTCGATCACCTGGTCGAGGGTGAGCTCGCTGGTGTCCACCAGGACGGCGTCCGGGGCCTGGGCCAGCGGCGCCGTCTCCCGGGAGGAGTCGGCGGCGTCCCGGCGGTCCAGGTCGGCGGCCATCGCGGCGATGGTGGCCTCGTCCACGCCCTTGGCACGGAGCTCGGCCGCGCGGCGCGCGGCACGGGCGGTGCCCGAGGCGGTGAGGAAGACCTTGGCGGTGGCGTCCGGGAACACGACGGTGCCCATGTCGCGGCCCTCGGCGACTATGCCGCGCGGGGCGACCTCGGCGCAGCCGCGCTGCAGCTCCACCAGCCGGGCCCGGACGGCCGGGACGGCGGAGACCGCGGAGACCTTGGCGGTCACCTCGGGGCCGCGGATCGGGCCGGAGACGTCCTGGCCGTCGACCGTGATGGTCGGGCCGGCCGCGTCCGTGCCGGAGACGATCACCGGCTTGCCGCAGGCGATCGCGACGGCCTCGGCGTCGTCCACGTCGATGTCGTTGGAGAGCATCCACCAGGTCATCGCCCGGTACATGGCGCCGGTGTCCAGGAAGCTGAGACCGAGGCGGGCGGCGACCGCCCGCGAGACGGTCGACTTGCCCGATCCGGAGGGTCCGTCGATGGCGACGACGACCGGGGCGTGCGCTCGGTCGGCAGTGTCCACGGGGCGAACCTCTCTCTCGGTCCGGCGCGCTCGGGCCGGGATGACTATCTACAAGGTTAATGGACCGGCGGAGGCATCCCGTCCGGTCGGTCCCGGGGCCGACCGCTTGCATGCCCGGCGGTCGGTCGGCCGGCAGCCGCTCCTCCTCGTGGTACCGCACCCCGTGCCGCTCGGCGAAGGCCCGCAGCCGGTCCAGGTCGTCCTCCGGCACGACGGTGCGCGCCGTCCGCGGCCCGCCGGCGGTGCCGGCCGAGGGGGCCGGCGCGGGTTCCAGGCCGGAATCGGCGTCGACCGGGTGCCGCGGGCACCGCGCTCGCCCCGGTGCGTCAGGTCGATCCGGCGGAAGGCCGCGAACGGGACGACCTGCTCGGCCCCGCCGTGCAGCACGAACCGGGCCGTGCCCCGCCCCGGGCGCAGCTCGCACTCCACAACCGGCCGTCGCTGCCGGGTCCGCAGCATCCGCAGGCCGGCCGGCTGCCCGGCGAGCAGCACCGCGCCGATCGCGCGGCCCCACCACCGCAGCACCGGCCGGAGCAGCAGCAGGAGCAGCACGGCACCGGCGTCCACGGCGCCGACCAGGGCCGCGGTGCGGTCGCCGTCCGGCGGCCCCGGGCGCCACAGCAGTGCGTCCGCCGCGGCGTCCACCGGTCCGTCCACCGGATCGTGTCCGTACGTCAGCCCTCCCCGAAGCCCGTCCGGTGCACCGACGCGACAAGACGACGGGCGGTTCCCGGGCGGGCGGGGGCTCAGTCGCGGACGCTCCAGCCGCGGTCGCGCAGACCGCCGGTGAGCAGCCGGACGGCCGACGGGGCGACGTCCAGGTGCACGTGGCCGACCTGCTGGCCGTCGGAGTGCTCGATGGTGACGTCCTCGATGTTGACGCCGAGCGCACCGACCTCGCCGAAGAGCCGGCCGAGCTCGCCCGGCTGGTCGCCGAGGACGACGGTGACCGACTCGTACCGGGTCGGCGGGGCGCCGTGCTTGCCGGGGATCCGGGCGTGGCCGGTGTTGCCGCGCCGCATCACCGCCTCGATGCCCGCCGCGCCGGCCCGCCGCTCGCCCTCGTCGGCGGCCTGCAGGGCGCGCAGCGCCGTCACCGCCTCGTCGAGGTCCGCGGCCACCTCCTGGAGGATGTCGGCGACCACCCCGGCGTTCGCGGAGAGGATGTCCACCCAGAGCGCCGGGTTGGACGCGGCGATCCGGGTCACGTCCCGCACGCCCTGCCCGGACAGCCGGACGGCCGTCTCGTCGGCATGCTCCAGCCGGGCCGCCACGATCGAGGAGACCAGCTGGGGGGCGTGCGAGACCAGCGCGACGGCACGGTCGTGCGCGGTCGCGTCCATCACGATCGGCATGGCCCCGCAGAGCGCCACCAGCTCCAGCGCGGCATTCAGGGTGTCGGTGTCGGTGTCCCCGGTCGGGGTGAGCACCCACGGCCGGCCCTCGAACAGGTCGGCGCGGGCGGCCAGCGGGCCGGACCGCTCACGGCCGGCCATCGGGTGGCCGCCGATGTAGTGGACGGTGTCGCAGCCGAGCGCGGCCACCTCGGCCCGCGGGCCGGCCTTCACGCTGGCCACGTCGGTGTAGCAGCGGGCCAGACCGCGGCGCTGGCAGTCCGCCAGCACCTTGCCGACCAGCGCCGGCGGCACCGCGACGATCGCCAGGTCGACCGGGCCCTCGGGCGGCTCGGTCGAACCCGCGCCGAGCGCGGCGGCCGTACGGGCGGCGTCCGGGTCGGCGTCCTCCAGATAGACGGCGACCCCGCGGCCGGTGAGCGCGAGGGCGGCGGAGGTGCCGATCAGTCCGGTGCCGATGACGGCGGCTGTGCGCATGACGGGGTTGGTCTCCTGGTACGGGCGGCCTTCTGCTCCGCCCATCCTCTCGCAGCCCCGTCCCGCCCGTCGAAGCCGTCCACCAGCCGAACCCCCGCACAGCGGCGGACCGTAGGGGAAGGGCGGTCCCAGGGGCGCCGGACAGGTGGCGTGCACCGGGTGCCCCCACGCGCCCCCGTTCCCGTCCTGCCCGGACCTGCACGGTTGCCCGTTCGCCTGGGTATGTCTCCGTCCGCAACCGGGTCGGGGGCCGGGGCCGTCCCCTCAGCCGACGCGCAGCGGAAATCCGCGGCGGACGGCCGCCGGCCCCGGCAGACTGGCGGCCCGGACCGGGGACGGACGAAGGGCAGGGCGGGGTGGCAGCAGAGACGACAACGGCGGATCGGTGGGAGTCGGTACTCGACTCGGTGGTGGTGTACGCGAGCGGCGCGCTGTGCCGCAGGCGGGCCCGGGGCACGGTGCCCGCGGACGGCAGGGTCCGGCTGACGGGCCTGCCGAGGGTGGCGGACGCGGGTTCGCTGCGTGCGTCGGTGCTCTCCGGCGGGGCGCGGGTGACGGCGGCGCGGTTGGAGCCGGAGGCGGAGGTCCGCAGCCGTTCGGACCTTCCGGGGCTGCGCCTGCGGGTGGATCGGGCGCGGGACGCCGCGGAGGCCCTGCGGCAGCGTTCCGCGCGGCAGGAGGCGCGGATCGCGGAGGTCTCCGCGGTGCGGGCGGTCCCGCCGCCGTTGCAGGCGGACGAGCCGCACCGCCGTACGCCGACCGACGCCTGGTTCGAGCTGGCGGACTTCGTGGACGAGCGGCTGGCGGCGCTGCACGCGCAGTCCGCGGACCTCGCCGAGGAACTGCGGCTGGCCGAGCACGAACTGGCCCTCGCCGAGGATGCGTTGGCCCGGGCCTCGTCCGCGGTGGCGGTCGGCCCGGTGACGCTGGGCGGTTCGGCCGTGGTGACGCTGGAGGGTGCGGCGGAGGGTGCCGAGGTCGAGCTGGAGGTGGAGTACGGGGTGCCGGGTGCGGTGTGGGTGCCGACGTACCGGCTGACCTACCGCCAGGGCGAGGGCTCCGGGACGCTGCTGCTGCGGGCCCAGCTCGCGCAGCGCACCGGTGAGGACTGGTCGGGGGTGCGGATCGGCCTGTCCACGGCGGACCTGCAGCGCCGGACGGACCTGCCGCAGCTGCGTTCGCTGCGGATCGGACGGCGGCAGGCCGCACCGGCCGCGTCGGGCTGGCGGGAGCCCCCGGCGGGGCTGGGCGACCTGTTCAGCGGGTACGACGCGGCGGGCCGCCCGCCGCAGCCGCGTGCGGGGCGGGCCCGTCCGGCGGGCGGTGGCCGCCCGGGCCGGGCGGCCCGGCCGGGTGCCGGGCCGGACGTGACGCTGGCGGGCGGCCTCACCGGCGCGGAGACCGCGCTGCCGTTCGCGGCGCCTGTGCCGCCTCCGCCGCCCGCTCCGGGTTTCGCACCGCAGGCCTTCCCGATGCCGGCGCCGTCCGTCCAGGCGTACGGTGCGGCGCCGCAGCCGCCGGGGGCGATGCCTCCGCCGGCGCCGGTGGCGTCCGCCCGCGGCATGCGCGCGAGGGCCGGGGGCGGGGCACGCTCCGCACCGGCCGCCGCCTTCGACGTGGCGCCGGAGCCGGTGGCGCCGCCGGTGCCGCCGGGTCCTTCGCAGGCGCAGCTGGACTACGCGGGCCTGGTGCTGGAGGGCCCGGACCGGCCGGCGCACCGGCGCGGCCTGCTGTTCCCCGGGGCGGTGCACGACCCGGCGGCGACGGAGTCGCGGAACCTCGCCGAGTCGGTGGCGGCGCTGGCCCTGCCGGCGCACGCGGTGCGGCCGCGGGTCTCGGCGGGCTCCTTCGACCAGCGGTACGACGCGGCGGCGCGGGCCGACGTGCCCTCGGACGGCACCTGGCACACCGTCACCGTCGGGGAGGTGCCGGTGTCGCTGCGCACCGAGTACGTCTGCGTGCCGGCCGTCGAGGAGGCGGTGTACGGCACCCTGGTGCTGACCAACGCCACGGCCTCGGCGCTGCTGGCCGGGCCGGTGGAGGTCACCGTGGACGGGGACTTCCTGCTGACCGCGGCGCTGCCGACGCTGGCCGCGGGCGGTGCCCGCCGGGTCGGCCTCGGCCAGGCGGAGGCGGTGCGGGTGGCCCGCCGCACCGAGATGCGGGAGTCCACCGCGGGCATGCTCAACAACACCACGGTGCTGGACCACCGCATCCACGTGGAGCTGGCGAACCGGCTGCCGCACCCCGTCACCGTGGAGGTGCGCGAGCGGGTGCCGGTCTCCACCGACCAGGACGTGCGGATCGAGGAGCGCGGCACCTGGACCGCGCCCGACCGGCCGTCCGACGCCTACCCGCCGAGCACCCGGCGCTGGCGGGTGGAGCTGCCCGCCGGCGGCACCGCCGAACTCGACGGCGGCTACGAGATCCGCATCCCGGCCGGCAAGGCCGTCGTCGGCGGCAACCGGAGGAGCTGACCATGACCGACACATCCATCGCCCCGCCCCCCGACGAGCCGCTGCCGCAGGCGCCGGCGGCCGACCACCCGCTGCCGGTGACGGCGGTGACCTGTCTGGAGGACCGCGCGCACGTCGAACGGACCACCGTGGTCGACCTCCCCGCAGGGGTCAGCCGGCTGCGGCTCGGTCCGGTCTCGGCACTCGCCGTGGACCGCACCCTGCGCGCGGAGGCGCCCGGCGGCGGGGGCGTCCGGGTGCTGGACGCCCGGGTGGTGCGCAGCTGGGTGCCGCGCGCCCCACTGCCGCCCACCGCCGGGGACTCGGAGCTGCGGCACCGGGTGCACGCCCTGGAGCAGGAGCAGCAGGCCGAGACCCGGGTCCGGGAGCGGCTGGAGGCCCGGCTGGCGCTGCTCGCCCAGCTGGCCGCCGATCTGCTGCGGGAGATCGGCGAGGGCGCGGGCCGCGGCGAGCTGGAGCGCAGCCGCTGGGGTCGCGAGCTCGACCGGATCGACGGCGAGCGGGACGCGCACGGCGAGAAGCTGCGGGTGTCCCGGGCGCGGCTGGAGGAGCTGGCCGAGGACCTGGCGGCGGCCCGGCGGGCGCTGGACGCGGCCGAGCAGGAGCCGGCGGAGCTGTTCGCCCACGTCGAGGTGACGGTGGAGGCGGAGGCGGCGGGCCGGGCGGAGCTGAAGGTGGGCCACCTGACGCCGTGCGCGCTGTGGCGGCCGGCCTACCGGGCCTCGCTGGCGGGCGGGCGGCTGGTGCTGGAGACCGAGGCGGTGGTGTGGCAGCGCACCGGCGAGGACTGGTCCGGGGCGCGGCTGACCTTCTCGACGGCCCGGTCGGCGCTGGCCTCGGAGCCGCCGCGGCTGACCGAGGACGTGCTGAGCCTGCGGGAGCGCACCGCGGAGGAACGCCGGACGGTCGAGGTGGAGCTGCGCGAGGAGGAGATCGGCACGACCGGTCCGTCCGCGGACGGCCTGCCGGGGGTGGACGACGGCGGCGAGGTGCGGGTGCTGCGGGCGGCGTCGCCGGCCTCGGTGCCGGCCGACGGGCGGGCGCACCGGATCCCGCTGACCGTGTTCGACACCGCGGCGAGCAGCGAGTTCGCGGCCGCGCCGGAGCTGTCGCCGCTGGTCACCCGGGTGGTGCGGTTCCGCAACGACGCGGGGCACGCGCTGCTGGCCGGGCCGGTCGACCTGGTCCAGGGCAGCGGGTTCACCGGCCGCGGCGAGCTGCGGTTCACCGCCCCGGGGGCCGCGGCGGAGCTGTCCTTCGGCAGTTCGGACGGCCACCGGGTGGTCCGGGAGACCGAGGAGGGCCGCGGTACGACGGGCATCACCGGGCGGACGGTGGTCACCCGGACGGTGCGGCTGCACCTGTCGCGGTTCTCCGCGCCCGAGGAGCGGGACGAGCAGGTGGTGACGGTGCGCGAGCGGATCCCGGTGTCCGAGGTGTCCTCGGTGGAGGTGAAGCTGCGCAAGGAGGCCTGCTCGCCGCCGCCGGACGAGCTGGACTCGGAGGGCGTCGTCCGCTGGGACGTTCCGCTGCCGCCGGGCGGCCGGCGCACCCTCACGCTCGTGTACGAGGTGTCGGCGGCGTCGAAGGTGGCGGGACTGTGAGCCAGGTCCAGCCGGATTTGTTCCGTCAACTCCGGTAGAAATGACCCATGATCTACCATCTCGCCCCGCTGGACGACTGGCTGCGCGACCCGGGGCGGCCGTACGCGGCCGCCTCGCTGCTCACCGACGGCTTCATCCACTGCTCGGCCGACGAGCGGACGGTGCTGGCCGTCGCCAACCTCTTCTTCGCCGACACGCCGGATCCGCTGATGGCGCTGCTGATCGAGGAGAAGCTGGTCGAGCCGATGGTGAAGTGGGAGGCGCCCTCCGGCCCGCCGCCGGAGGGCGCCACGCCGGACGTGCTCTTCCCGCACATCTACGGCCGGCTGAACCGGACGGCGGTGATCGGCCTGGAGAAGGTCGAGCGCGGCGCGGACGGCCGCTGGGCCCGGCTGCTCCCCTGGAGCTGAGCCGGGCCCGTCCGGGCGGCGGCGGTCAGAGCCAGCCGCGCTCGCGGGCCGCCATGCCCGCCTGGAAGCGGGTGGTGGCGCCGAGCTGGCGCATCAGGCTCTGCAGCCGCCGCTGGGTGGTGCGGGCGCTCCAGCCGAGGGAGCGGGCGATCGACTCGTCGGTCAGGCCGGCGGCGAGCAGGCCGAGCAGCTTGCGGTGGTCGGCCTCGGGGCCGGTGTCGGCCTCGCCGTCGCCGATCGCCGCCTGCAGCGGCACGGCCCGCTCCCACTCGGCCTCGAACAGCGCGTCCAGGGCCTGCAGCAGTGCCGACGGGTGGATGACGTAGGCGGCGTCCAGCACGCTGTCGCCGACGGTGATCGGGATGATCGCCATCTTGTCGTCCGACATCATCATCTTCATCGGCAGCACGGGGCGGACGCGGGCCTCCTCGCCGTCCTCGACGCCGATGAGGATCTCCTTCTCCAGCCGGCCCGGCCAGGCCACCGCGTCCTTGTCGTACACGGTGCGGAAGCGCACGCCCGCCTTGAGCTTGGCGCGCTGGCGGGGCATCTGGGCGACCGGGTCCTGGATGTAGGGCGGGCAGTCGAAGCCGCGCACCTGGTACTGGGTGCTGTCGACCAGGTGCTCCAGCCGCTGGGCGATCGCCTCGCCGCCGGTGAGGACCTCGACGGAGTGCGCCGGGTCGGTGTAGCGGGACGCCTCGCGGAAGGCGTCCATCAGCCGGTGCATCTCGGCGCGGGCGCTGCGCAGCTCCGCCTCACGGTGGCCGATGAGGGTTCCGATGGCGACGTCGGGCGCGACCGCGAGGTAGCGTTCCCGGTCGACCGGGGCCCGGGTGGCCATGCCCTGCTCGGCCAACCGGTCGAGGGCGTCCTGGCTCTGCTGCAGTGTCAGGCCGCACTGCCCGGCCAGCTCCTCGGCGGTGGACTGCGGCGAGACCACCAGGGCCGCGTACACCTGTCCGTCCGGCCGTCCCAGGCCGAGCGCTCCGAATGCGTCGAGCACGCCGCTCCTTCCCCCATGCGGCCAGTGGCCCAGTGGCGCAGTTCCGCCACTCGTCGAGCTGCTGTCCGGTGGCCATCCTGCGCCACAGATCCACATCATGACAAGGCGGTGCGTCGAGGTTCACACGGGGTCCCCGCCGAAGAGCCGGAAGGCCTCCCCGCCGGACGGCGGGGAGGCCTTCGATTCGAAGGTTCCGACGGTGCGGCCCCGGTCCGCCCTACAGGCCGACCTCGCGCATCAGCTGGCCGACCTCGGGGTTCGTGAGGCGGCGCAGCCAGCCCGACTTCTGGTCGCCGAGCGCGATCGGCCCGAAGTGGGTGCGCACCAGCTTCTCGACCGGGAAGCCGACCTCGGAGAGCATCCGGCGGACGATGTGCTTGCGGCCCTCGTGCAGGGTCACCTCGACCAGGTAGTTCTTGCCGACGTTGGAGACCACCTTGAAGGAGTCGGCGCGGGCCCAGCCGTCCTCCAGCTCGACGCCCTTGGCGAGCTGCTTGCCGAGGTCGCGCGGGATCGGGCCCTGGATGGCGGCCAGGTAGGTCTTGGTGACGCCGTACTTCGGGTGGGTGAGGCGGTGGGCCAGCTCGCCGTGGTTGGTGAGCAGGATGATGCCCTCGGTCTCGGTGTCGAGGCGGCCGACGTGGAAGAGCCGGGTCTCGCGGTTGGTGACGTAGTCGCCGAGGCACTGGCGGCCGTCCGGGTCCTCCATGGTGGAGACGACGCCGGCCGGCTTGTTCAGCGCGAAGAACAGGTAGGACTGGGTGGCGACGGTCAGGCCGTCGACCTTGATCTCGTCGTTGGCCGGGTCGACCCGCTTGCCCTGCTCGGTGACCCGCTTGCCGTTGACCTCGACCCGGCCCTGCTCGATGAGCTCCTCGCAGGCCCGGCGGCTGCCCATGCCGGCCCGCGCGAGCACCTTCTGCAGGCGCTCGCCCTCGGGCTCGCCGAAGGTCTTGGGGGTCTTCACGGCCGGCTTGTCGTGCCGGGCGAGCACCGCGTCCTCGATCTTGGCCTGGAGCTCGCGGGAGCGCTGCGGCTGGCGGCGCGGGTCGCCCGGGGCGCCCTGGCCCTCGCGGCGCGGCTTGGGCGCGGCGCCGGGGCGGCGCGCCGCGAAGCTGCTGCGGCCGGGGGTGGCGTTGGGGCCGCCGCCGTACTCGGGGCGGTCGTAGCGGCGCTCCTCGGGCCGCAGCGGGCGGTCCGGGTAGCGCCGGTCGTCACGGCGGTCGTCACGCCTGTCGTCGCGGCGGTCGTCGCGGCGCCCGCCCTGGGAGGACGAGCCGCCCCGGCCGCCGCCGGAGGAGCCGTACGACGAACCGCCGTAGGAGGATCCGCCGCCGTAGGACGACCCGCCGCGCGAGCCGCCGCCGCTCCGGCCCCCGCCCTGTCCGCCGCGTCCCTGGCCTCCCCGGCCCTGGCCGCCGCTGTTGTTCCTGCCGTTGCCACTGCTGCGCATCAAAATGTCCGTACGTCGTGTCCGTCGTGGGAGTGCGTGTCGTGCCGGCCGACCTCACCGCCCCCTCACCGATCGGACGCGGACCGTCAGGCGCTCTCGCCGTCGGCCGCGCGGGCGGCAGCCACCGCCTCCGCGATCATCGTGCCCTCCAGGGACTCCGCTTCCACGTCGTCGACCTCGGGCAGGAAGGGCGCGAGCTCGGGCAGCTCGTCCAGGCCTCGCAGCCCCGTCCGTTCCAGGAAGTAGTTCGTCGTCCGATACAGGATCGCACCTGTTTCGGGCTCGGAGCCGGTCTCTTCCACCAGTCCTCGCTGTACCAGGGTACGCATCACACCGTCACAGTTCACACCGCGTACTGCGGAGACCCGGCTGCGCGACACCGGCTGCCGGTAGGCGACCACCGCGAGCGTCTCCAGCGCGGCCTGCGTGAGGCGGGCCTGCTGGCCGTCCAGGACGAAGCGGTCGACGGCCGGCGCGCAGTCGGCGCGGGTGTAGAAGCGCCAGCCCCCGGCGACGTGGCGCAGGTCGAAGCCGCGGCCCTGGGCGGTGTACTCGGCGGCGAGTTCGCGCAGCGCGGCGGCGACCGCGGCGCGCGGCCGCTCCAGGACGGCGGCGAGGTGCGCCTCGGTGGCGGGCTCGTCGACGACCATCAGGATCGCCTCCAGCGCGGCCCGCAGCGGCACCCCGCGGGCACCGGACTCCTCGGGCCGCTCCGGTTCCGGTTCGGGCTCCGGCTCGGGGGCGGGCAGCGGCGCCGGGTCGGGCATCGGTTCGGGCTCGGAGGTGTCCGCGGCCGGCTCCGCCGCCGGCGCCGGGATGTGCGGCTGCTCCGCGGCCTCCTCCGCGGCCGCCGCGTCGTCCGCGCCGTCCGGTGCCGCGTGGGCGGGCTCGGTCGCGTACGCGCTCTCCTGCCACTCGTCGGGGCGGGCCTGGCCGGGGAGGCCGAGGGTGCGCCGGCTGGGGCGCGGCTGATCGGCGTTCACTGCGGTTCTCCGTCCTTGCCGCGGCCGTCCGCGCCCTCGCCGGGCGGACGGTCGAACTCGTCGGTCACCTCGACGCGCCGGCCGGTGTCGGCGACCCAGTGCACCAGCAGCTCGCCCAGGGCGTCCGGCTGCTCGAAGTCGAGCACCTTCTCCCGGTACAGCTCCAGCAGGGCGAGGAAGCGGGCCACCACGACCAGCGTGTTGTCGGCGTCCTCCACCAGCCTGCCGAAGGTCGCGCTGCCGAGCGCGGTGAGCCGGTCGACGACGACCCCGGCCTGCTCGCGGACGCTCACCGGCGGGGTGTGGATGTGGTCGACGTAGACCACCGGCTCCGGCCTGGGCGCCGTCGCCCGGGCGGCGAGCCGGGCCAGGCCCCGGGGGCCGACGGTGATGACCACCTCGGGCAGCAGCAGCGCGTGGTGCGGCTCCAGGCCGACCGTGCGGGGGCGCTGCAGCAGCTCGGCCGCCCAGCGCTCGGCGAACAGGGCGGCCGCCTGCTTGTACGCCCGGTACTGCAGCAGCCGGGCGAAGAGCAGGTCGCGGGCCTCCAGGAGGGCGAGGTCCTCCTCGTCCTCGATCTCGGCGGCGGGCAGCAGCCTGGCCGCCTTGAGGTCGAGCAGGGTGGCGGCGACGACCAGGAACTCGGTCGCCGCGTCGAGGTCCCAGTCCGGGCCCATCGCCCGGATGTGGGCGACGAACTCGTCGGTGACCTTGGAGAGCGAGACCTCGGTGACGTCCAGCCGGTGCTTGGCGATCAGGCTGAGCAGGAGGTCGAACGGGCCCTCGAAGTTGTCCAGCCGCACCCGGAAGCCGCCGCGCTCCTCGCCCGGTCCGGCACCGGCCGGCGGGGCTGGGGCGGCCGGCTCGGGGGGCTCGGGCGCGCTCGTCATGACCGGACCATCTTCACCCGGGCCGGTCGCCGCGCCACCCTCCTGGGCGCCCGACACGCCCGCGCCCCGGCCGGGCCGGTCCGGGTCCGGGCCGAGGAGGCCCTCCGCGGGCCTCAGCGGCCGCGCAGCCGCCGCACCAGGATGCTCGCCTCGCCCCGCTGCTCCAGGTCCGCCAGGACGACGGAGATGGCCTCCCGGACGACGCGGCCGCGGTCGACGGCGAGGCCGTGCTCGCCGCGCAGCACCAGCCGGGCGTGCTCCAGGTCCATGAGCTCCTCGGCGGAGACGTAGACCGTGATCTTCTCGTCGTGCCGCTCGCGGCCGGTGGGCCGGCGGGCGGCGCGGCCGCGGGGGCGCGGCCGGCGGGCCTCCGCCTGCTCCTCGGGGGCGTGCCGGCGGGCCGCCTCGGCGGGCGGCTGCGGCTGGGCGGCCTCGGTGGCGGCCCCGTCGGCGGCGGTGTCGCCGGCCGCGGCGGGCTGCTCGGCGGGCCGGGCGGTCTCCGGTCTGGTGGCCTCGGCCGACCGGCCCAGCGAGGGCGACAGGGCCATCCCCCCGGTGGTCCGGAACAGCTCGTCGGCTCCCGGGAGACTCACTCGGCGGGGCGGCACCGGTCGAGCACCTCCCTGGCGAGCTGGCGGTAGGCGGCGGCGCCGACCGAGTTGGTCGCGTACGTGGTGATCGGCTCGCCGGCCACGGTCGTCTCCGGGAACCTGACGGTGCGTCCGATGACGGTGTGGAAGACGTGCTCGCCGAAGGCCTCGACCACCCGGGCCAGCACCTCGCGGCTGTGCACCGTACGGGAGTCGTACATGGTGGCGAGGATGCCGTCGAGGCGCAGCTCCGGGTTGAGCCGCTCGCAGACCTTCTCGATGGTCTCGGTGAGCAGCGCGACGCCGCGCAGCGCGAAGAACTCGCACTCCAGCGGGACGATGACGCTGTGAGCCGCCGTCAGGGCGTTGACGGTGAGCAGGCCGAGCGAGGGCTGGCAGTCGATGATGACGTAGTCGTAGTCCGGCAGCAGCGGCTTGAGGGCGCGGGCGAGCGCGGACTCGCGGGCGACCTCGCTGACCAGCTGCACCTCGGCGGCCGACAGGTCGATGTTGGACGGCAGCAGGTCCATGCCGGGGACGGCGGTCTTCAGCAGGACCTCATCGGCCGTCAGGCCCCGCTCCATGAGCAGGTTGTAGACGGTGACGTCGAGTTCCATCGGGTTCACGCCGAGGCCGACGGAGAGGGCGCCCTGCGGGTCGAAGTCGACGAGCAGCACCCGGCGGCCGTACTCGGCCAGCGCGGCACCCAGGTTGATGGTCGACGTGGTCTTGCCGACGCCGCCCTTCTGGTTGCACATGGCGATGATCTGCGCGGGGCCGTGCTCGGCCACCGGCGCGGGGATCGGGAAGTACGGCAGCGGACGGCCGGTGGGGCCGACCCGCTCGCGGCGCTGCCGGGCGGCGTCGGGGGCCAGGGTGGCGGCGTACTCCGGGTCCGGCTCGTACTCGGCGTCCGGGTCGTCGTAGGGGCCGTAGCCCAGGTCGGCGTAGGAGAGGCCGTACGCGCCGAGCTCGGCGTCGTAGTCGGCGCCGGCGGCGGTGCCGCTCTGGCGCGCCTCGAAGGTGCGGACCGCGACCGAGCCGACCTCCGCCGTACCCACCGTCGCCGGCCGCGCGTACTCGTCGTGCGGCTGTCCGGCGGCGAGCTCCGCCAGTCCTGGCTGACCACCCCCGGGAGCAAATGTCGACTCATTCACAAGTCGTCTTACCTCCTTGGGCTTCCAGGACTCTATGTCGATACGTCAGCGTGGCAGCTTGCCGACGGTTTGCGACTCTAGGCCGTTCCAGGCGTTCGCAGCAACACAATCCACGGTAGTGGGCACGATGTGTCGGCTCCCCGACCACCCGCTGTCAAGGCTTGCGCGGGCCGGGAACCCTCACGATTCCGGGGTCGCCGCGCCCCGCGGCGGGGTGACCCGCGGTGACCGGGTCCGCAGGGCGGGTGACACGTTGCACATGAATTGACATCACCCGTCCACCGGCCGGTCACCGGCCCGTGGGCGTGCGGGCGCGCCGAAGCCCCCGGCCCGAGGGGAGCGGGCCGGGGGCGACGGGGTGTCGGCGCGTCAGGCGAGGACGGTCTCCAGGGAGACGGACTCCAGGTCGAAGGCGTCGGCGACGGCCTTGTAGGTGATCTGGCCCTCGTGCACGTTCAGGCCCTTGGCCAGCGCGGCGTCGCGGCGCAGCGCGTCCTTCCACCCGCGGTTGGCCAGCTCGACGATGTACGGCAGCGTCGCGTTGGTCAGCGCGTAGGTGGAGGTGTTCGGGACGGCGCCCGGCATGTTGGCCACGCAGTAGAAGACCGAGTTGTGGACCTGGAAGGTCGGCTCGGCGTGCGTGGTGGCACGGGAGTCCTCGAAGCAGCCGCCCTGGTCGATGGCGATGTCGACGAGCACGGAGCCCGGCTTCATGCGGGAGACCAGCTCGTTGGTGACGAGCTTCGGGGCCTTGGCGCCCGGGATCAGCACGGCGCCGATGACGAGGTCGGCCTCCAGGACGGCCTTCTCCAGCTCGAAGGAGTTGGAGGCGATGGCCTTCACCTTGGTGCCGAAGATCTTGTCGGCCTCGCGCAGCTTGTTGATGTCGCGGTCGAGCAGGGTGACGTCGTAGCCCATGCCGATGGCGATGGTGGCCGCGTGCCAGCCGGAGACGCCGCCGCCGATGACGACGCACTTCGCCGGGTGGGTGCCGGGCACGCCGCCGGGGAGCACGCCGCGGCCGCCGGCCGGGCGCATCAGGTGGTAGGAGCCGACCTGCGGGGCCAGCCGGCCCGCGACCTCGGACATCGGGGCGAGCAGCGGCAGGGCGCCGTTGGCGAGCTGCACGGTCTCGTAGGCGATCGCGGTGGTGCCGGAGGCGACCAGCGCCTCGGTGCCGGCGCGGTCGGCCGCCAGGTGCAGGTAGGTGAAGAGGGTCTGGCCCTTGCGGAGGCGGTGGTACTCCTCGGCGATGGGCTCCTTGACCTTCAGCAGGAGGTCGGCGGTCTCCCACACCTCGTCTGCCGTGGGGAGGATGGTGGCACCGGCGGCCACGTACTCCTCGTTGGGGATCGAGGAGCCGAGACCGGCGTTGTCCTCGATGAAGACCTCGTGTCCGTTGCGGACGAGCTCATGCACGCCGGCGGGCGTGATGGCCACGCGGTACTCGTGGTTCTTGACCTCGCGGGGGATGCCGACCTTCACGGCTAAACACGTCCCTCTTGCCTGGGGGTCCCGGCCGGGGGAAGACCGGCGGGCGGCGCGCACGGGGAAGGCCTCCGGAGAACACCGGGGCACGGATCGCTGCGCGACTGCTGTCGAGTGTAATGAAGCCCAGCGGATCCGTCAGCCTTCCAAACTGAATAAATCAGCGGATCCGATTGGCAGGTTCGTAGGCTTGCACCTCGCTCCCGCGAACAAAGACCCACAACTGCCACATATCAGACACTACTCCGCAATGGGGTGATTCCACTCGCCTGCGAGCTGCTGCTGGAGGCGGTCCAGGGCAAGCGCCACAAGGGCTGCGCCCCGCTCGTCGCCGAGCCGCCGGAAGATCCCGAACGCCGCCCGGTACTCGCGCAGCGCCTCCTCGAAGCGGCGCTGCGCGGTGTGCGCCTCGGCGACCCGGGCCAGCAGCCGCGCCTCGGCCGGGGCGTCGCCCGCCTCCTGGCGCAGGGCCAGCGCGCGCCCGTACGAATCTCCGGCGCGCACGGCGTCGCCGAGCGCCCGGTAGCACCCTCCCGCGCTCTCCAATGCGCGGGCGCACCCCGACTCGTCACCCGCCGCCCTGGCCCGGTCGATGGCGGCCCGGTACCGTCCGGCGGCCCGCTCCCAGCGGCCCGCGGCGGCCTGCAGGTCGCCCAGGTTGAGCAGTGCGGCGGCGGCCCGGCGGGGCGCCCCGGCCCGCTCGGCGACCTCCAGGACGAGTTCGTGCAGCCGGTGCAGGTCCGCCGGGACGGTGGCCGGGGTGAGCGGCAGGGCCCGCAGCAGGGCGCCGACCAGCCGGCCCGCCGAGCCGTCCAGGTCGCCCTGCCCGATCGCGTCGCCGACCGCGGTGAACAGCTGGTCGCGCTCCTCGTCCAGCCAGCGGGCGGCCTGGTCGGCGGTCCGCAGCCGCAGCGGACCGGGCAGCGGGTCGGGCGCCGGGCCGGCCCCGGGGGCGAGCAGCGCCTGCGCCGAGTCGACCAGGCGGACGAGACGCTCCAGCAGGCGGGCCCGGGCGAGTTCGACCTCCGCGGGCCGGTCCGCCTCGGCCCGGAGTTCCACCAGCCGCGGATGCAGCCAACCGGGGACCCGGTAGCGCGCGGTGCCGTCCGCGGCTGGCGGCTCGGCGGCCAGCAGCTCCCGCTCGGCGAGGTCGGCGAGCAGCGCGGCGGCCTCCGGCGCCGGACAGCCGGCCAGGGCGGAGGCGGTG
The DNA here is from genome assembly GCF_040683455.1 of Kitasatospora sp. NPDC093679. Taxonomy (NCBI): domain Bacteria; kingdom Bacillati; phylum Actinomycetota; class Actinomycetes; order Kitasatosporales; family Streptomycetaceae; genus Kitasatospora; species Kitasatospora sp. NPDC093679. The sequence continues at coordinate 17,445 of NZ_JBFBDW010000069.1, forward strand.
CGCAGGTCGGCGAGCTGGGCGGGGGCCAACGTGAGCATCCGCAGCATCCGGGCCCGGGCCGGGGTCAGCGTGCGGTAGAGCAGTTCGAAGGCGCCGCCCAGCGGGTCGCCCTCCGGCACGGGGACGGGTCCGTCGGCGGGCAGCAGGTCGCGGGCGCGCCGGCCCTCACCGCCCTCCCCCTCCGCCCGACCGGGACGGCCGGCCCCGCCCCGTTCCTTACCGGCCCCCCTGCCGCCGCCGCGGGCGTCCTTGCCGTCCGCCCGCTCCGCGGCGGGGCCGGCGGCCGGCGGTTCGGCGGACGCCGTCCGGCCGGTGGCGGCGGTGAGGTCGGCGGCCGCGTCGGTGACCGCGGCGCGCGCGTCGGCCCGCAGCCGGACGGCGGTGAGCCGCAGGGCGGCCGGGCGGCACGCGCAGGCGTCGGCGAGGTCGGCGGCGCCGACCGGGTCGCAGCTGACCCGGGTGCCGCCGACGAGGTCCCCGAGCAGGCCGACGGCGGCGGCCTGGTCCAGCCCCCCGATGATCACCGGGTCGACGTCCTCGATGCCGGTCAGCGGGCCGCCGGTGGTGGCGAGCAGCAGGGTGCCGGCGCCCGCGCCGAGCAGCGGACGCAGTTGGGCGGCGTCCTTGACGTCGTCGAGCAGCAGCAGCACCTCCCGCTCGGCGAGCGCCTCGCGCAGTGCGGCGCACGCGGGGTCGTCGCCGTCCGGCCCGTCCGGCGGCAGCAGCCCGGCCGGGACGGCGTCCAGCTGCTCCAGCAGCCGCCGGGCCGTCCGCCCGGGCGGCACCCGGCTGCCGTCGGGCGCGGAGAGCCGGGCGTACAGCACGCCGCCGGGGTACTGGACGGCCACCGACCGGGCCCAGCGCAGCGCGAGCGCCGTCCGCCCGGACCCGGCCCGGCCGGCCAGCACGACCAGCCCGGCCGCGTCACCGCCCCGGCCGGCGGCCCGGGCGGCGGCGGTCAGGGCGGCGAGTTCGGTGCGGCGGCCGGCGAAGGCGGTCGGCCCGGGCGGCAGGCCGTCCGCGGGGCCGGCCGCTCCGGGGCCGGCGGACCGCTCTTCGATGGTCGCCGTCTTCCTCGCCACCCGTGCCCACTCCCGTCGGTCGCCCGCAGCGGACCCGCTGCGGGCCCTGCCGCGAAGCGTAGTTCGAACGACCGCCCCCGCCGAGGTCACCCGCCCGCCCCGCCCCGGGCATCACCCCCGCGGGTCAAGCAGGCGGCCGACCACCCGGGGGCGCAGGGAGGAGGCCGACCATCCCTGAGGTCGCCCTCACTGAAAGCAGTCCCGCGCCCCTGCAGGGCTCGCCCTCAGTCCTGGCGGAAGGGCCGGGCCGGCCAGGGCGAGTCGGCGGGGCGCAGGGCGTCCACGCCCTGGCCGGTGAGGGCGGCGTGCAGCGCGAGGGTGCCGGTGATCAGGGTGGGGTTGTGCAGTTCGCCGGCCAGGACGAGCCGGATCAGCTCCTCCAGCGGGACCCTGGCGGTCTCGATCTCCAGCTCCTCGCCGTGGGCGGCGTACCGCTCGCCCTCGGCCTCGGAGAGGTCGGTGGCGAGGAAGAGCCGCAGCGCCTCGTCCGTGCCGCCGGGCGAGGTGTAGAAGTCGACCAGCACCCGCCATTCGCCGGCCTTGCAGTGGGCCTCCTCGTAGAGCTCCCGCTGGGCGGCGTGCAGCGGGTTCTCGCCCGGCACGTCCAGCAGGCCCGCGGGCAGCTCCCACAGGCGCTGCCGGACGGGGTGGCGGTACTGGCGCAGGATCAGCACCCGCTGCCGGTCGTCCAGGGCGAGCACCGACACCGAGCCCGGGTGGGTCTGGTAGTCGCGGCGCGCCCAGGAGCCGTCGGGCATCTGCACCTCCTCGGTGCGCACCCCGGTGACCCGGCCCTTGAACGGCGTCTCGCCGGCCCGGACGGGCCACTGCTCGGCGGCGTCCCTGATCTGCTGCTGGAAGTCCATCGTTCTCCCCTTTTCGTCAGTACGACACAATCTAACCCGACGCACCCTCAGCCTGCGGCCACAACCGTCCGCGAACAGCCGGACGGCGGCCGTGCGGGGGAATCCGCACGACCGCCGTCCGGTCATCGGGAGGACGCGGCGGCGTCCCGGGCCTACTGGGCCCCGGTCTTGATCTTGATGGCCGCCGCGACCAGGCCCGCGAACAGCGGGTGCGGGCGGGTCGGGCGGGACTTCAGCTCCGGGTGCGCCTGGGTGGCGACCAGGTAGGGGTGGACCTCGCGCGGGTACTCGACGTACTCGACCAGGTCGCCCTTGGGCGAGAGGCCGGAGAACTGCAGGCCGGTCTTCTCGAGGTCGGCGCGGAAGGCGTTGTTGACCTCGTAGCGGTGGCGGTGGCGCTCCTCGACGTACTGCTCGCCGCCGTAGACCTCGCGGACGATCGAGCCCTCGGCGAGCTTGGCCGGGTAGAGGCCCAGGCGCATGGTGCCGCCCAGGTCGCCCTTGCCGTCGACGATGGCGAGCTGCTCGGCCATGGTCGAGATGACGGGGTACTTGGCGGCAGCGTCGAACTCGGTGGAGTTCGCCTCGGGCAGGCCGGCCAGGTTCCGGGCGGCCTCGATCACGACGCACTGCAGGCCCAGGCACAGGCCCAGCAGCGGGATCCCGTTCTCGCGGCCGTAGGTGATCGCGGCGACCTTGCCGTCCACGCCGCGGTCGCCGAAGCCGCCGGGGATGCAGATCGCGTCCACGTCGCCCAGGTGCTCCTGCGCGCCCTCCGGCGTCAGGCAGTCGTCCGAGGTGACCCACTTGATCTCGACGCGGGCGTTGTTGGCGAAGCCGCCGGCGCGCAGCGCCTCGGTCACCGACAGGTAGGCGTCGGGCAGGTCGATGTACTTGCCGACCAGGGCGACCTTGACGATGTGCTGCGGCTCGTGGACGCGGCGCAGCAGGTCGTCCCAGGTGGTCCAGTCGACGTCGCGGAACGGCAGGTCGAGGCGGCGCACCACGTAGGCGTCCAGGCCCTCGCCGTGCAGCACCTTCGGGATGTCGTAGATCGACTTGGCGTCGATGGCCGCGACCACGGCCTCCTCGTCCACGTCGCACATCAGCGAGATCTTGCGCTTGATGGCCTGCGGGACCTCGCGGTCGGCGCGCAGCACGATGGCGTCGGGCTGGATGCCGATGTTGCGCAGCGCGGCGACGGAGTGCTGGGTGGGCTTGGTCTTGAGCTCGCCGGAGGGGCCGATGTACGGCAGCAGCGAGACGTGCACGAAGAAGACGTTGTCCCGGCCGACCTCGTGGCGGACCTGGCGGACGGCCTCCAGGAACGGCAGCGACTCGATGTCGCCGACGGTGCCGCCGACCTCGGTGATGACGACGTCGACGTCCTCGGTCGCCATCCGGCGGATCCGGGACTTGATCTCGTTGGTGATGTGCGGGATGACCTGGACGGTGTCGCCCAGGTACTCGCCGCGGCGCTCCTTGGCGATGACGGTCGAGTACACCTGGCCGGTGGTGACGTTCGCCGAGCCGTGCAGGTTGGTGTCGAGGAACCGCTCGTAGTGGCCGATGTCGAGGTCGGTCTCGGCGCCGTCGTCGGTGACGAAGACCTCGCCGTGCTGGAACGGGTTCATCGTGCCCGGGTCCACGTTGAGGTACGGGTCGAGCTTCTGCATCGTCACGCGCAGGCCGCGCGCCTTGAGCAGCGCGCCCAGGCTGGAGGCGGTGAGGCCCTTGCCGAGCGAGGAGGCGACACCCCCGGTGACGAAGAGGTGCTTGGTCGTCACGGCGCGGCCGGCGGCCGACTTACCGGAATGGGGCTGTGCCAAGAGGGGGCTCCCGTGGGTCGCGGTGTCGAGGGTGACTCCCGGTGGCCGGACCTCCGCTCGTCCGCGCGTCGACGCATCTGCACGCCGGAGCACCGGCGGGGTCGTCGAATCGGCGGATCGGGGGTGGCCCTCAGCTGTGTGCTGCCCACCAGTCCACGGGATACCAGGGTATCAGCGCACCGGACGGGACGCGGTCCGGCCCGGCGCGGCGCGCCCTGCGCGGGCTCCGCGCCCGCGGTGGAAGGATCAGCTCCGGATGGCTCGGACGGATCACCGGCGATCACCCGGGGGGACCAGCCGGGCTGGTCAATCCGGTGCGAGTCCGGCGGGTGACCACCCCTGCGCGTGCCCCCGGGCGTACGACGGACGTATTCTTCTCGGACGCATCGCCGACACCAGAGCACGCGGAGGGCGAGGGGGTCGGCCGACTCCGTTCGGTCCCCGGTGCGCGATCCGGAAGCCCCCCGTCCCGCCCCGCGCCCGGTCAGAGCCAGGGGCCCACCCGGCCCCGCCGGGCACCCACGAGCCCTCCCGCCACCCCAACGGACCTCGCGAGTGCCCCGGACCACCGGCGGGCGGCCCCGGCCCGCCCGTGCCCGCCGTCGGCGCAGCCACATCGCGAACTGGGAGACCCACGTGGCCGGCCGTATCGAGGACTACGCACTCATCGGTGACATGCAGACCGCCGCCCTGGTCAGCAGGGACGGGGCGGTGGACTGGCTGTGCCTGCCCCGCTTCGACTCGCCGGCCGTCTTCGCCGGCCTGCTGGGCACCGACGAGCACGGCTTCTGGCGGATCGGCCCCGCCGAGGCCGTGGGCGACGCGCCCGCGCCCGAGGAGCACCGCGACCACACCTTCCACGCGGACCACTCCGTCGCCGACACCGGCGAGCTGCGCCTCCCGCCGGCCACCGCCTCCGCCCCGGCGCTGCCCGCCGACCGCCGCACCTACCGCGGCGACTCGCTCGTCCTGGAGCAGGAGTGGGACACCCAGGGCGGCACCGTCCGGGTGATCGACTTCATGCCGCCCCGCCACCTGCTCGGCACCCCCGACGTGCCCCAGATGATCCGGATCGTCGAGGGCGTCACCGGCCGGGTCCGGATGCGCTCGGCCGTCCGGATGCGCTTCAGCTACGGCAAGGTCGTGCCCTGGGTGCACCGGGTGGAGCAGCCGGACGGCGGGCACCGCACGGTGGCCGTGGCCGGCCCCGACTCGGTCTGGCTGGACGGCGAGGCCGAGACGTACGGGCGCGACCTGACCACCTACGCAGACTTCACCGTCGACGCGGGCGAGCGGATCGCCTTCGCCCTCACCTGGCAGGCCTCCCACCTGCCGGCGCCGGCCCCGGCCGACGCGGAGGGCGCGCTGGAGGCCACCGAGCGGTTCTGGGCGGAGTGGGTCGGCCACTGCACCCACCAGGGCCCCTACCGGGAGGCCGTGGTCCGTTCCCTGATCACCCTCAAGGCGCTGACCTACGCCCCGACCGGCGGCATCGTCGCCGCGCCCACCACCTCGCTGCCCGAGGACATCGGCGGCGAGCGCAACTGGGACTACCGCTACACCTGGCTGCGCGACGCCGCCATCACCCTCTCCTCGCTGATGCGCACCGGCTACCGCGAGGAGGCCCGCGCCTGGCGCGAGTGGCTGCTGCGCGCCGTCGCCGGCGACCCGGAGAACCTGCAGATCATGTACGGCATCGCCGGCGAGCGCGAGCTCACCGAGTCCACCCTGGACTGGCTGCCCGGGTACGAGGGCTCGCTGCCCGTCCGGGTCGGCAACGGCGCCGCCGGGCAGCTGCAGCTCGACGTCTACGGCGAGGTCGTCGAGGCGCTGCACCTCGCCCACATGACCGGACTCGTCCGCAACGACCACGCCCACCAGCTGCAGCTGAAGCTGATCAGCTACCTGGAGAAGCACTGGCGCGAGCCCGACGAGGGCATCTGGGAGGTCCGCGGCCCGCGCCGGCACTTCGTGCACTCCAAGGTGATGGCCTGGGTCGCCGTCGACCGGACGATCCGCCTGCTGGAGGACACCAGTACCGAGGGCCCGCTGGAGCGGTGGAAGGCGCTGCGCGAGGAGATCCACGCGGACGTCTGCGAGAAGGGCTACGACGAGCAGCGCAACACCTTCACCCAGTACTACGGCGGGCAGGAGCTCGACGCCTCGCTGCTGCTCATCCCGCAGGTCGGCTTCCTGCCGCCGGACGACAAGCGCGTCATCGGCACCATCGAGGCGATCCAGCGCGAACTGTCCACCGAGGACGGCTTCGTGCTGCGCTACCCCACCCACGACGCGCACGGCGCCAACGTCGACGGGCTGTCCGGGCACGAGGGCGCGTTCCTGGCCTGCTCGTTCTGGCTCGCCGACGACCTGGCCATGATCGGCCGGGTCTCCGAGGCCCGCGAGCTCTTCGACCGGCTGCTGGCGCTGCGCAACGACGTCGGCCTGCTCGCCGAGGAGTGGGACCCGCGGGCCAAGCGCCAGGTCGGCAACTTCCCGCAGGCGTTCAGCCACGTTCCGCTGATCGACACCGCCCTGCGGCTCACCGCCTGCGGGGGCGCCTACGGGGCCGGTCAACAGCACCGAGGCGACGCCTGACGCTCCGTCGACAAAGGGGTGGACGGGCCGTGACCGGCGCCGCAGACTGGCGCCCATGGCATCTCTCGTACGACACATCACCATCGACTGCGCCGACGCCTACGGACTCGGCAGCTTCTGGGCCGCCGTGCTGGACGCGTCGCTGCACGAGGACGACCACCCCGGAGACCCCGAGGCGCTGGTCGAGAGCAAGGCCGGCACGCTGCTGTTCGTCACCGTGCCGGACCGCAAGAGCGTGAAGAACCGCGTCCACCTCGACCTGCAGCCGCAGGACCGCACCAGGGACGAGGAGGTCGAGCGGCTGGTCGGCCTCGGCGCCGCCCTGGTCGGCGACCACCGCCGGCCGGACGGCACCGGCTGGGTCACCCTCGCCGACCCCGAGGGCAACGAGTTCTGCGTCGAGCGCAGCGCCGCCGAGCGCGACGCCGGCTGACGGCCGCCCGGCCGTCAGCCGCGCTGCACCAGTTCGTCGTAGGTGGAGAGCACCTGGGCGACCGTGTCGGACTCGTCCGGCCAGGTGAGCTGCTGCTGACGGCCGGCCTCGGCGAGGTCGGCCCGCCGCTGCGGGTCGCCGATCAGCGCCCGGACGGCCCCGGCCAGCGCCGCGGCGTCACCGTACGGGACCAGCACCGCGGCGTCGCCCACCAGCTCGGGCACCCCGCCGACCGCGGTGGACACCACCGGCACGCCCGCCCGCATCGCCTCCTGGACGACCAGCGATCGGGCCTCCCAGCGGCTGGAGACGACCACCGCGTCGGCGGCGGCCAGCAGGTCGGGCACGTCGGTGCGGTGGCCGGGCATCCGCACCGGGAGGCCCTCGGCGGCGACCCGCTCGCGCAGCGCCTGGCCGTCCGGGCCGTCCCCGGCGATCACCACCAGCGGGTCCAGGTCCCCGAGCCGGCCGGCCGCGTCCAGCAGCAGGCCGAAGGACTTCTGCGGCACCAGCCGGCCGATGGCGAGCAGCAGCGGCCGGGCGGGTTCGTCCTTGCCGTCGAACAGCGCGGCCCGGGCGGCCTCCCGGTCGAGCGTCGCGGGCGGCAGCGGCGGGGCCGCGATCGGGCCGAGCCGGGCGTCGGTGGCACCGAGCTCACGGGCCCGGGCGACCAGGTCGGAGGAGGCACCGAGCACCAGGTCGGCGGCGCGCGCCACCCGCCGCTCCATCAGCCGCTGCAGCCGGCGGTCCAGGCCGGTCGCCAGCATCGCGTGGTGCGAGGTGACCACCAGCGGGGTCTCCGGGCGCAGGCCCGGGAAGCGGCCGGCCGTCCGCAGCGCGAGGTCGGAGAGCAGTCCGGCCCGCAGGCCGTGCGCGTGGACGACGTCCGCGCCGGTGAACGCGCGGCGCAGCTCGCCGATCGCGGCGGCGTCGCTGCGGGCGCCCGCGGTCGGCGTGATGTCCACCGGGTGGAACCGTGCGCCGGTGCGGGAGAAGCCGAACCGGGTGTCCGCGCTCTCCGGCGCGCAGACCGTCACGGTCACCCCGTGCGCGACCAACCCCTGGGCGAGCGAACGCACATGGGCGCCGATGCCCCCGGTGCCGGCCGACAGGACGAGCACCGCCCGCAGCTGGCCGGGCTCTTCATGGGCCGCTGCGGCGCCCTTGGCGGCGGAATGGTCCACGTCGTCTCGCTCCGACTCGTTCAGGTGACGAGCACCGTCGCCGGACCCCCTGCCCCGGCCCGGGTCGGCCGACGGCTGCCTGCGCCCGCCGGTGGGCGGGGAAGGCGGGTTCCCGCGGACGGTCCTCGGGACTGGAAAGCCATTGTCCAGCCGCCACCATGCCAGGTCGGGCCGGGTCTTGGACAGTCGGCGCCGTGTGCGGGCGCGTCGGGGCCGCTCCCCCGGCCGGAGGAGCGGCCCGGCCGTCAGCGGCCGCGCGGCGCGCGGGCCGCGGCGAGCAGCTCCTCGGCGTGCGCACGGCCGAGTTCGGAGTCCTCCAGGCCGGCGAGCATCCGGGAGAGCTCGCGGACCCGCTCCTCGTCGGTCAGCGCCTTGACGCCGCTTCGGGTGACGGTGCCGTCGTTGGTCTTCTCCACCACCAGGTGCCGGTCGGCGAACGCGGCGACCTGCGGCAGGTGGGTCACCACGACGACCTGCGCGGACTCGGCGAGCTTCGCCAGCCGGCGGCCGATCTCCACCGCCGCCTTGCCGCCGACGCCCGCGTCGACCTCGTCGAACAGGTAGGTCGGCACCGGGTCGGCACCGGCGAAGACCACCTCGACGGCGAGCATCACCCGGGACAGCTCACCGCCCGAGGCGCCCTTGGCGATCGGCCGCGGCTGCGCCCCCGGGTGCGGGGCGAGCAGCACCTCGACCTCGTCCACGCCGTGCGAGCCGTAGGCGACGGTGCGCTCGCCGACCTCCAGGCCGGACGGGTCGTCGACCTGGGTGATCGCGAAGGTCACCCGGGCGTGCGGCATGGCGAGTTCGGCGAGTTCGGCGGAGACGGCGGCCGCGAACCGGTCGGCCGCGGCGTACCGGGCGGCCGACACCTCGGCCGCCAGCTCCGCCAACTCGGCCCGCAGCTCGGTCTCCTGGGCGCCGAGCTCGTCGATCCGCTCGTCGTCGCCGTCGAGTTCGGCGAGCCGCAGCGAGCCGGCCTCGGCCCACTCCAGCACCTCGGCGAGGGTGCCCTCGGCACCGGCGTACTTGCGCAGCAGCTGGCCGAGGACGGCCCGGCGGTCCTCCACCGCGGCGAGCCGCACCGGGTCGGCGTCCAGGTCGTCGGCGTAGCCCGCGAGGTCGCCGGCGACGTCGGCCAGCAGGTAGCCGACCTCGTTCAGCCGGTCGGCGAGGGCGGCGAGCCGCTCGTCGTGGTGGCGGACGGCGTCCAGTGCACGGCGGGCCTGGGCGACCAGGGTGCCCGCGTCGACCGCGTCCGGGTCGGCCGGGTCGCCGGCCAGGGCGGCGTGCGCCAGCGTCGCGGAGGAGGAGAGCGCGTCGGCGTGGCCGAGCCGCTCGGCCTCGGCGGCGAGCTCCACGTCCTCGCCGGCCACCGGCTCGGCGGCAGCGACCTCCTCCAGGCCGAAGCGCAGCAGGTCCGCCTCCTGGGCGCGCTCGCGCGCCCGGGTGGTCAGCTCCTCCAGCGTGGCCGACACCTCGCGCAGCCGCCGGTACACCTCGCGGTAGCGGGCCAGCGGACCGGCGACGGCCCCGCCCGCGTACCGGTCGAGCGCGCCGCGCTGCCGGGAGGGGCGCAGCAGCCGCTGCTGGTCGGTCTGGCCGTGCACCGCGACGAGGTCCTCGCCGAGCTCGGCCAGCAGGCCCACCGGGACGGCCCGGCCGCCGACGTGGGCGCGCGAGCGGCCCTCGGCGGAGACCGTACGGCTGATGAGCAGTTCGCCGTCGTCCAGCTCGGCCCCGGCCTCCAGGGCGCGGGCCACCACCGGGGAGCCCTCGGGCAGGCTGAGCCGGCCCTCGACCACCGCGCGGTCCGAACCGTTGCGCACCAGGGCCGGGTCCGCCCGGCCGCCGAGCAGCAGGCCGAGGCTGGTCACCACCATGGTCTTGCCCGCACCGGTCTCGCCCGTCACGGCCGTGAATCCCGGTGCCAGTTCGACCACGGCGTCGTCGATCACGCCAAGATCCCGTATCCGCATCTCGTCCAACACGGTGACGACCTTACGAGGTACCACCGTCGATGCGCGACGAGCCCGGCCCCCGCAGCACCAAGTTCATCCCTTCCGGGCCGGTTCCCGCGTTCCCCCGGACGCCCGGAACCGGCCCGCCCCGGCCGGGCCGCCACCGGTCGTGGGCCGTTCAGGACGCGGACCCTCCGGGCACGGTGCACCAGCGCAGGAAGAACTGGGCGAGCGGTCCGATGGCCAGCGCGTAGGCGATCGTCCCGACGCCGAAGGTGCCGCCGAGCAGGATGCCGGCGGTGAGCACGGTCAGTTCGATGCCGGTGCGGATCAGCCGCAGCGAGCGGCCGGTGCGCCGGTGCAGGCCGGTCATCAGGCCGTCCCGCGGGCCGGGGCCGAGCCGGGCGCCGATGTAGAGGCCGGTGGCGAGGCCGTTCAGGACGATGCCTGCGGCCAGCAGCGCGATCCGGGCGGGCAGCGCGTGCGGCCCCTCGACCAGCCGCAGGGTGGCGTCCATGGCCGCGCCCAGCACCAGCACGTTGCCGACCGTGCCGACCCCGGGTCGCTGCCGCAGCGGCACCCACAGCAACAGGACGCAGGCACCGACCAGCGTCACCCAGGTGCCCACGCTCAGCCCGAAGTGCCGGGCCAGGCCCTGGTGGAGGACGTCCCAGGGATTGCCGCCCAGCGAGGCGCGCAGCATCAGGCCCATGCTCACGCCGTACAGCACCAGCCCGGCGGCGAGCTGGGGCACCCGGCGGCCCAGCCGGGACGGCGGGCGCGGCACGTCACCGGCGGCGGGCACGGGGGCGTCGGGGGCCGCCGGGGCGGCTGTGTCGGCTGTGTCGGCTGTGTCGGGGACGGTCCCGGCGGTCGGTGGAACGGTCTCGGCGGAGGGCGCGGCGGCCATCGGGTCTCCCTTGCGGTGATGCGCGGACTGGCGCCATCATGGGCGGTCCGCACGACGCCCATCCAGGTCCAATTCGAATCAGGTGGACTGGAAAATTCCGATGTCCGAGTGGCACACCACCATCACCCCGCCCGCCTTCGCCCGGCTATTGCGGACGGCCCGCGCACCCGACGGCGACGGCCGCCGCTCCGCGTACCGCACGCTCGCCGGACAGGTCCGGACGCTGCTCGCCGACGGCCGCCTCCCGGTCGGCACCCGGCTGCCCGCCGAACGCGAACTCGCCGCCGAACTGGCGCTCAGCCGCACCACCGTCGCCACCGCCTACGAGGCCCTGCGCACCGACGGCTACCTGCGCAGCCGCCGCGGCGCCGGCAGCTGGACGGTCCTGCCGGAGGGCACCCGACCGCCCGCCGACGCCCTGCAGCCCGTCCCGCCGGACCAGCGCGACACCGTCATCGACCTGGGCGTCGCCGCCCTGCCCGCCCCGCAGCCGCACCTCGGCCGGGCCGCCGCCCGCGCCCTGGAGCAGCTGCCCGCGTACGCCGCCGGGCACGGCCACTACCCGACCGGCGTGCCGGTGCTCCGCGAGGCGATCGCCCGCCGCTTCACCGCCCGCGGACTGCCCACCTCCCCCGACCAGATCCTGGTCACCACCGGCGCCATGGGCGCCCTGCAACTCGCCCGGCGGGCCCTGCTCGGCCGCGGCGACCGGGTCGCCGTCGAGGCGCCCAGCTACGCCCACAGCCTCCAGCTGCTGCGCCGGGCCGGCGCCCGCCTCGTCCCCGTCCCGCTGGCCCGGCCGACCGGCCCGCAGCCGCAGTGGGACCTCGCCGCCTGGCGCCGCGCCCTGCGCGACTCCGCGCCGCGGGTGGCGTACGTCGTCCCGGACTTCCACAACCCGACCGGCGCGCTCGTCCCCGAGGAGCAGCGCCGCGCCCTGCTGTCCGCCGCCCGCGCGGCCGGCACCGTGCTGCTCGTCGACGAGACCACCGCCGAACTCGGCTGGGGCATCGACGACGACGCCCTGCCCCGGCCCACCGCCGCCCTCGACCGCACCGCCCAGGTGATCACCGTCGGCTCGGCCAGCAAGCTGCTCTGGGGCGGGCTGCGGATCGGCTGGCTGCGCGCCGCGCCGGCCCTGGTGCGGCAGTTGGCCGCGGACCGGGTGTTCGGCGACGTCGGCACGCCCGTCCTCGACCAGCTGATCGCCGCCGAGATGATCGCCGAACAGCTCGACGAGGTCCGGGCGCACCAGCTGCAGCGGCTCCGGGCGAGCGCCGACGCCCTCGCTGCGGAGCTGCGGCTGCGGCTCCCCGGCTGGGAGTTCACCCTGCCGCCGGGCGGCCTCGCGCTCTGGCTGGCCACCGCCGGCACCTCGGGGACGGCGCTCGCCCGGGCGGGCGAACGGATCGGCGTCCGGCTCGCGGCCGGCGCCCGGTTCGGGGTGGACGGCGCGTTCGAGGACTACCTGCGGATCCCCCTGACCGTGCCGCCCGCCGCCGTACCGGCAGCGGTGGAACGGCTGGCCGAGGCCGCCGCCCGGGCCGCCCGCGGCAGCGGCCGCGCCCCGGCCGGCGGCGATCCCCAGCCGCTCGCCGTCTGACCCGACGTCACCCGCTCCTCCGGCCGACCGGCCGTCACCGACCGGTCGGCCGGAGGGGGATCGCCTGCGGGTCCTACGGAGGATCAGTGGTGGTTGCCCGCCCGGCCGCGCCAACCCGTCACCGGCAGCGCGAACTTGGCCACCAGCCGGTCGGTGAACGGCGCCCGGTGCAGCCGGGCCAGCCGCACCGGCGTCTTGCCGCGGCGCACCTCCACCCGCGCCCCGGCGGGGAGTTCGACCGAGCGGCGGCCGTCCAGCCAGAGCACCCCGTGCGGGGTCTTCTGCTGCACCTCCACCGCCAGCACCGACTCCGGCGAGGTGACCAGCGGCCGGGCGAACAGCGCGTGCGCGCTGATCGGCACCATCAGCAGCGCCTCCACCTCCGGCCAGACCACCGGCCCGCCGCCCGAGAACGCGTAGGCCGTCGACCCGGTCGGCGTCGCACAGACCACCCCGTCGCAGCCGAAGTTGGACACCGGCCGGCCGTCGACCTCGGTGACCACCTCCAGCATCCGCTCCCGGGCCGCCTTCTCGATCGACGCCTCGTTCAGCGCCCAGTCCTCGTGGATCACGTCACCGTTGGTGCGCACCAGGACGTCGATCGTCATCCGCTCCTCGACCTCGTAGTCGGCGTCGACCACCCGCTCGACCACGACCGCGAGGTCGTCCCGCTCGGCCTCCGCGAGGAAGCCCACCCGCCCCAGGTTGATCCCGAGCATCGGCAGCCCCGACTCGCGGGCGAGCTCCGCCCCCCGCAGCAGCGTGCCGTCGCCGCCCGCGACGAGGATCAGCTCGCAGCCGTCCGCCGCCCCGTGCCCGCCCGGCACCCGCTCGACCCCCTCCGGCAGGTCGAGACCGACCGCCTCGGACGCCAGCAGCCGGATTCTGATCCCCGCCTTCAGCAGGCCGTGCACCAGCCCTTCCACGCTGCGCAGCGCCGCCTCGCGGCCGGTGTGCGCGATCAGGAAGACCGTACGTTCATCGCTCATGCCCGCTGCCCTCTCCCTAACGTCTGCAGGATCGTCGTCGACCCGCACGGCCTCCACCGCGCCGCGGCGGGGGCAGGACGTCCGTCGAGCACCCTATCGGGGGCCCTCCGCGACGGCCCGGTCCGCCTCGGCCGGGTCCAGCTGCGGCGCGTCCCGACGCAACCACAGGAAGTACTCGACGTTGCCGGACGGCCCGGGCAGCGGGCTGGCCGTGACCGCCCGCACTCCCAGGCCGAGCCGCCAGGCCTCTCCTGCTACCTGACGGATCGTCTCGGCCCGGAGTTCCGGGCTGCGCACGACACCGCCGCTGCCGAGCCTTTCCTTGCCGATCTCGAACTGTGGCTTGACCATCAGCACCAGGTCTGCATCCGGCGCGCTGCAGCCCGCCAGCGCCGGCAGCACCAGACCGAGGGAGATGAACGACAGGTCGCCCACCACCAGGTCGACCGGCGTCCCGCCGATCCCCTCCACGGTCAGCTCCCGCACGTTGGTGCGGTCCATCACGGTCACCCGCTCGTCGCTCTGCAGCGACCAGGCCAGCTGCCCGTAGCCGACGTCGACCGCCAGCACGTGCGCCGCCCCGGCCCGCAGCAGCACGTCGGTGAAGCCGCCGGTCGACGCACCGGCGTCCAGCGCCCGCCGCCCCTCGACCACCAGGCCCTGCGGCACGAACGCGGCGAACGCCCCCGCCAGCTTGTGGCCGCCGCGCGACACGTAGTCCGGGTCGCTGTCGTCCTTCGCCACCACGACCGCCGCCGAGGTCTCCACCTGGGTCGCCGGCTTGGTCGCCGTCGTCCCGCCGACCGTCACCCGGCCCGCCGCGATCAGTTCGCTCGCGTGCTCCCGCGAACGGGCCAGCTTGCGGCGCACCAGCTCCGCGTCGAGTCGGCGTCGTGCCACTGCCACTGCTGTTCCATCTCCTACGTGCCCCTCCGGCCGGCACGGCCGGGGCGGGCGGTCACTCGTCGTCGAGGGCGGCCAGGATGTCGGTCAACCGCTGGTGAACATCTTCGTACACCGCGGGGTGCGCCTCGGTCTCCGCCCCGTCCAACGCCTCCAGCCGGTCCAGCGCTTCGTCCACGGCGGGGTGACCGGTGCGGGCGGACTCAGGCACCGCCGTCCTCCTTCGGGGCCCGGCGGGTCACCGTCTTCTTGACGACGGTCTTCTTCACCGCCGCCTTCTTCACGGCGGCCGGCTGCGCGGTCGTGCGCTTCGCCGTCGCCTTGCGGGTGGTCGTCTTCTTCGTGGTCGTCTTCTTCGCGGCGGTCTTCCCGGCCGCGATCTTCTTCGCGGCGGCCGGCCGGGCGGAGGACTTCTTCGCCGGCGTGCGCTTCGCGGGCGCCTTCTTCGCGGCGGGCTCCCCGTCCGCGGCAGCGGTCCCGGTCTCCGCGGCGGTCTCCTTGGCGGTCCCGGTCTCCTCGGCGGTCCCGTCCCGCTCCGGCGCGGCCTCGGCCGGCACCGCGCCGTCGGAGCGAACGGGCTCCGGCCGCGGTTCGGCGACCGCCGGCTCGGGCTCGCCGTCGTCCCAGCCGGCGTCGAACAGGCCGTCCGCCCGGTTCGCGGGCTTCCCGGCCGTACGCGGCGCCGGTGCCACGTCCTCGTCCTCGTCCTCGTCGACCGCGCGGAGCTTGCCCTCCAGGTAGCTCAGCACGACGCCGACCTTCACCATCTGGTCGCCGACCCGCTCGAACACCCGCTCCACCTCGCCGCGGGCCACCCCGACGGCGAGGTCGACACCGGCCCGGCCGACCGTCACCGCCTCGGCCGCCAACACCTGCAGCGACCGCACCGAGGACGGCATCTGCTCGGTCACCCGCTTCTCCACCGCGGCGACGTCCACGCCGCTGCGCTCCAGCAGGTCGGACGCCGCCCCCACCACCCGGCGGCCCGCCTCCTCCGCGATCCCCGTCGCGACCACCACCACGCCCCGCACCGCATCACGCAGCATCCGAACGCCTCCTCCGCTTGCCCGGGTCCGCTCCGACGCTACCCCGTACCGCCCCCGCACCGCTGCACCGCACGACCGGCCGGGTTCCCCCGCTGGGTTAGCGTGGGGGCGATCGGACGGCCGCCCGGCCCTCCGACCGCGGTCGACGGGAGCAGGACGGCGATGGCCACCATCGAGGAGTGCCGCGCGGCACTGGAACAGCTCAGCCGCAACCTGGCCGGCTCCGAGGGCGACGTCCGCAAGGCGGCCGCCATGGACCGCTCGCTGACCTGCCACATCACCGACCTCGACCTGACCTTCTCCGGCCGCCTGCGCGACGGGCGGATCGCAGACGTGACCGAGGCCCCCGGCAAGCCCGCCGCCAAGGCCGACATCCGGCTCGCGATGTCCGGCGACGACCTGGTCGCCCTCGTCGGCGGCCGGCTCAACTTCGCCTCCGCCTGGGCCGCCGGCCGCGTCCGCCTGGAGGCCGGCTTCCGCGACCTGCTGCGGCTGCGCACCCTGCTCTGACCGCCGGGGCGGCCGCGGCTCAGAAGCCGAGCTCGGCCAGCGCCTTCCGTCCGTCGGCGGGGGCGCCGTCCGCGTCCAGCGCCGTCCAGGCCGCCGCGCAGAGCGCCCGCAGGCCGTCCCAGCGGTCGCCGGAGCCGCCGAGCACCAGCACGCCGTCCGCCGCCCGCGCCGTCCAGCCGCCGCAGGCGTACCCGCCGTCGGCCGCGGAGACCTCCGGCTGGGGGGCCAGCAGGCCGCGCAGATCGGCGGCCAGGTACGTCGGCCGGTGCTCGGCCGGTGCGGCGAGCAGCTGGGCGGGCGTGGCGATGCCGGTGAACACCAGCAGGCTGTCGACCCCGCCGTTGAAGGCGCCCTCGATGTCGGTGTCCAGCCGGTCGCCGACCACCAGCGGCCGCTTCGCGCCCGTGCGGATCACCGTCTCGCGGTGCATCGGCGGCAGCGGCTTGCCCGCCACCTCCGGCTCCTCGCCGGTCGCCGCCCGGACGGCCGCAACCAGCATCCCGTTCCCCGGCGCGATGCCGCGCCCGGTCGGCACCGTGAGGTCGGTGTTGGAGGCGATCCACGGCAGCCCCGCGGCGACCGCGTACGAAGCCTCCGCGAGGTCCTTCCAACCCAGCGACGGGTCGAAGCCCTGCACCACCGCGACCGGCTGCTCGTCCATCGACCGGACGGCGACCAGGTCGTGCTCGGCCAGCGCCTCGACCAGGCCGGCGCCGCCGCACACCAGCACCTTCGAGCCGGCCGGCACCTTCGCCGCGACCAGCCGGGCCGCCGCCTGCGCCGAGTTGATCACATCCTCGGCCTCGGCCGGCACACCGAGCTCGGTCAGGTGCTCGGCGACCACCCGCGGCGGCCGCGAGGCGTTGTTGGTGACGTAGGCCAGCCGCATCCCGGTGTCCCGGGCCTGCGCCAGCGACTCCACGGCGTGCTCGATCGCGTGCGGCCCCGCGTAGACGACGCCGTCCAGGTCAAGCAGCGCGGTGTCGTACGCCTCGGTGAGCGGCCGCGCGGACCCCTCCGGAGCGGTCCGACCCCGGCTCTCTCCCGTGGTCGTCGCTGCAGTGGCCCGGCTGGTCGCGGTGTCCGTCATCGGCTGCTCGTCCTCGTTCCGTCGTCGTGCATCGTCGTGCATCTTCGTGCGTCGTCCATGGGATGCCGTGCGTCGTCGCTCGGGCCGCGGCGCCGTTGCCGCACCTCACTCCGCGCCGTCGGGCTCCTCCGGCGGCGCCAGACGGCCCGGCGCCCCCGGCGCTCCCGGCAGCAGCGGCCCGAAGGCCCCGGCCCGCGCGGCGAGCGTCGCCCGGGTCTGCCTCAGCGCAGCCCGGTAGTGGGCGTTCTCCGGCCGCATGGCCACCGCCAGCGCCAGGTGCTCGGCGGACGACTCGAAATCGCCCAGCCGGGCCGCCGCCACGCCCCACCCGAACTGAGCGTAGTCGTCGGAGGGATCGGCCAGCGCAACGGCCCGGAAGCTCTCCAGCGCCGCCGCGTACGAGCCGGTGTCGAACTGGGCGCGGGCCAGTGCCTCCCGGATCGACCGGGAGTCGGGCTCCGCCTCCGCCGCGCGCGCCAGCAACTGCACGGCCGCCGCCGGGTGCCGCTGGTCCAGCAGTTGCACCCCGCGCCGGAACCAGTCGTACACGTCGCCCTCCGGCGCACCCGTGCCCTCACTGCCGCCCACCCGCTCCGAGCCTCCACCCATGCCGTCCCTCGCTCCCGGTCCCGGCCCGCCCCGTCACCGGGTGCCCGGCCTCTCCACCGATCTGGCAACGCTCCCCACCCGGTGAACATGCCCCGTTCCGCACCCGTGATCACGTCCCCGGCGTGCCCCGCGGCCCGTGCACTGATACCGATACGGAGGGACGCCGCCGCTCCTGCTGCGATCCTGTACGTGAACACCGGCCCCCCGATCGGAGGCAGGGGTTTCCACGCGAGGAGATTCGATGAGTGCACCCAGTGCGGACAGCGGAGCTGCGGCTCCGGCGGGCGGCCCCGGCGACCCCGGACACGTCGCGACCGCAGGGCTGTCCCTGTCCCCCTTCCGCGGCCTGCGGTACGTCCCCGACCGGGTCGGTACCCTCGCCGCGGTCACGTCGCCGCCGTACGACGTGGTCGACCCCGGCCGCCGGCAGGACCTGGAGACCGCGGACCCGCACAACGTGGTCCGGCTGATCCTCCCCCGCCCCGAACCGGAGGACGCCGGGGACCGCCCGGACCGCGACACCCGCTACCGGCACGCCGCCCGGCTGCTCTCCGAGTGGCAGCAGCAGGGTGTGCTCGCCCCCGACCCGGCACCGGCGCTGTACGTCTACGAGCAGCGCACCCACGAGGCCGGCGGAGGCACCCTGCAGCGCGGCCTGATCGGTGCCCTCGCCGTCAGCGGCCGCGAGGCCGGCGTCGTGCTGCCGCACGAGGACGTCATGCCGCGGCCGGTCGCCGACCGGGTCGGCCTGATGCGCACCACCCGCGCCAACCTGGAACCGCTGCTGCTCACCTACCGCGGCAACGGCGGCGCCGCCGGTGTGATCGAGCGCGCGGCCCGCCGCGAACCGCTGCTCGCCACCACGACCAGCGACGGCACCGACCATCGGCTCTGGGCGGTCACCGACCCCGTCGACTTCGCCGAGGTCACCCGCGACCTCGCCACCTGCCGGGCCCTGATCGCCGACGGCCACCACCGCTGGGAGATGTACCTGCGGCTCCAGCGCGAGCACCGGCACCTGCCGCGCAGCCCCTGGGACCGCGGCATGGTGCTGCTCGTGGACACCGCCCGCTACCCGCTCAACGTGCGGGCGATCCACCGCGTCCTCTACCGCCTGCCGGTCTCCGCCGCGGTCGCCGCGCTCGCCCCGCACTGGCAGGTCAAGGAGGTGCCCGGACCGCTGGACACGGCCCTGCAGGCCCTCGCCGAGGCCAAGGAGCACGGCGGCAACGCCTTCCTGCTGACCAGCGGGGACGGGGTGTACCGGCTGGTCGGCGAACCGGACGAGGAGCGGATCGCCGCGACCGTCCGCACCGACCGGCCCGAGGAGTGGCGCCGGCTCGACGCCACCGTCCTGCACGAGACGCTGCTGGACCACACCTGGCAGGTCCCGGACGCCCCCGACCACATCGGCTACCTGCACACCGCACGCGCCGCCGAGCAGGAGGCCGCCCGCAGCGGCGGCACCGCCGTCCTGCTCCACCCGGTCCAGGAGCGGGTCGTCCGCCGGCTGGCCGAGCAGGGCGTCACCATGCCCCGCAAGTCGACCTCCTTCGGCCCCAAGCCGGCGACCGGACTGGTCCTGCGCTCGCTCGCCCTCGGCTGACACCGGCCGCACGGCACACGGCACACGGCACACGGCACACAACGACGGAGGGCCCCACCGCGGCTGCGGTGGGGCCCTCCCTCACTCCGGTCCCGGGGGACGCCGGATCAGTCGCGCCGCTGCGCGTCCTCGCCGCCGTCCTTCGCCTTGGGCGCCCCGTCCTCGTCGTCCTCGTCGATCTCGAGGTCGTCCTCGTCGTAGTACTCCTCGACGTCTTCCTCGTCCTCGTAGATGACGCGGTCGTCGCCGATCTCGTCGTGCGCGATCTTGCGGGCGGGGGCCTCGGCCTGCTCGGCCTCCTCCTCCGCCTCGTCCTCGGCCAGCGCGTCGACGAACTCCAGGCCGTCGATCTCCGCCAGCCGCTCCGAAGCGTTGGTGGAGCCGTCGGTGTCGGCCTCGGCGGCCTTCGCGAACCAGTCGCGGGCCTCCTCGCCGCGCCCGGCGGCGATCAGCGCCTCCGCGTAGGCGTACCGCAGACGGGCGGTCCACGGCTGGACGGAGCTGGACGCGAGCTCGGGGCTCTGCAGCGTCACCACGGCGGCGTCGAACTGCTCCATGTCGCTGCGGGCACCCGCGGCGACCAGGCGCATCTCGACCTGGCCGGCCTTGTCCAGCTGCTTCACCTCGGGCTCGCCGGCCATCGCCAGCGCGCGCTCCGGGCGGCCCAGACCGCGCTCGCAGTCCGCCATCACCGGCCACAGGTCGGCACGACCGGTCATCCGGCGGGCGGCGCGGAACTCGGTCAGCGCCTCCGAGTAACGCTGCGTCATGTAGGAGGCGAAACCGGCCGCCTCACGGACGCTCGCGACGCGCGAGGCCAGCCGCAGCGCGACGCGGGAGTACTTGTAGGCCTCCTCCGGCTCGCTGTCGAGCAGGCGGGCGACCATCACCAGGTTGCGCGCGACGTCGTCGGCCAGGGTCTTCGGCAGGCTCTTCAGGTCCTGGCGCACATCGGCGTCGATCTCGAAACCGGTGACGTCCTCCGGGATCGGCAGCCGCTGGACGGGCTCCTGCGAGCCACGGCGGTCGTCGTAGTCCCGACGGTCGTCACGGCGGCCCTCGAAGCGCCCGCCTCGGTCACCACGGTCACCGCGGTCACCGTACGGCCGGCTGCCACCGCGGCCACCCCGGTCGCGGTCGTCACGGCCGCGGTAGCCGCCGCCACCGGACGGACGGTCCCCGTACGAGGGGCGGTCGTCCCGACGCGGGCGGTCGCCGTACGAGGGACGGTCGTCACGACGGAACTCGCCACGCGGGCGGTCGTCCCGACGCTCACGGTCACCGTACGAAGGACGGTCGTCGCGACGCGGACGGTCACCGTACGAGGGACGGTCGTCACGGCCGCGGTAGCCACCGCCACCGGACGGACGGTCCCCGTACGAGGGGCGGTCGTCCCGACGCGGGCGGTCACCGTAGGAGGGACG
>NZ_JBFBDW010000070.1:0-37536 GCF_040683455.1 Kitasatospora sp. NPDC093679
CCGGTCGAGCGGATGATGCGCGACGCCAAGATCACCCAGATCTACGAGGGCACCAACCAGGTCCAGCGCATCGTCATGGCCCGCAACCTCCCGTAGGCCCCCGGGTCCCGACAGGTCCCCCGTCAGGCGAGCCGCCCGCCCGCCGGACGGGGGACCTGCGCCGTCCCGGGCCCGTCCGCCCCGGTCCCCGGCGTCCCGGGCCCGTCCGCTCCGGTCCCCGGCGTCCCGGGCCCGTCCGCTCCGGGCCGCTCGCGCAGGCCGATGCAGCGCGCCGGGATGCCGGCCCAGATCTCCCCGCGCCCGGTGGAGCGGGTCAGCACCGCGTTGGCGCCGACGATCGTCCCTGCGCCCACCGTCAGCACGCCCTCCTTGCAGACGATCCGCGCCCCGGCACAGACCACCACGCCGTCCTCCAGCACCACCCGCCGCATCGCGCTGCTCTCCTGCGGCACCCACGGGTCGGCCCGGCCCACGGTGACCCCGTTGTAGAGCGTCACCCCGGCGCCGATCGTGGTGTACGGGTGCAGCACCGTGCCGAAGCCGCGGTGGAACACCGCCAGCCCCGGCCCGATCTCCACCGCGGCCGGCACCTCCATCCCGTACAGCGCCAGGGCCTCCTGGACGAGGCGACCCAGCAGCGGGTGGCGGCGGCGGTAGATCAAGGACGTCACCAGAGACATGCGGCACATTGTGACGGAGCGGCGACGCAGCGTCCCCGAAACCGGCGTGCGGGGCCGCGCACCGCCCCCGGGACGGCGCGCGGCCCCGCACGGGCGCCGCGACTGCGCTGTGGTGCGCCTACTTCTTCAGGTCCGGCACCGGGGTGTCGTTCTTGAAGGCGTCGAAGACCTGCTTGGACTTGGTCGCGTCCCACTTGACCGCAGACTCGCCGGTCGGGGTGCGGAAGTCCGGGTTGCCGATCGGCACGGTGATGGACTTGCCGTCACCGCCGGAGACGCCCTTCATGGCCAGGAAGAGCGAGCCGAGGTCGGTCAGGCCGGCGTCCTCGTCCACGATCAGGGTGCCCAGGCCCGAGCTCACCATCGGGTAGAAGGTGAACGGGTTCAGCAGGGTCGCCGGGGAGGCGGCCTGGCTCGCCAGCGCGCTCAGGAACTTCTGCTGGTTGCGCATCCGGCCGAGGTCCTGGTCGGCCATCTGGTGCCGCTGGCGGACGAAGGCGAGCGACTGCTTGCCGCTCAGGGTCTGGCAGCCGGCCTTCAGGTCGAGGCCGGAGTCCCGGTCCTTGACGGCCTGGTCGATGCACATGTCCACACCGCCGACCGAGTCGACGATCCCGACGAAGCCGGCGAAACCGATCTCCGCGTAGTGGTCGATGTGCACCCCGGTGTTGGTCTCCACCGTCTGCACCAGCAGCCGGCCGCCGCCGCGAGCGAAGGCCGCGTTGATCTTCGACGTCGCCTGCGGGACGGTCTTGCCGCTGCCGCTGGTGTCCAGGTGCGCCGGGATGGTCACCCAGGAGTCGCGCGGGATCGACATCAGGGTGTTCCCGTTGTCGCCGATGTGCAGCAGCATCATCGAGTCGCTGCGCTTGCCCTGCGCCGAGCCGGTGTGCAGCGCGTCCTCGTCGGCGTCCGACAGGCCCTCCCGGCTGTCCGAACCCACGATCAGCCAGTTGGTGCCCTTGCCCGCCGCCGGACGGTTGTCGTACGGGGCCAGCACGTTCTCGTGGTTCAGCTTGGAGTCGGCCCACACGTAGGTGCCGATGCCGGTCACCAGCAGCGCGCCGACCAGCGCCAGCGCACCGACCTTGATCTTCCGGCTGCGCGGCCAGCGCGGGGCCGCGGCCGGCGCCTCCGGCCCCGGGCCGCCCGGGCCGCCGGGCCGGACGGGCGCGCCGGGTGCACCGGGACCCGCCGGACGGCCGTGACCGGGCTGCTGCGGAACCCCCTGCCCGCGGTCCTGCTGCGGCGGCCGGCCGTAGCCCTGCTGCTGCGGCGGCACGGCCGGACCGCCGTACCCGCCGTGGCCCCCCTGAGCACCCCCCTGGACACCGCCCGGCGCCCCCGCACCGGCACCGCGCGGGTTGAGCTCCGGCGGCAGCGGCGGCTCGGCGGCCGCACCGCCCTGGCGGTACCCGCCGTTGCCCTGCCCGTACGCGCCCCCGCCCCCCGGGCGGTCCTCCTGCCACGTGTTCATGTGGGAGAGGATGCCCGAAACCGGCACGCCGCAGTTGTCCGGCCCCCGCCCCGGAGCCCCTTGTATCCGATTTGATGCACGGCGCGGACGGATCGGCGGAATGTTCACCTGCTGGAACCAACCTTGACCGGCCGAAACGGCCCGTGCTTGCATCATCGCCATGGGACAGCGAAGGATCCTCACGCGTCGGCGGCACGTCGACCTGCTGCGCGTGGCCCGCTCGCTCTGTCGTGGCTGACCGTTCGCCGACACCCCGTGCCCGCACCGCCCGCCCGGCCTCCCCAGGCCCGGACGCGCCGTGCCGTACCGCTTCCGATCCCCGCCGCGCCCCCGCCGCGGCCCCGCCGCAGCCTTCCCGGGCACCCGCCCGCCGAGCGGCCCGCCACGACCCGAGGTGAACCCATGGCCACCGTCCTGTCCGTCTCCGGCTCCCCGTCGCCGACCTCCCGCACCACCCGGCTGCTCCGCCACGTCGACACCCTCCTCACCGCGCACGGCCACGAGGTCGTCCCCTTCGAGGCCCGCAGCCTGCCCGCCGAGGCCCTGCTCGCCGCCGACACCTCCGACCCCGCGCTGGCCCGGGCACTGGAGCTGTTCGCCGAGGCCGACGGCATCGTCATAGGCACCCCCGTCTACAAGGCCGCCTACTCCGGGCTGCTCAAGGCCCTGCTCGACGTCCTCCCGCAGTACGCGCTGCGCGGCAAGGCCGTGCTGCCGCTCGCCACCGGCGGCTCGCCCGCCCACGTCCTCGCGGTGGACTACGCGCTGCGCCCGGTGCTCAGCTCGATGGGCGCCGCCCACATCACCCAGGGCTGGTTCGTGCTGGACCGCCACGTCACCACCCGGGAGGACGGCACCACCGCCCTCGACCCGGAGACGGAACTGCAGCTCACGCCGGTGGTCGACACCTTCGCCGCGGCGCTCGTGCGGACCGGGGAACTCGTCGCCGCCGGCTGACCCTGGTACCGGGGGTGCGGTCCCCTAGGGGGAGGGCGGCCGCACCCCGTACATCTCCCGGTCAACCGGCTTCCTCCCGACGGAGGACGAGACGGTTGCCGCCCGCTCCTAACGTGGTTCCTACAGCCCGCTCCTCCTTCCGGGGTGGTGCTGGCCCCACCTCCAAGACGGCTGCCTGCACCATGTCGCAGCACCGGCGGCCCTTGGCAGGCTGTGGGGCAACGGGTGGACGACGTACCGAGGAGAACCCAGTGACGACGGCAGCCAAAGCCGTGCATGACCACCAGACGCCGGGCGGGCAGGGCGCCTTCGCCGCCTCCGCACGCCAGGTGACCAAGGCCTACGGCGCCGGGGAGACCCGGGTCACGGCCCTCGACGCCGTCGACGTGGACATCCACCGCGGACGGTTCACCGCGATCATGGGCCCCTCGGGCTCCGGCAAGTCGACCCTGATGCACTGCCTCGCCGGCCTCGACACGGTCACCGAGGGGCGCATCTGGATCGGCGACGCCGAGATCACCGGCCTCAAGGACAAGCAGCTCACCCGGCTCCGCCGGGACAAGATCGGCTTCATCTTCCAGGCGTTCAACCTGCTGCCCACGCTGAACGCCCTGGAGAACATCACGCTCCCGATGGACATCGCCGGCCGCAAGCCCGACGCCGCCTGGCTCGACCAGGTCATCGAGACGGTCGGCCTCGCCGGGCGCCTCAAGCACCGGCCGACCCAGCTCTCCGGCGGCCAGCAGCAGCGCGTCGCGGTCGCCCGCGCCCTCGCCGCCCGGCCCGAGATCATCTTCGGTGACGAGCCCACCGGCAACCTCGACTCCCGCTCCGGCGCCGAGGTGCTCACCTTCCTGCGCCGCTCGGTCGACGAGCTGGGCCAGACCATCGTCATGGTCACCCACGACCCGGTCGCCGCCGGCTACGCGGACCGCGTGCTGTTCCTCGCCGACGGCCGGATCGTCGACGAGATGCACTCCCCGACCGCCGACTCCGTCCTCGAGCGCATGCGCCGCTTCGACGGCAAGCGCACCAGCTGAGCCGGGGGACGCACCGATGCTGCTCAAGACCTCACTACGGAGCTTCTTCGCCCACAAGGGGCGAATGGTCCTCTCACTGATCGCCGTCGTCCTGTCCGTGGCCTTCGTGTCCGGCACGCTCGTCTTCTCCAACACCGCCACCGGCACCTTCGACCGGCTCTTCGCCTCCACCGCCTCCGACCTGTCCGTCGGCCAGGCCAAGGACAAGCTCACCGCCGGCGAGCAGGACGGCGGCGCGCCCGCCACCGTCCCCGTCGACACGGTGCAGAAGCTCGCCGGCCTGCCCGGCGTGAAGACCGCCCTCGGCCAGGTCTTCGTCCAGAGCGCCACCCTGGTCGACCCGGCCACCAACAAGTCGGTCGGCCCGACCTCCGGCGCGCCCACGCTCACCGGCAACTGGGTCGACACCCCGCGCAACTCCGTCGACATCACCTCCGGCAGCGCCCCCAAGGGCGCCGGCCAGATCATGCTCGACGCCGACACCGCCAAGAAGGCCGGCCTCAAGCTCGGCAGCCCGCTGCGCGTCATCACCCGCAGCGGCAACTACGACTTCACCATCTCCGGCATCGTCACCTTCCGGACGACCAACCCCGGTGCGGCGCTGGCCTTCATGGACACCCCCACCGCCCAGCAGGACCTCCTCGGCACCACCGCCTACACCACCGTCGAGGTCTTCGGCGACGGCAGCCGCACCGACGACCAGCTCAAGCAGCAGGCCCTCACCGCCCTCGGCACCGGCTACGACGCCAAGACGGCCGCCGAGCAGAAGGCCGAGAACAACAAGGACGTCGGCTCCTTCCTCAACTTCATGAAGTACGCCATGCTCGGCTTCGCCGGCATCTCCCTGCTGGTCGGCGGCTTCCTGATCATCAACACCTTCTCCATGCTGGTCGCCCAGCGCACCCGCGAGATCGGCCTGCTGCGCGCCATCGGCGGCAGCCGCAAGCAGGTCAACCGCTCGGTGATGGTCGAGGCGCT
Organism: Kitasatospora sp. NPDC093679; assembly: GCF_040683455.1. NCBI lineage: Bacteria > Bacillati > Actinomycetota > Actinomycetes > Kitasatosporales > Streptomycetaceae > Kitasatospora > Kitasatospora sp. NPDC093679. The sequence continues at coordinate 5,133 of NZ_JBFBDW010000070.1, forward strand.
GATCCTCGGCGTGCTCGGCTCCACCATCGGCCTCGCCGCCGGTCTCGGCCTCGCCACCCTGCTGATCCAGCTGATGAAGGCCGTCGGGATGAACCTCGACGCCTCCTCGCTGGACATCACCTGGACGGTCCCGGCCGCCTCCTACGCGGTCGGCGTGCTGATCACCCTGCTCGCCGCCTGGTTCCCGGCCCGCCGCGCCGCCCGGATCTCCCCGATGGCCGCCCTGCGCGACCACGGCACCCCGGCCGAGGCCTCCGCCAACCGGATCCGCATCGTCGTCGGCCTGGTCGTCACCGGCCTCGGCGCGGCGAGCCTGGCCGCCGCCGCGAGCGCCGACAAGGCCGCCACCGGCGGCCAGTGGCTCGGCCTCGGCGTGCTGCTCAGCCTGATCGGCTTCGTGGTCATCGGCCCGCTGCTCGCCACCGGCATCATCCGGGTGCTGGGCGCCTTCCTGCCGGCCCTGTTCGGCCCGTCCGGCAAGCTCGCCCAGCGCAACGCGATGCGCAACCCGCGTCGCACCGGCGCCACCGCCGCCGCCCTGATGATCGGCCTCGCCCTGGTCACCGGTGCCTCCGTGGTGACCTCCTCGATGGTCAGCTCGGCCAACGCCCAGATCGACAAGTCGGTCGGCGCCGACTACATCGTCGCCGGCCAGGGGCCCGGCACCACCCTGACCCCGGCCATGGTCGCCGCCGCCAAGGCGACCCCGGGCCTCGCCCACCTCACCGAGGCCAAGGAGGTGCCCGCGAAGGTCACCGCCCCGGACGGCGCCGACACCGAGACCAAGCTGGTCGCCGCCACCCGGACGTTCGCCGAGGACTTCCGCCTCAAGTCCACCGCCGGCAGCATCACCGCCGCCTTCGACGGAGGCATCGCCGTCCCCCAGGACTGGGCCACCCAGCACAAGGTCAAGATCGGTGACTCGGTCAAGGTCGACTACGGCCGCGGCCGCACCCAGTCGCTGCCGGTCGGCCAGATCATCGACTCCGGCGAGTCGCTGTTCTCCGGTGCCTACATCGTCAACACCGACACGGTCACCAAGGTCGTCCCCGAGAAGGACCTGCCCACGAGCATCCAGCTGTACGGCAAGGCCGCGCCCGGCGCCGACCCCGGCCAGACCCTGACCGCCCTGCAGAAGTCCCTGGAGGCCTACCCGCAGATCAGCGTCCGCGACCAGGCCGGCTACAAGGACCTGATCCAGCAGCAGGTCAACCAGCTGCTCTACATGGTCTACGGCCTGCTCGGCCTCGCGATCGTGGTCGCCGTCCTCGGCGTGGTCAACACGCTCGCCCTCTCGGTGGTCGAGCGGACCCGCGAGATCGGCCTGCTGCGGGCGATCGGCCTGTCCCGCCGTCAGCTGCGCCGGATGGTCCGTCTGGAGTCCGTGGTGATCGCGGTGTTCGGCGCCCTGCTCGGCACCGGCCTCGGCCTCGCCTGGGGCATCACCTCCCGCGAGGTGCTCGCCGGCCAGGGCCTGGACATCCTGACCGTCCCGGTCGGCACCATCGTCGGCATCCTGGTCGCCTCGGCGGTGGTCGGCCTCCTCGCCGCCCTCCTCCCGGCCTTCCGGGCGGGACGGATGAACATCCTGGCGGCCATCGCCACCGACTGACCGCACCACCGACGGGGGCCCGCGGTACATCCGCGGAACCGAAGGGGCCGGGCCGAGTGCCCGGCCCCTTCGGCGTTCCCAACGGCGTCCCCTTCGGCGCATCCGGCACGCCGTGCCGCCGCGTCCCCGGGGGTCCTGCCCACGGCCACCGCAGCGGCACCTGCCATCATCGCCGCATGTCAGAGACGTCTCCCGCGGTAGACCCGGCCGCCGCCGCCACCGCTGCCCCGGCTGCCGGAGCCCGGGCCGCCGACAGCGCGGCCGCGTCCGGCGAGGAGACGCCCGCGGACGGTCGGCGCGAGCCGGCCCGGGTGGTCGGCATGCCGCTGGTGGCCCGCCGGGCCGTGGGCCCGGTCGTCGGAGTGATGTCGACCCTCTACGCCGCCGATGCCACCCACCCCGGCTGGTGGGGCGGGCTGGTGGTCCCGCTGGGCGGAGCGCTCATGGCGCTGCTCGCCTTCTCCAGGGACTTCACCTGGCAGATCGGTCAGGACCGCGACGGCCTGGTGCTGACCTCGGCCCTGCGGGCACGCCGCTGGAGCTGGGACGAGGTGAAGGGCGCCTCGGCCCGCGGGAGCACGTTGACCGTGCGGTTCACGGACGGCCGGCAGGTGTCCGTCCGCAACTGGTCGACCCGGGTGGACGGTGTGCGCCTCAACCCCGGCGGCTTCGCGGTCCTCATGGCCGACGTGGTCTCCGCGTCGGCCCGATCCCCGCAGCGCCGCCCGGCCGAGGTCCTGCCGGCCTCGGCGGTCGGCCGCCCGCAGCTGCTGCTGAACCGGCTCTCGCTCGCCGTCCTGGTGCTGGTCACGCTGGGCTGCCGCTTCCTGCAACAGCCCTGATCACCCGGTGCGTCTTGGCGTCCGACACGCACGACGCGCCTGAGCGCCCGCCCGCACCGCCGCTCAGCCGCAGCTGATCTCGCTGCCCGTCTCCGCCACCACTGTCGGCCCGGGCGAGGCCGACGAGGGCGCCGACGTCGACGGCGAGGCCGGGGCCGCCGCGGGAGCCGGGGCGGAGGGTGCGCCGGAAGGGGCGGCCGGTCCGCGGTAGTCGCCGCCCACCACGACCTGCAGGGTCGCACCCAGGCCCGGGACGGGAACGAGTTCGGCACCCGGCAGGGCGGCCGCGAGGGTCTTCGCCGACTCGTCCCAGCGCGGGTCGTAGCGGACGGCCGTGCGCGTGGTCACCGCGTCCGCGTTGGACGGGGTGCCGGTGGTGGCGAACCCCGCCCGGCGCAGCTCCTCGTCGACCCGGAACCCGAGGCCGGTGAGGCCGGTGCCGTTCAGCACCTGGACCCGGATCTGCCCGGCCGGGACGGTCCCGGCCGCGGCGGGGGAGGCGGAGGGCGCCGGCGCGGCGTGCCCGGTCAGCGGCTTCCCCTGCCGAACGGTGTCGAACAGCGCCTTCGCGGCCTTGGTGTCCCACAGCACCGTCGACCCCCACCCGGGGACCTGGTGGTCGACGTCGGACACCGGCACGGTCGCGAAGTCGGCGGAGGCCGCGGAGAGGTCCTTGAGCCGGCTCGCGAAGTCGAGCAGGGCCGCGGTGGAGAGCCCCTTGTCGGCTTTGACCGCCTTCAGCGCACTGTCGAGCACCGTGCCGAGCCGGGCCGGGTCGAGCATCACGTCCTGCGCGGTGGCCTGCCGCAGCAGCTGGGCGACGAACCGCTGCTGCCGGCGCATCCGCCCGAGGTCGGAGCTGCCGTCGACGTGCCGGGCCCGGACGTACTTGAGGGCGCCCGCCCCGTCCAGCCGGCTGGTGCCGGCCGGCAGGTCCAGTCCCGAGTACGGGTCCTTGAGGGGCTTGGCGGTGCACACCTCGACCCCGCCCAGCGCGTCCACCGCGCTGACGAAACCGAGGAAGTTGATCTGCAGGTAGTGGTCGATCCGCAGGCCGGTGGCCTGCTCGACGGTGCGGACGGTCAGCGGGGCGCCGCCCATCCCGTACGCCGCGTTGATCTTGCCGTTGGCGGCGGGGACCTGGCGGTGGGTGGCCGGGTCCTGGTGGGCGGGGATCTCCACGTAGGAGTCGCGGGGGATGCTGACCACGGTGGCCCGGCCGCCGTTCCCGGCGAGCTGCACCACCATCAGGGTGTCGGTGCAGTGGCAGGACTCGCCGCCCGCGTGGAGCACGTTCTTGAGGGTGTTCTCCGGGATGCCCTCGCGCTCGTCCGTCCCGGCCACCAGGAAGGTGGTGAGCCCTTCGTCGGCGGGCCGGTCGGAGCCGCCGCCGATGGCGTCGACCCGCTGGATCGCGTCACCCAGGCCGTGCAGCACCATCCAGCCGCCGCAGGAGGTGGCCAGCACGGCCAGTGAGAGGCCCACGGTGACCCTGCGGCCCCAGCGGCGTAACCCGCCGCTCCGCCGCCGACCGGCGGCCGGTGGGGGAGCGGAACCGCCGCGCCCGCCGCCCCGTCCGCCGTTGCCGCCGGCCCTGCCGCGTCCGCCGGCCCCGCCACGTCCGCCTGCACCCCCGAGACCTGCACCCCCGAGGCCTGCACCGCCGACCCGCCCCCGGCCCTGCCGCCCGGTGCTGTCCCGCCCGGTACCGCCGTGGCCCGCACCGCCCCGACCAGCACCACCGCGACCAGCACCACCGCGACCAGCACCACCGCGGCCCGCCCCATTCTGACCCGCCCCGTTCTGGCCCGTGTTCCCGCGGGCTCCGCCCTGGCCGCCGGGGTGCCCGCGCGCGCGGCGGGGCGGCGGCGGTCCGGGACGGCGCGAGGTGGGCATCTTCGGGATGGTAGGCCCGCGGCGAGGCCGTCCGTGCCACGGCACGCCGCCCGTCACCCGCCCCGGCGAAACGTTCCACCCGGCGGATCCGGGCATCCGTCGGGCACCTGCCGGCCCCGGCGGGGCCCCCGTCGGGGCGGCCGGAGGACCCTCGCCTGACACGTCCCGGGCCGCGCCGGTACGGTGGGCGCGATGAACACCAAGGCTGCTGAGGAGCTGCCGGCGGTCTCCGTGATCATGCCGGTGCTCAACGAGGAACGACACCTGCGCACCGCCGTCCGGCACATCCTGGAACAGGAGTACGCCGGTGATCTGGAGGTGGTGATCGCGCTCGGCCCGTCCACCGACCGGACGGACGAGATCGCCGCCGAGCTGGTCGCCGAGGACCCGCGGGTCAAGACGGTGCCCAACCCCACCGGCCGCACCCCGGCCGCGCTGAACGCCGCGATCCGCGGCTCGCGCCACCCGATCGTGGTACGGGTCGACGGACACGGTCTGCTGACGCCGGGCTACATCGCGACCGCCGTCCGGCTGCTCGGCGAGATGGACGCCGCCAACGTCGGCGGCATCATGCACGCCGAGGGCGAGACCGAGTGGGAGAAGGCGGTCGCCGCCGCCATGACCTCCAAGATCGGCGTCGGCAACGCGGCCTTTCACACCGGCGGCCTGGCCGGCCCGGCCGAGACGGTCTACCTCGGGGTCTTCCGCCGCGAGGTGCTGGAGCAGCAGGGCGGCTACAACGAGGAGTTCATCCGCGCCCAGGACTGGGAGCTGAACTACCGCATCCGCCAGGACGGCGGCCTGATCTGGTTCACCCCGCAGCTGAAGGTGACCTACCGGCCGCGGCCCAGCGTGCGGGCGCTCGCCAAGCAGTACAAGGACTACGGCCGTTGGCGCCGGGTGGTGACCCGCTACCACCGCGGCTCGGTGAACCTGCGCTACCTGGCCCCGCCGGCGGCCCTGCTCGCCTGCCTGGCCGGCCTGGTGCTGGGCGCGGCCGTCCACCCGGTGTTCCTGGTCGTCCCGGGCGGTTACGTGCTGGGCATCCTCGCCGGTTCGGTCCGCGAGGGCCGTGGGCTGTCCGCGAAGGCCCGGCTCCAGCTGCCGGTGGCGCTCGCGACCATGCACATGAGCTGGGGCTTCGGCTTCCTCACCTCGCCGCGCAGCCTCGCCCGCCGGGTGATCGCCAGCAAGCGCCCCGAGCCGATGGCCCCGCGCACCGAGAACGCCTGACCCGCCCCCGCCGGGCGGGCCGCCGTACCGCCGCCCGCCCGGCACCCCGGGGCCGGGGCGAAAACGCCTCCCCGCCGGGCCCGCCGCCGCTATCTTCGGCGCCATGGGGATCACCGAGGGGGCGGCGGACGGCACCGGCGGGCGCGCGGACGTCCGGATCGAGCCGACGGCCGACGTCGACGAGCGGGCCGTGATCGGCCCCGGCAGCACGGTGTGGCACCTCGCGCAGGTCCGCGAGCACGCCGAGATCGGTGCCGAGTGCATCATCGGCCGGGGTGCCTACGTGGGCCCCGGCGTGCGCCTGGGCGACCGGGTGAAGCTGCAGAACCACGCCCTGGTCTACGAGCCCGCGGTGGTCGAGGACGGCGTCTTCGTCGGCCCGGCGGCGGTGCTGACCAACGACCTCTATCCGCGTTCGGTCGACCCCGACGGGCGGCTGAAGCGCGGCGACGACTGGCAGGCCCGCGGGGTGACGCTCCGCCGCGGCTGCTCGATCGGCGGCCGCGCGGTGCTGGTCGCCGGTGTGACGGTGGGCCGCTGGGCCCTGGTCGCGGCCGGTGCGGTGGTGCACCGGGACGTCCCCGACTTCGCGCTGGTGGCCGGGGTGCCGGCCCGCCGGATCAAGTGGGTGGGCCGGGTCGGCGAGCCGTTGGATCCGGCCGGCGAGGGCGTCTGGCGCTGCCCGCGCACCGGCGAGCGGTACGCAGAGGCGGACGGCCTGCTGTCCCCGCTCGCGGAGAGCGGGGACGGGCCGTCCGCCTGAGCGGCCGTCAGTAGGTGTAGAGGTTGCCCTGGGGGACGACCGTCATGCAGTCCTTGTCGTTGTCCGAGGTCTCCGCCTCGACGGTGGTCGGCAGCGCGGTGGGCGCGGGGGCGGCGGTGAAGGTGGTGCCGCTCTTCCAGTCCGCGCCGATCACCAGGCTCAGCGTCGTGGACGTTCCGGACTCCGCCAGGGCGCTCGCCGGCAGGCCGAGTGCGGCGGCGACCACCTGGGCCTTGGCCTGCTGGCCCGCGCCGTAGGTGAGCTTGGTGGTGTCCCGGGTGCCGCCGCCGGGTGCCGTCGCCGCCTTGGTGAACCCGGCCGCGACCAGGGCCTTCTTGACGTCGGCGGCCCGGTTGGTGACCCCGGTGCCGTTCTGGACGGTGACCCCGATCGTGCTCTTCGCGGGCGCGTCGGCACCGGCCGTCGGCGAGGGCGCGGCGGCGGGGGTCGGCGAGGCGGACGCGGCCGCGGCCGGGCCCTTGTCGTCCAGCGGTTTGTCGGCGAGCAGCATCTTCCAGATCTGCTGCACGTCGTTCTGCTTGAGGATCAGCTTGGCCGCGGGGTTCTGCGGGTCGGGCAGCACCGGAACGGTCAGCGTCGTCGTCCGCTCGGTGGGCACCTGCTTGAGCTCGTTGCCGAGGTCGTAGAGCTTCTTGAGGTCGGCGATGTCCTTGTCGACGCTCAGCGACTTGGTGGCCGCCTCGGCGAGCGACATCAGCTGCCCGGGGTCGCTGAGCCGCCCGCTGGACTTCAGCTCGCGGATCATCGAGCTGAGGTACATGTGCTGCGCCTTGGTACGGCCGATGTCGGAGCCCCAGGCGTCGCGGGTGCGCAGCCACTTGAGGGCGTCCTCGCCCTTCACCTTGCTGGTGCCCTTGGGCAGCTTGAGGTCGGTGCCGCCGTGGCCGGGCCGGTAACGGTCCCACATGTTGCGGTCGACGCAGACGGGCACGCCGCCGATGGCGTCGGCCATCCGGACCACGCCGCCGAAGTCGACCATCATGTAGTGGTCGATGTCGAGGCCGGTCAGGTTGATCCAGGTGCCGACCACGCAGCCCGGGCCGCCGCGGGCCAGTGCCTCGTTGATCGGGGTGTGGGTGGTCGACTTGTAGGTCTTGCCCTTGTCGTCGTGGCAGGTCGGGACCGTCACCATGGTGTCGCGCGGGATGCTGATCATCGAGGCGTTGGTGCGGTCGGCGGAGACGTGCAGCAGCATCTGGACGTCGGCCAGGCCGGGGCGGGACGCCTCGTCGGCGGAGCCGCCGAGCGCCACGTTCTCGGAGGAGGCGCGGCTGTCGGTGCCGATCATCAGGATGTTGAGCGGGGTCCGGCCCTTGGCGTCGGGTGCGGTGCGGGCGCCCTGCTCGTCCGTCAGGTTCTTGGTACCGGCCTGGATGTTGCCGTTGAGATGCCGGTAGTACAGATAGCCCGCACCGCATCCCACCACCAGGGTGGCCCCGGTGGTGATGGCCACGACGCGCAGCCAGCGCCGGCCGCCCGACCGCCGGGACGCGCCGTCCTGCCGGGCCCGCCGGGCGGCGGCCCGGCCACCGGGTATCGGCTCAACGCTCGTCATGTGGTCCGCCCAGTCTCCTGCCCCGGTGGCCGGCCGGCCGGTGGGGCGATCCCGGACCGTCCGGCGGGCACGCGGCACGGAGGCCCCCGTGCCGGCTCGGCCCGGTCTCCCCCTGGCCGGTCGGTCTACAGACAGGACGCTTCGCGCGGCCGAAAGGTTACAGAACCGACTGTGACAGGACGGAAAATGACGTAGTGTCCCGTGGCCGTTACTTCGCGCACACATCGGTGTCGTCGGCCCGGACGCGCTGCAGGTTCTCCGGCGGCGCGGTCGGCAGCGGGACGGCGGAGGCCGGGGACGACGGGCCGGTGCCCGGCGCGGCCGGCCCCGCGGAGCCGGCCGGCGGGACGTAGTCCCGGCCGAGCACCACGACCAGGCCGTCCTCGGGGCTCAGCTTCGCGCTCTGCCGCACGGAGTCGGTGGGCAGCCCGAGGGCGGTGGCGAGCGCGGCCGCCTCCTCCGCCCGGCCCGCCGGGTAGCCGATCGAACTGGCTGCGGCTGCCTGGGCGTTGCCGCCGACGGCGGCCTTGCTGAAGCCCTTGGCCTGGAGCTCCGCGGTGGCCCGTCCGGCCTGCCGGCCGACCCCGCTGCCGTTGCGGACGGTCACCTCGACCTCGGAGGGGTCGAGCAGCGGGCCGAGCCCCGGGTGGCCGGAGGCCCGGCTGGCCGGCGTGGCCGAGGACCGCGCGGCGACACCGGCCGCCCCGGCCGCGGACGCATCGGCGGAGGGTGCCGCGGGGGCGGCGGGGTCCAGTGAGCGGTCGGCCGCGACGAGCGCGAACAGCTGCGCGGCGTCGGGCTGGCGCAGCGCGAGCCGGCCCTTGTTCCGGGGGTCGTCCTGCACCGGCACCGTGGCGAAGGTGATGTGCCCGGCGTCGACCCTGCCGAGCTCCAGCGCGAGGTCCTTGAGCCGCCGGACGTCGTCGATCCCGGAGTCGACGGTGAGCGCCTTGGTGGCGGCGTCCGCGAGCTGCCAGAGCTTGGTGGGGCTGGTCAGGGTGTCACTGCTCTTGATCTTGCGGATCATCGAGCTCAGGAACTGCTGCTGCAGCGGGATGCGGGTGAGGTCGCCGCCCAGGCCGACGGCGTGCCGGGTGCGGACGAAGGCCAGTGCCTCCTCGCCCTGCACCACATGGCGGCCCCTGGTCATCCGCAGGTGGGAGTCCGGGTCGTCGATGTTCTTGGCCGCGCACACCTCGACGCCGCCGACCGCCGTCGAGAGCGTCTTGACCGCCTCGAAGTTCACCATCATGAAGTGGTCGACGCGGATGCCGGTCAGCTTCTCCACCGTCGTCCAGGTGCAGCCGGGGTCGCGGCCGTCCTCGCCGAGGCTGGTGTTGAACATCGCCCGCCGCTTGCCGGGGATCCGCCGGTCCCCGGTGCGGCACTCCGGGATCTGCACCATCAGGTCGCGGGGGATGCTCAGCACGGTGGCGTTGGTGCGGTCCCGGGAGACGTGGAGCAGCAGGGTGGTGTCGGCGTGCCCGGTGCTGCCCTCGTCGCCGTAGGCGCGGCCGAGGCCGACCCGGCTGTCGGTACCGATCACCAGGACGTTGACCGCGCCCTCGATGGCGTGCGGCCGCTCGGACTCGGTGCCGACGTGCACGTCCACCGAGGCGATGTTGGCGTTGAAGTGCCGGAACGCGAAGTACGCGCCGCCGCAGCCGGCGACCAGGGCCAGTGCGGCGGTGATCCCCGTCCAGCGGGCGAGGCGGCGGCCGCGTGCGGCGGACCGGAGGCCCCGGCGGCGCTCCGCCCGCCCGCCCCCGGCGAGGGCGGAGGCCCCGGCTCTCCGGCGGCTCCCGGAGGCCGGGACGTACGAGGAGCCGTCGGGCCGCGGACCGCTCGGGTCGGCCGCGCGGGAGTAGGCGTCCGGGGCGGTGCCCGGACGCCGCTGTCCGCTGTTCATCCGGGAAACCCTAGACGAGCCCGCACGGCCGGCCGCCCGCATCGGACGGATGTGACCCGGTCCGGTGAACCGTCAGAAACGGTGGAACGCCCGCACGTTCGGACGCCCCCGAAGGGGCCCGCCGGTGTACGGGCGTTCCGTGGCGGGGTCGGGCCCGCCGGGTGGATCGGTCGGCCGGGTTCGGCCGTTCGGGTTCAGCCCAGGCGCAGCGTCACCCGTTCGGCTTCGATGCGCTTCTCCCACTGATCCGCCGTCAACCCCTCGGAGTTACGGCAGAGCACCACCGAGGCGCCGGCGGCGAGCGGCGCCAGCAGCCCCGCCTCCAGTCCGGCCCAGTCGTCGTACGACAGCGTGGACAGCACCCGGTCGCCGGGGCCGATGCCCAGGCGTGCCGCACCCTCGCGGGCGAGCTGCACGGTCTGCTCGCCGGTCAGTTTCAGCGGCAGGCCGTCGATGTGGGTCTCCAGGGCCTGGGAGTCCGGGTGGACGGGCGAGTACGGGGCGAACCGGTCGCCCTGGCCGGGCACCTCGGCGGCGTAGTCGAGGAAGCCGTCCGGCCGCTGGGGGAAGCGGCCGCCCAGCGGACGGAGGGCGAGCGCCACCCGTTCGCCGGAACAGGCCTCGGCGGCCTCCAGGCCGTCGGGTCCGCTGACCACCAGGTCGGCGGAGCCGGGGTCGCCGCCGGGCACGGCGGTCACCCCGACGGACCAGCAGGCCAGCAGCCAGACCGCGGTCTGCCAGTGCGCGGGCAGCAGCAGCGCGGCGCGGTCGTCGGGGCCCGCGTTCAGCTCGTCCTGAAGGAGGTTGGCGGTCTTGGCGACCCAGTTGTCGAAGGTCTTCGCGGAGAGCTCGACCCGTTCACCGGTCGAGTCGTCGTAGAAGGTGATCAGGGGGCGGGAGGGGTCGGCATCGGAGGCACCGGGGCGCAGATAGGCGTGCAGCAGCTCGGCGGGGATGCGGGCGTCGGCAGCGAAGGGCGCAGTCATGGTGCGGTCCAGCCTACGGCCTCCTCATGGACGTCCGGCAGGGGCGTCGACCTCGGCCGAGCGGCGTGGCGGCTGAGGTTTTTTGCCGTCAATATCCGATTTATGCGCCTTGAACGAAGGGCCGCCCTCGCGGCGGCCGTCACCACGACCACCCTGCTGCTCACGACCCTCGCCGCCGTGCCCGCGCACGCGCGGCCCTCGCCGGGCGGCGTCACCACCATCCCCCTGGAGGGTTCCGGGCTCCGCGGTCCCGACACCCTCCGCGACCTCGGCCCGCGGACCACCGGCACCTTCGCCCTGGTGGGCGTCAGCTGGGACGACCCGTCGGAGACCCTCGACGGCGGCGTGCAGGTCCGCACCCGCAGCGCGGCCACCGGAGAGTGGAGTGCCTGGCACGACCTCACGGCGGAGCGGGACGACCGGCCGGACGAAGTCACCGGACGCGGCGCCACCGCCCCGCTCTGGGTCGGCCCGAGCAACGGCGTCGCCGTCCGGGTCAAGGCCGGCAGCCGGCCCTTCCCGGCCGGGTTACGGGCCGAACTCGTCGACCCCGGCCCCGATCCGGCCGTCACCCCCGAGCCGCGGCCCGCCGAGCCGGCCCCGCGCGCGGCCGGTGCCGCCCCGCGCCCCGGCATCGTCACCCGGGCCGGCTGGGGCGCCGACGAGTCGATCCGGGAGAGCGGCTTCGTCTACACCGGCGACGTCCGCGCGGTCTTCGTCCACCACACCGACACCGCCAACGACTACAGCTGCGGCGACTCGCCGAAGGTCATCCGGGCGATCTACCAGTACCACGTGCAGAGCCTCGGCTGGCGGGACATCGGTTACAACTTCCTGGTCGACCGCTGCGGCACGATCTACGAGGGCCGCGCCGGCGGCGTCGCCGAACCCGTCCTCGGCGCGCACACCCTCGGCTTCAACACCAACTCCGCCGGCGTCGCCGCCCTCGGCACCTACGTCACCGACGAGGCGCCGGAGGCCCAGGTCGACGGCATCTCGCAGATCGCCGCCTGGAAGCTCGGCCTCACCGGCAAGGACGCCCAGGGCACCGCCACCCTCGTCTCGGCCTCCGACGGCAGCAAGTACAAGAAGGGCACCTCGGTGAAGTTCAACGCGATCTCCGGCCACCGGGACGCGTTCAACACCGAGTGCCCCGGCGAGGAGCTGTACGCCAGGCTGGGCGACATCCGCGCCTGGGCGGCCACCCTCCAGGGCCGGTGAGCCCGACCGCCCCGGACCCGACCACCGGCCGGACCCGCCGCCCCCGCGGCCGGTCCGGCCGATCCGTCCTCCGGCCCGTGCCGGGCGCCCCGCCGCCGGGCACGGTACGGCGGTGGCGCCCCGGCCACCCGCTCGACCTCGGCCGCACCCTCTTCCCGTTCCGGCGCGGACCCGCCGACCCGTCCTTGCGCACCACCCCCGACGGCTCGGTCCGGCGCGCCTCCCGCCCCCGGGAGAACCGCGCAACCCGGACGTGGCGCGCCGTGCTGACCGGGGTCGGCCCTGGTCAGCACGCATCACCGCCCTCGGACCGCGCAGTTTCCCGCGCCCCTGGGGTGCTGCCCTCCGCAGGAGAGCTTCACCGAACCGTCAGGAACCGCTCCGCCGACCGTTCCGGCCGTTCCTTCGGCGGTTCCGCCGGGCGGCCGACGGCGACGGCGCCCATCGGGTCCCAGTCACCGGGCAGGTCGAGGACCTCCCGGACGGTGTCCCGGCAGAACATCGTGGACGACACCCAGGCGGTGCCGTACCCCTCGCCGGTGAGCGCCACCAGCAGGTTCTGCACGGCCGCACCGATCGCCACCGTGAACATCTCCCGTTCGGCCGAGGCGCGCCGCCCGTCCGGGTAGCTGTGCGAGCCGTCCATGACGAGGCAGGGCACCACCAGGTAGGGGGCCTTGCGCAGGACGTCCCCGCGGACGGTCCGCCGGGCGATCCGCTCCTCGTCCCAGCCGTCGAGCTCCCGCAGGTCGCGCCGCCAGGCCGCCAGCATGGCGTCCAGCAGGTCGGTGCGGGTCCGCGGGTCCTCCAGCAGGACGAACCGCCACGGGGTGGTGTGGTGCGGTGCGGGGGCGGTGACCGCGGCGGCGACCGCGCGTCGGACGGCGGCCGGGTCGACCGGTTCCTCGGTGAAGCTGCGGACGGTGCGCCGCAGGGTGACGGCCCGGCGCAGCGCTTCGGAGGTGCCGAGGCGGAACATGTCGTCGGCGGCGGGCCGGATCAGCGGCCGGACGCCCTCGCCGTGTCCGTCGGTGACGAGGTGGCCGAGGCCGCGGACCACGGCGACGGGGGTGCCGCTGGTCTTGCCCTTCACCAGGTCGCCCGCGGCGGCGAGTTCGTCGGCGGTGGCGGTGACGGTGAGCTGCAGCAGGTTGCCGTGGCCGTCGGTGCGGCCGCGGTGGTCGTCCAGGACGGGCAGTCCGGCCGCGCCGATGGCGACGTCGGTGAGGCCGGTGCGCCAGGGGCGGCCGAAGGTGTCGGTGAGGAGGACGGCGAGCCGGCGGCCGGTGAGTTCCTGGAGCCGCTCGCGGAGGGCGCGGGCGGAGCCGTCCGGGTCCTCGGGCAGCAGCAGGACGGTGCCGGGCGGGGTGTTGGAGGCGTCGACGCCGGCGGCGGCCATCACCAGGCCGTTGCGGTTCTCGACGATCCGGGCCGGGCCGCGCCGGGCGACCACCCGGACGGTCTCGGCGTCGATGGCGGCCTCCCGGTCGGCGGCGTGCACGACGCGCCCCTCGGCCTTGCTGACGATCTTCGAGGTGACGAGCAGGATGTCGCCGTCCTCGAAGCCGCCGTGCTTGGCGAGGAGCTCGGCGAGGTCGGCGCCGGGTGCGATCTCCGGGAGGCCGGTGACCGGGAGGATCTCCAGGCTCACGCCCGCACCTCCGCGGCGAGCTCCAGCGCCGCGCGGGCCATCGCGGCGGTCGCCGGCACGTCGGTCATCATCAGCGGGACGGCGCGGCAGCGGATGCCGGCGGCCTCGACCGCGGCGACGGCGGCCTCGTCGGCGGTGTCCACCAGCCATCCGTCCAGCAGGTCGGCGCCGTAGTGCAGGGCGACGGCGTCGGCCGCGGCCTCGACGCCGACGGCGGCCAGCACCTTGTCCGCCATGCCGCGGACGGGGGCGCCGCCGACGATCGGCGAGAGCCCGACGACCGGGGCGGCCGCGTCGGCGACCGCCCGCCGGATGCCGGGCACGGCCAGGATCGTGCCGACGGACACCACCGGGTTGGACGGCGGGAGGAGGATCACGTCGGCCTCGGCGATCGCCTCCAGCACGCCGGGGGCGGGCTTCGCGGTGTCGGCGCCGACCGGCACGATCGCCTCGGCCGCGACCTCGGCGTGCAGCCGCACCCAGTACTCCTGGAAGTGCACGGCCCGGGTGCCCCGGTCGTCGGTGATCCGCACGTGCGTCTCGACCCGGTCGTCGCTCATCGGGATCAGCCGCACGCCCGGCTGCCAGCGGTCGCAGAGCGCCTCGGTGACGGCGCTGAGCGGGTAGCCGGCGGAGATCATCTGGGTGCGGACGATGTGGGTGGCGAAGTCGCGGTCGCCGAGCCCGAACCAGTCGGGTCCGACCCCGTAGGCCTTCATCTCCTCCTTGACGGACCAGGTCTCGTCGGCCCGGCCCCAGCCCTGTTCCTCGTGGATCCCGCCGCCGAGGGTGTACATCACGGTGTCGAGGTCCGGGCAGACCTTGAGTCCGAAGAGGTGGATGTCGTCGCCGGTGTTGCCGATGACGGTGATCACGTCGCCGGGGGCGACGGCCTCCTTCAGTCCGCGCAGGAAGCGCGCCCCACCGATTCCGCCAGCCAGTGCCACGATGCGCATGGGGTCATCCTGCCAGCCGGGGCGGCGGCTACCGCGGTTCGGGCTGGTGCTCCGGCACGGCGGCGGCGCCGTACTGGTTCATCTCGACCAGACCGGGCGTGTAGAGGTGGACGGAGACGGCGGGCTCCAGCGCGGCGTTGACCATCTCGTGCAGGTAGCCGCCGGAGAAGACCCGCTGCGTGCCGGGCCGCAGCACCCGGGTGCCCTCGCCGGCCGCGGTCAGGGACCGCTCGGTGAGTTCGCCCTGCACGACGGCCATCACGCCGGCGGAGTCGCCGTGGTCGTGGAACCCGCTGCTCTGGCCGGGCAGCCAGCTGAGCAGCCAGACCTCGTAGCCGGGGCCGGTCTCCAGCCGGGCGTACCAGCGGGTGAGCGCGTCGTAGCGGACCAGCGGCTCCCAGCGGGCGCGGTCGGCGGCGATCTCGCGCACCAGTCGGGCCCGGTCGGCGACGGTGACCGGGGCGGCCGGGTGGCGCGGCAGGTCGGTGCGGGCGAGGTGGGGGAAGGCGAGCGGGTCGCCGGCGATGGAGACGTCGCTCAGGCCGTCGGCCCAGGGGTGCCGCGGGGCGGCGATGCGCACGGCGGTGCGGGTGGTGACGAGTGCGTTCTTCTTGCGGTCGCGGTTGCGCGGGCGGAGACGGGGCATTCGCACGGGAGTCCTCGGATCGGCCGGGGTCGGTCGGGTGGTGAGCCGATCCGCGGTGGTTCGGGGACGTGTCGCGCGGGCGGCCTCGATGTTCGGGCTGTGTGCGGCGCGCGGTGGGACGCGTGCGCCTAGATACAGCAGGAACAGAGGCGACAACAGAGCTGGTTCGAGGCAGCCCGCGGGGCGGCCTGGCGGCCGGCGGGGCGGGAGACGAACCGATACATGGGGGACAGGAGACCTCACCCGTGGGTCCGGTGTCAACCCGATCTCCAGGACATTCAGGACGGATCAGGCACCAACCACCGGATGGAGTGATAAATCACCCTCTAGGTTTCGATGCGAAGATCGCCGGGAAGGCAGCCCGGTACCCGGGCAACCGGGCCGCCTCCGCGGGCGTCTTCTTGATCGGGAGCAGGTTCCGGCCCGATCGCCGGGACCGCCTCGGCGGGGCCGGCCGGTGCTGACCGGACGTCAGATGCCGGATGCCTTTGGGCGGTTGCGTCTGCTCCGGGTCGAATGTCCGGGTTGTGCGGATATGTACACTATTGGTAGCGGCTTGGTTCCGGGGAGTGAATCCTCGACCCAATACCAGAGCTCGGCTTGACTGGGCCAGAGCGGCGCAACTGTAATTTCACTCGTGTCGTTCCGCCGCTCAGGCAACGGCAACACCACGGGGACGCCAAGAGGGGCAGAGGAGGCGCGCCAGATGAGCGAGCTCTTTGAGCTTTTGATCGGTGACGGCATCGCAGAGGACGAAGAAGAGGAACTCGGCTGGCAGGAGCGCGCACTCTGCGCCCAGACCGACCCGGAGTCCTTCTTCCCCGAGAAGGGCGGCTCGACCCGCGAGGCCAAGAAGGTCTGCCTCGCCTGCGAGGTTCGCTCCGAGTGCCTGGAGTACGCCCTCGCCAACGACGAGCGCTTCGGCATCTGGGGCGGTCTCTCCGAGCGCGAGCGCCGGCGGCTCAAGAAGAGCGCGGTCTGACGAACCGAACCCCCAGCAGTGCCGGGCGCCCCACCGATCGGTGGGGCGCTTCCGCGTCCCCGCGCCGGCCCTTCCCCTGTACCGGCGGCGCCCCCGGGAGGCGGAGCCGTTAGTGTGGTGCGCCATCCGGATGCTCGCCATCCGGCGCCCGCGCACCGCCGCCCGCCCCGCGGGCACCGGCCACCCCGGTGGACCGGGCCCCACCGGACGGCGCGCGCACCACCCGCCGTCGTCCATCGGCTGCGTCCGCCGAAGGCCGCGTCCGCCGAAGAACCCCTGGGGCCCGCGAACTCGATGACTGCCTACAGCCACCAGAGCGGCTTCTCAGCTGCCCGGCCACCCGCGTACCCGCGGCACCTCGTCACCGCCGTGATCGTCTCGCACGACGGCGCGCGCTGGCTGCCGCAGGCCCTCGCCGGCCTGCTCGGCCAGGACCGGCCCGTCCAGCGCGTCCTCGCCGTCGACACCGGCTCCACCGACGCCTCGCCGCAGCTGCTCCAGGACACCCTCGGCGACTGGCTGCCCGAGAGCGGCCCGCTGGTGCTCGGCCGCCGCTCCGGATTCGGCAACGCGGTCGCCCAGGCCGTCTTCAACAGCCCGCCGCTGCGCCCCGAGGACCTCCCGTACAGCCTCGACCCCTCCGGCTACGACCCGGTCACCGGCGGCTGGGACGACTACGACGACCCGCTGGGCCGGCAGGAGGACGGCCTCGGCCGCACCGGCCCGCGCGAGGTCCACCCCACCGAGTGGCTCTGGTTGTTGCACGACGACTGCGAGCCGCAGACCGACGCACTGCGCCGGCTCCTCCAGGTCGCCGACTCCACGCCCTCCGCCGCCGTGGTCGGCCCCAAGCTGCGCAGCTGGTACGACCGCCGGCAGTTGCTGGAGGTCGGCGTCACCATCGCCCGCTCCGGCCGCCGCTGGACGGGCCTCGACCGCCGCGAGCAGGACCAGGGCCAGCACGACCAGGTCCGCCCGGTGCTCGCCGTCTCCAGCGCCGGCATGCTCGTGCGACGCGACGTCTTCGAGGAGCTCGGCGGCTTCGACAAGGCGCTGCCGCTGATGCGCGACGACGTCGACTTCTGCTGGCGGGTCAACGCCGCCGGCCACCGCGTCGTCGTCGCCCCCGACGCCGTGCTCCGGCACGCCGAGGCCGCCAGCCGCGAGCGCCGCGCCATCGACTGCGGCCCCGAACACCCGCACCGGGTCGACAAGGCCGGCGCCGTCTACACCCTGCTCGCCAACTCCCGCGGCGCGCTCTTCCCCTACGTCCTGCTCCGGATGATCCTCGGCACCCTGCTGCGGGTGTTCGCCAACCTCGTCGGCAAGGACCCCCGGCAGGCGTACGACGAACTCGCCGGCCTCAACCACGAGCTCATCCGGCTGCCCCGGCTGCTGCTCGCCCGCAAACGCCGCAAGCGCACCCGCTCCGCCGACGCGCTCGACGACCGCAGCCTCTTCCCGGCGCCCGGCGCCACCGCCCGGCTCGCCGTCGAGATCGCGATCTCCTCGCTCGGCATCGGCCGCGGCGACGACCACGGCGCCGGCCGGCACGGCTCGGTCGAGTCCGGGCCCGGCGACGACGACGCCGACGACCTCGTCGTCGAGCAGTTCGTCCTGCTGAAGAAGCTCGTCCGGCGCCCGGCGCCGGTGCTCTTCGCCGCCCTGCTGGTGTTCGCCCTGGCCGCCTGCCGCAGCCTGCTCGGCACCGGCGACCTCTCCGGCGGCGCCCTGCTCCCGGCCTCCGACGGCCTGGCCGGGCTGTGGAACACCTACGCCGGCTCCTGGCACCCCGTCGGCACCGGCTCCACCGCCGCCGCCCCGCCCTACCTGGCCGTGCTCGCCGTCCTCTCCGGACTGCTGTTCGGCAGCGCCAACCTGGCGCTCACCCTGATCGTCGTGCTGTCCGTGCCGCTCGCCGCGGTCAGCGCCTACCTGGTCTCCCGGCCGCTGATCGGGTCCAAGATCGTCCGGGCCTGGGCCAGCGCCGCCTACGCGCTGCTGCCCGCCGCCACCGGCGCCATCGCCCAGGGCCGGATCGGCACCGCCGTGTTCGCCGTCCTGCTGCCGCCGCTGGCCCGCGCCGCGGCCATCGCGGCCGGCCTCGGCATCCGCACCGAGAGCGCCGCCAAGGGCGCCCGGCCCGGCTGGCGGCCGGTCTGGATGACCGTCTTCATGCTCACCCTCTCCACCGCCTTCGTCCCGCTCGCCTGGGCGATCGCGGTGCCGCTCTGCCTCGCCGCCCTCGCCCACGCGGTGCTGCGCGGCGGTGCGTTCGGCTCCGGCGGCACCGCGCTGCGGCTGCTCGGCCTGCGCGTGGTGGTCATCCTCGGCGTGCCCGTCCTGGTGCTCGCCCCCTGGTCGCTCCAGGTGCTGACGCACCCCTCGCGGCTCCTGCTGGAGGCCGGCGTCCCCGTCTTCAGCGGCCACGCCGCCACCCCGCTCGGCCTGCTGCTCGCCAACCCCGGCGGCTCCGGCACCCCGCCGGTCTGGCTCTCCGCGGGCGTCGTGCTCGCCGCGCTCGCCGCGCTGCTGCGCGCCGACCGGCGCCGCGCCGTGCTCGCCGCCTGGGGCGCCGCCGGTGCCGGCCTGGTCTTCGCCGTCGCGGTCGCCGGCACCACCGTCACCCCGGCGTCCGGCGGCCCCGGCACCGCGGCCTGGGCCGGCCCCGCCACCCTGCTGACCGGCGTCGCCCTGCTGGCCGCCGCCGCGATCGGCGCCGACGGCGCCAACGCCCGCGTCTCCGGCATCGCCTTCGGCTGGCGGCAGCCGGTCGCCGCGCTCGTCCTCGCCAGCGCCGTGCTCGCCCCGGTCGGCACCGCCGTGTGGTGGGCGATCGCCGGCGCCGACGGCCCGCTGCAGCGCACCCGCGAGTCCCAGCTGCCCGCCTTCATCGCCGAGCAGGCCGGCACCACCGACCGCTCCCGCACCCTCGTGCTGACCGGCAAGGCGGACGGCAGCGCCGTCGGCTACGCCCTCGTCCGCGACGCCGGGCTGACCCTCGGCCAGGCCGAGGCCACCGTCGACGCCGCCGCCACCCAGGGCCTCACCGGGCTCACCGGGCGCCTGCTCGCCGGCTCCGGCGGCGACCAGGCCAAGGCGCTCGCCGCCTACGGCATCGGCTACGTCGAAGTGAAGGACCCGCTGACCGCCAAGGTCCGCGACGTGCTCGACACCACCCCTGGCCTGTCCCGGCTGAGCCGCGACAACGGCATCGCGATCTGGCAGGTCACCGGCGCCCCCGCCACCCGCGCGGTCGTGGTCGCGCCCAAGGGCGGCGGCACCACGCCGCTGCCGTCCGGCGCCCACGACATCGTCACCGACCTCCCGGACGGCCCGGCCGGCCGCGTGCTGCGCATCGCCGAGCAGGCCGACCCGAAGTGGCAGGCCACCCTGGACGGCCGCGAGCTGGAGGCCGCCGCCCTGGACGGCGACTGGGCCCAGGCCTTCAAGCTGCCCGCGCAGGGCGGCCGCCTGGAGGTCACCCGCACCGGCAGCCTCCCGCACACCGGCTGGATCGCCGGCCAGCTGCTGCTCGGCGTGGTCGTGCTCGTCCTCGCGCTGCCCGGCCGGCGCAGCACCAAGGACGACGACCTGCCCGAGGACGTGGTGGCCGCCCAGGCGCTCGCCGCGGCCGCCGAGCCGCCCGCACCCGGCAGCCGCCGCGCCCGCCGGATGGCCGAGCGCGGCGAGGCCGACGGCACCGAGGGCGACACCGGCGTCTACGCGGGCATCCCGCAGCAGGGCGGTGCCGACGGCCCGGGTGCCGACGACTACGCCGACCCCTACCAGGCCGACCCGTACCAGAACGGCTTCCAGGACGCGTACGGCTGGGACCGGCAGGACGCCGAGGACCCGGACGGCCGAGGGGCCGAGTACGACCAGCAGGGCTACGAGCAGCAGCAGGGCTACGAGCAGCAGGGGTACGACCAGCACCAGGGCTACCCGCAGGGCTACGAGCAGCAGCAGGGGTACGAGCAGGGCGGCTACCAGCAGCCGCAGCCCGGCTACGACGGCACCCAGTACGCCGACCCGTACGCGCCCTACGGCTACGACGGCCAGCAGTACCAGGGCTACCCGCAGGAGCAGCAGCCCTGGGTGCCGGGCCAGCAGACCGGCGAGCCGTACTACGACCCCGACGGCGGCCAGCAGGACGGATACACCAACGGCGGTCACCCGCACCACCACGGAACGGGGAACTGACCCGCGATGAAGAAGCCCAGCATCAAGGCCGCCGGCCTCAAGAAGCCGAGCCTGCCCGAGATCAAGAAGCCCAGCTTCGACGGCCTGTCCGGCGGCAGCCGCACCGGCCGGTCGCTGCTGGCCGCGGTGGCCGTGCTCGGCGTGGTCTTCGGGATCGCCGAGCTCCGCCCGCCGGCCGACCCGTCCACGGCCGGTGCGCCCGGCGGCGCCACCACCGCCCAGGTGGAGCGCAGCACGCTGGTGTGCCCGCCGCCGATCCAGGGCCTGTTCGCCACCACCGACCTGACGCTGTACGACCCGGCCGGCGGCAAGGCGGAGGGCGGCACCGCCTCGCTCTTCGACGTCGCGCCGCCGGCGGGTGCCACGGCGAAGCCCTCCGGCGGCGGTTCCGCCCAGCCGTCCGGGAGCCCCTCGGCGGGCCCGTCCGGCAGCGCGTCCTCGAAGCCGTCCGGCAGTGCTTCGGCCAAGCCCTCCGCCGGCGCCCCGGCGGCTCCGGCCGCGGGCGCCCGGCTGACGCTGGCCAAGCCGGGCGTCCCGGTCACCGGCCACGGTCTCGCGGGCGACACCGCGCCCGGCACGGTGGCCACCGCCGAGGGCGCCTTCGCCCCCGGCTTCGGCCTCTCGCAGACCACCACCTACCTGGACCAGGCCCGGGCCGGCCTCTACGGCCTGGACTGCGCGCCCTCCGGCACCGACTTCTGGTTCGCCGGCGCCAGCACCGCCCAGGGCCGCGACGACTACGTCAACCTGGTCAACGCGGACTCCGCCCCGGCGACGGTCGACATCCGGCTGGTCGGCGCGAAGGGCGCGATCGACGTCGAAGCGGGCAACGGCATCACCATGGCCCCCGGCAGCTCCCAGCGGGTCCGGCTGAAGTCCCTGCTCACCACGGCGGTGGAGCCGGACCTCGCGGTGCACGTGGTGGTGCGCGACGGCCGGGTCGGTGCCGCGCTCAACGTCTCCGACGAGGGCAAGGGCGGCGACTGGGTGGCCGCCTCCGCGGCGCCCGCCGCCGTGCAGGTGCTGCCGGGCCTGCCGGCCGAGCTGGCCTCGGCCCGGCTGATCGTCGCCGCCCCGGCCGACGACGACGCGGACCTGAAGATCCAGATCTCCGGCAAGAACGGCTGGTTCACCCCGGCCGGCAAGGAGAGCCTGCACGTCAAGGCGGGCATGGTCGCCGCCCTGGACCTGGGCCCGTTCGAGCACAGCGAGGCCGGCGCGATCCGGCTCAGCCCGAGTGACCCGGCCCACCCGACGCCGGTGGTCGCCGCCGTCCGGGTCGACCGGGCGAACAACGGCAAGGCCGACGCGGCCTGGATCAGCGCGGCCGGCCCGATCGGCAAGCGCGCCGGACTGGCGGACAACCGCGGCGGCGGCGCCACCACGCTCTACCTGACCGCGACGGGCTCCGCCGCGGCGAAGGTCAGGCTCACCGCGTCCGCGGGCACCGGCGGCGGCACCCCGGCGACCAAGGAGGTCGACGTCCCGGCCGGCGTCACGGTCGTTGTGCAGAACCTGGAGCCGGCAGGCCTGAACGGCGTCTACGGGATCACCGCGGAGACGGTCTCCGGCGGCCCGGTGGTCGCGGCCCGGATGCTCGCCCTGCCGCAGAAGGACGTCCCGATGTTCACGGTGCAGGCCTTCCGGGACGACCGCAGCACCGTCACGGTGCCGTACGCGCAGAACGACCCCGGTCTGGTGCTGCGCTGAGCGGAGGGGCGGTCAGTCCTCGTCGTAGCGGGGGTCGATGGCGTCGGGCGAGAGCCCGAGCAGTTCGGCCACCTGCTCGATGAGGACCTCGTGGACGAGCGCCGCCCGGTCCTCGCGCGACTTCGCGCGGATCTCGATCGGGCGGCGGTACACCACGATCCGGCTCTTGCGGCCCTGCGCTGCGGGGACGACCCGGCCGAGCGGCACGCCGTCCGGGTCGGACTCGCCCCCGCCGGGCAGCGGCACCTCCTGGACGGCGAACTCCACGTCCACCAGCTGCGGCCACCGGCGCTCCAGCCGCTCCACCGACTCGCGGACGTAGTCGTCGAACAGCTCGGAACGGGTCAGCGAGATCGGCACCTGCGGCGGTGCGAGCGGTCCGCGCAGGCCGCGGCCGTGCCGGTCCCGGTGGCGCGCTCGGCGCTGCCCACCGGCCGGTGACGGAGGTGTGGGGCTGTCCATATCAGTGTCGAGAGTAGTCCCTGACCCGGCCGGAGCGGACCACCCCGGGGCCGGTGCGGCGGCGACACGGAACGCCCGGCGGGGGTGGGTCGTCGCGGCCCGCCCGGGAGTGCTGTACCGTCCACCCTCGTGAGCTCTGTACGTCGTTGTTCGCGGACCGCGTGCGGCCGGCCGGCCGTGGCGACGCTGACGTACGTCTACGCGGACTCCACCGCCGTGCTGGGCCCGCTCGCGACCTACGCCGAACCGCACTGCTACGACCTGTGCGCCGAGCACGCCGAGCGGCTGACCGCTCCGCGCGGCTGGGAGGTCGTCCGCCTCGCCGCCGACGCCGGCCCCGTCCGCCGCACCAGCGACGACCTGGAGGCGCTCGCCAACGCCGTCCGCGAGGCGGCCCGCCCGCAGGAGCGCACGCCGCGTCAGGGCGGTGCCCACGACGCCGACTCCGGCGAGATCGGCAGGCGCGGCCACCTGCGCGTCCTGCGCTCCCCGGACAACTGACCGAGGGCCCGGGAGGCACGTCGGCGACCGGGCGCCCGATGATCTGACGGCAGCCCCGCCACGGCCGGTAATGTGGCTGTCGGCCGCGTTGGCCGCACCGCACACCGCACGAATCTGGAGCCCGACGTCCATGAGCCTGCCGTCCTTCCTGCTGGAGATCCTGGTCTGCCCGCAGTGCCACGCGCCGCTCGCCGAGAGCTCCGACCGGGACGAGCCGGAGCTGCGGTGCACCGGCGACACCTGCGGCCTGATCTACCCCGTGCGCGACGAGATCCCCGTCCTGCTGGTCGACGAGGCCCGCCGCCCCTCCTGACCCCCGCCCGGTGAGCCCGTTGGAGGCCGGCCGCATGCTCGACGACACCCTGCTCGACGATCCGGCCGCCCTGCAGCGCGCCGACCGGCAGCACGCCCTCCTGGCGCTGGCCGGGGCGGGCGCCCGGATCCGCACCGCCGTCCGGCTCGCCGACGAGGCCGGACTGGCCTCGCTGCGGCCCGAGGGCCGGCCCCGCACCCTCCTGGTCGCCGGTCACGGCAGCGCGCTGACCGCCGCCGAGGTGCTCGCCGCGGTCGCCGTGACCGCCTGCCAGGTGCTGCCGCTCGGCCCCGCCGAGGCCCGCCCGGGCACGCCGGACTCACTGGCCGCGGGGCTGGTCTGGCAGCTGCCCGGCTGGGTCGGCCCGCTCGACCTGCTGGTCGTCAGCAGCGCCTCCGGCCTGGAGGGCGGCCTGATCGGCCTCGCCGAGCAGGCGTACGCGCGCGGCTGCGCGATCGCCGTCACCGCCCCGCCCGGCAGCCCGCTCGCCCAGGCGGCGCTGCAGGTCCGGGCGCTGCCGCTGCCGTTCGCACCGAGCGCGGTCGAGCCGTCCGAGGAGCACGAGGGCGAGCCCGACCTGCCGGCCGAGGACCCGGGGGCGCTCTGGGCGCACCTCGCCCCGCTGATCGCCCTCGCCGACCGGATCGGCGCCGCCCAGCTGCCGGCCGGCTCCCTGCAGGGCGTCGCGGACCGCCTCGACGAGGTCGCCGTCCGCTGCCGCCCCGACTCGGCCGCCTACCTCAACCCCGCCAAGGGCCTGGCCGCCCAGCTCTCCGGCACGGTGCCGCTGGTCTGGGCCGACGGTCCGGTGCCGAACGCCGCCGCGACCCGCTTCGCCGCGATGCTCGCCGACCGGGCCGGCCTGCCCGCGCTGCCCGGGCCGCTGCCGCGGACGCTGACCGCCCACCGCGGCATGTTCGTCGGCCACCTCGGCGCGGGCGCCGACCCCGACGACTTCTTCCGCGACCGGGTCGACGAGCCGGAGCCGCTGCAGCTGCAGGTCGTGCTGCTGCGGCACACCCCCGGCCGCCCCGAGGACGCCGACCCGGGCTTCGCGGTCTCCCGCGCCCGCCGACTGGCGCAGGCCCACGACGTGAGGCTCACCGAGTACACCAGCACCCTGGACGACCCGCTGCAGGCGCTCGCCGAACTCACCGGCCCGACCGACTTCGCCGCCGTCTACCTCGGCCTGGCCCGCTGACGGCCGCCGTCCCGCCCTGACCGGAGATCAGCCTTCCGGTCCGGGCGGGATACTGTGTGCGGTCGACAGCTGAGCCACCGGCCGTAGAGGCCCAGTCGGAGGGACCGGACCACAGCATGAGCACCGAAGGCGGCACCAAGGCACTGGTCGCGGCGCTGTCCGCGAACCTGGCGATCGCGGTCGGCAAGTTCACCGCCTTCGCCTTCACCGGGTCCTCGTCGATGCTGGCCGAAGGCGTCCACTCGGTCGCCGACTCCGGCAACCAGGTGCTGCTGCTGATCGGCGGCAAGCGGTCCACCCGCGAGGCGAGCGAGCAGCACCCCTTCGGGTACGGCCGCGAGCGCTACGTCTACGGCTTCCTGGTGTCGATCGTGCTGTTCAGCCTCGGCGGCATGTTCGCGGCCTACGAGGGCGTCGAGAAGATCATCCACCCGCACGAGCTGCGGGACTGGGGCTGGGCGGTCGGCGTCCTGGTCTTCGCCGTCGTGATGGAGGGCTGGTCCTTCTGGACGGCCTTCCAGGAGTCCGCCAAGGCCAAGGGCGCGCTCGGCTGGTCCGAGTACATCCGCCGGGCCAAGGCCCCCGAGCTGCCGATCGTGCTGCTGGAGGACAGCGGCGCCTTGATCGGCCTGGTGCTCGCCCTGCTCGGCGTCGGGCTCACCGTCATCACCGGCAACGGCGTCTGGGACGGCGTCGGCAGCCTGTGCATCGGCCTGCTGCTGATCGTCATCGCGCTGGTGCTCGCCTCCGAGACCAAGTCGCTGCTGATCGGCGAGTCCGCCGACAAGGAGGTCGTCGCCGAGATCCGCGACGCCCTGGTCGACCACGACACCGTGACCGACGTGATCCACATGCGCACCCTGCACGTCGGCCCGGAGGAGCTGCTGATCGCCGCGAAGATCGCGGTCAACGCCGAGGACACCGCCGCCCAGGTCGCCGCCGCGATCGACGCCGCCGAGGCCCGGGTGCGCCGCGCCGTCCCGATCGCCCGCGCCATCTACCTGGAGCCCGACATCTACAGCGCCGAGAAGGCCGCCGCCGGCCCCGACCCGGAGGCCACCCCCGGCGGCCCCGGCCCCGACCGGCACTGACGGATCGACACCCCGGCCGCCCCGCGCACGGCACCTGCGGGGCGGCCGAAAACCGTGTCCGGCTTGCTCGTGGCCCGGCCGCCCGGTCCCCGGCTCGGTGTAGATTCGTCCCCAGAGCCAAACGTCGCTGCTGATGGCGGTCGATCGGGGCCGGCGCCCCGGTCGAGGGAGAGAGGTCCTCCGACGGATTGTGCCGCGCAGCAGAGTGCCGACCAGTGGCCGCTCTGCGGCCAAGCACACCCGTAGACAGGCCCCACGCAGCGAGGAGCATCCCGCATGTCGTCCCTTCTCAACGGTGACTTCAAGGTCGCCGACCTCTCCCAGGCGCCGTTCGGCCGCAAGGAGATCCAGCTCGCCGAGCACGAGATGCCCGGCCTGATGTCGATCCGCAAGGAGTACGCGGCCTCCCAGCCGCTGGCCGGCGCCCGGATCACCGGCTCGCTGCACATGACCGTGCAGACCGCCGTCCTCATCGAGACGCTGACCGCGCTCGGCGCCGAGGTCCGCTGGGCCTCCTGCAACATCTTCTCCACCCAGGACCACGCCGCCGCCGCCATCGCGGTCGGCCCCGAGGGCACCGTCGAGGCCCCCGCCGGCGTCCCGGTCTTCGCCTGGAAGGGCGAGACCCTGGAGGAGTACTGGTGGTGCACCGAGCAGGCGCTCACCTGGCCGAACGGCCAGACCCCGAACATGATCCTCGACGACGGCGGCGACGCCACCCTGCTGATCCACAAGGGCGTCGAGTTCGAGAAGGCCGGCGAGGCCCCGGACCCGTCCACCGCGGACAACGACGAGTACCGGATCATCCTCGAGCTGCTCAACCGCACGCTCACCGAGTCCCCCGCCAAGTGGACCGAGATGGCCTCCACCATCAAGGGCGTCACCGAGGAGACCACCACCGGCGTCCACCGCCTGTACGAGATGCACCGCGACGGCAAGCTGCTGTTCCCGGCCATCAACGTCAACGACTCGGTCACCAAGTCGAAGTTCGACAACAAGTACGGCTGCCGCCACTCGCTCATCGACGGCATCAACCGCGCCACCGACGTCCTGATCGGCGGCAAGGTCGCCGTCGTCTGCGGCTACGGCGACGTCGGCAAGGGCTGCGCCGAGTCGCTCCGCGGCCAGGGCGCCCGCGTCATCGTCACCGAGATCGACCCGATCTGCGCGCTGCAGGCCGCGATGGACGGCTACCAGGTCGCCACCCTGGACGACGTCGTCGAGTCCGCCGACATCTTCATCACCACCACCGGCAACAAGGACATCATCCTCGCCTCCCACATGGAGCGGATGAAGCACCAGGCCATCGTCGGCAACATCGGCCACTTCGACAACGAGATCGACATGGCCGGCCTCGCCAAGCTCCCCGGCGTGGTGAAGACCGAGGTCAAGCCGCAGGTCCACGAGTGGCGCAAGGCCGACGGCCGCACCATCATCGTGCTCTCCGAGGGCCGCCTGCTGAACCTCGGTAACGCGACGGGCCACCCGTCCTTCGTGATGTCCAACTCGTTCGCGAACCAGACCATCGCGCAGATCGAGCTGTTCACCAAGACCGCCCAGTACCCGATCGGCGTCTACGTCCTGCCGAAGCACCTGGACGAGAAGGTCGCCCGCCTCCACCTCGACGCCCTCGGCGTCCGGCTCACCACCCTCACCCAGGAGCAGGCCGACTACATCGGCGTCCCGGTCGAGGGCCCCTACAAGCCGGAGCAGTACCGCTACTGATCCAGGCCCGCGCCGACCCCGGTCGGCCGCCCGCACCACGACGTGCGCCCGGTGCCCCTCGGCACCGGGCGCACGCCCGTTCCCCCTCGGCCCGGTCAGACCGTGCCGCTCTCCCACGCGGCAGGGTCCGCGCCGATCGCCACGACGTGCGGGAGCCAGCCCGCAGGGCCGCCCACCGCGGTCAGCGCACTGCGGTCCGCCGTCTGCACGCACACCATCAGCCCGCCCTGTTCCCGGCAGGCCGCCGGATCGGTCTCCCCGGCGGTGCCCTCCACCGCCTGCATCCGGGGCAGCCAGTCCGAGCCGAGCGGCACCACCGTGGTGCTGAACGACTGCGTCGGCGAGACCGAGAACGTCAGCCGCAGCGACCAGTCGCCCGCCCCCGCGCGCGGCCGCAGCAGATCCGCGTTGGTGACCGCGTACGCCGCCGGCACCCCGGTCAGCCGCACCGGCAGCGCCACCGGGCGCAGCCCGAGTGACGCCTTCTCGGCCACCTTGTGCATCAGCGTGGCCTGCTGGCCCGGCGGTACCGCGGAGGAGGTGAGCTCCGCCCACCGGCCGTTCGCCAGGTGCCAGCGCAGCACCGAGCGCCCGCCCACCGTGGAGTCGGGCGCGGCCCAGAACGCCTCCCGGCCGTTCACCGGCGCCGCCGCCACCAGGCCCCGCTCCGTTCCGTCGCGCATGTCGACCGGCGGCAGTTCGTCCGCCCGGTACACGGCCAGGCCGAAGCGCATCCCCTGGCCCGAGGCGTCGTCCGCCGCCTGGACCCGCAGCCCGTTGGCCCCCGACGAGTAGCGCACCACCTTCATCGAGTCCGGCAGCCAGCCGAAGTCCGCCTCCACCGACAGCGGCGCGAACCCGTCCGCCGCCGTCGCCCCGCCCGGCGCACTCGCCCCCGGGCTCGGAGTGCCCGGACGCGGCGACACCGAGGGCGCCGCCGACCCGGCCCCCGGTCCCGCCGGACCGACCGGCGCCGCCGACCGGCCGCCCGTCCCCGCCGCCACCGAACTGCACACCAGCAGCACCGCGGCGGCCGCCCCCCACACCGACATCCGCCGCCGGGCCACCCGGCCCCGCCCCTGTCGCACCGCCGCGCACACGTCGACGCCGCTCGGCGGCGCCGCCGACTCGGCCAGCTCCGCCAGCCCGGCGACCAGCTCCTGCTCCGACCTGACCCCGCTCACGCCTCCGCCCCTCCTGCCCGAGCAGGGACCACCCGGCGGCGCAGCGCCGCCAGCCCCCGCGAGGTCTGGCTCTTCACATTGCCCGTCGAGCAGCCCAGCACGTCCGCCGTCTGCTCCACCGTCAGATCGCAGTAGTAGCGCAGCACCACCGCCGCCCGCTGCCGCGGCGGCAGCGACGAGAGCGCCTGCCGCAGGTCCAGCGACGCGTCCAGGTCCGCCGCCACCACCGCACCGGCGTCCGGCTCGGACCCGACCGTCCGGATCCGCCGCCACCACGGCGACCGCTGCTCCGCCAGGTACGTGTTCACCAGAACCGTCCGCGCGTAGCCGTCCCGGTTCTGCACCTGTCCGACCCGCGACCAGTTCGCGTAGAGCTTGGTGATGCTCTCCTGCACCAGGTCGTCCGCCCGGTGCCAGTCCGAGCACAGCAGGTACGCGACCTTCCGCAGCCAGCCCGCCCGGGAGGCCACGTACTCGGTGAACTCGGCGTCGCGCACGTGCCGCGCGGAACCCGCCGTCCTCCCCATCGAAGGCCCCTCCTCCCACGTCCCGGCGGTACGCCCCGCACCGCCCGCCCCCCTGATGCAGCCGGGACCCGAAAAGGTTGCACGTAGGCTTCGGGCCATGCCCAACGGCCGCTACTCCCTGCACACCGACACCGGCCCCGCCGGCCACGGCCCCGCGCTGATCGGCGAGGAACGCTTCAGCTGCGCCCCGGGCCCGGCCGGCTGGCGGTACGTCTCCAAGACCTACGCGCCCGACGGCAGCGTCCTCGCCGCCACCGACCTCACCCTCGACTCCCGCTGCCGCCCGCTGCGCATGGAGCTCCGGGCGGGCGGCTGGCAGGTCCGGGGCGGCGCGGTCGACGGCGTCGCCTGGGTCCGGGCGGCCGCCGACGACCCGGCCGGGGACAGCGCCGTGGAGGGCCACGACCGGGCCCACGGCTTCACCGGCACCTCG
The DNA here is from genome assembly GCF_040683455.1 of Kitasatospora sp. NPDC093679. NCBI lineage: Bacteria > Bacillati > Actinomycetota > Actinomycetes > Kitasatosporales > Streptomycetaceae > Kitasatospora > Kitasatospora sp. NPDC093679. Next base: position 34,756 of record NZ_JBFBDW010000070.1, read on the forward strand.
CCGGCCTTCCTGATCGCCACCGCCCGGATGCTGCGGCTGGAGCCGGGAGCGAGCACGCGGGTGCGCCTGGTGGAGCTCACCGAACCCGTCCTCGCCCCGCGCACGGTCGACCAGGGCTGGCAGCTGGCCGGGGTCGACACCCACGACACCGACAGCGGGCCGCTGCTCGTCGAGCGCTACACGGTCGCCGACCTCGCCACCGGCGAGCAGCGGACCGTCCACATCGCCGGCGACGTGGTGCTCTCCGCCCCCGGCGTCGAACTGGAGGAACTGCAGTCCCCGCCCAACACCTGGCCGGACAGCTTCACCGGCTGAGAGCGGAGCCCGCGCACGGTCAGGACGGCGGGGCGAAGCCCGTCGACGGGGCCGGGGGCGCCTGCGGAGGGACGGGACTCTGCCGGGGAGGCAGGGGCGGGGCCGGCGCGGTCGGCGCGGTGCGCGGGACCTGCTGTGCGTACGGGCCCGGTGCGGGAGCCGCCGCGGGAGCCGGACCGCCCGGGGCGGGGAACTGCTGCCGACGGGCCGCCTCGGCGGCCCGCTCCCACTCGCGCCGCTGTCGCTCGGTGAGGACGGCCGACAGGTAGGCCGCCGGATGCACGCCGTACGGCACCGGGCGGCCCGTCCGCCCGGCGAGGTCGGCCGCGAGCCGCTCCGCCATCCCCGCCGCCACCGCCGGGTCGAGCTGGCCGAGCCGGCCCAGGAACTGCCGCACCGCCAACCACAGTCCGTCCGGCACCGCCGAGAAGTCCAGCGCCACCAGCTGCTCGCCGATCGCGTGCAGCAGCGCCGGGGGAGCCGCCGGCAGCGCCGACTGCGCCCGCGCGGCCTGCGGCAGCCGCTCCCGCACCACCAGCGTGCCCGCGAAGACGTCGCCCAGCCGGCGGCCCTGCGGAGAGACCAGCGAGGCGATCACGGCCACCGTGCCCACGGACATCTGGATCTCCAGCACCGAGACCAGCCCGCGCACCAGCGCGTGCCGGAAGCGCACCGGCCCGCCGTCCGTCCGCACCACCCGCAGGCCGAGTGCCAGCTTGCCCAGCGAGCGTCCGCGCGACAGCGTCTCGACCAGTACGGGCAGCCCCAGCAGGAAGAACACGCTCAGGCCGAGCACCACCGCAGCGGCGGCCGCCTCGTCCAGCGCCGGCAGCGCGGCGAGCACCACCGTGCCGGTGACCATCAGCGCCACCGTCTCCACGGCCAGGTCCAGGGCGATCGCCAGTGCCCGGCTGGGCACCTTCGCCGCCCGCAGCCCCAGGACGACGGCCTCGCCCGTCACCAGGTCGCTCACCGCGTCCCCCCATCCGTTCCGTTCGTGATCCCCGGCGGCCAAACATACGGCCGCCCGCCTCTGGCAAGCTAGGCCAGCCCCCGCCCTCGCCGCCCCGTGGAAGTGAGCCGCATGGACCTGGACGTCTTCGTCGCCTCGCACCAGGAGGAGTGGCGCCGACTGGAGACCCTGAGCCGGCGGCGCAGGCCGAGCGGCGCCGAGGCGGACGAGCTCATCGCGCTCTACCAGCGCGCCACCGGCCACCTCGCCCAGGTCCAGACGGCGGCTCCCGACCCCGTCCTGGAGGGCCGCCTCACCACGCTGGTCGCCCGCGGCCGCAGCGCCGTGACGGGCGCCCGCACCTCCTCCTGGCGGGACGCAGGCCGCTACTTCACCGTCGGCTTCCCGGCCGCCCTCTACCGCGCCCGCTGGTGGTGGATCCCGGTCGGCGTCCTCTCCCTGCTGCTCAGCGCCCTCATCGCCTGGTGGGTCTCCAGCCACCCCGAGGTCCGCGCCAGCCTCGGTGCGCCCGAGCAGCTTCGCGAGATGACACGCCCGGGCGGCGGCTTCGAGGCGTACTACTCCGAGCACCCGGCCACCTCCTTCGCCTTCCAGGTGTGGACCAACAACGCCTGGGTCGCCGCCCAGTGCCTGGTCTTCGGCGTCCTGCTCGGCATCCCCGTGCTCTGGGTCCTCTTCGGGAACGTGATGAACCTCGGGATCGGCCTCGGCCTGATGTCCTCCGCCGGCCGCCTCGACCTCTTCCTCGGACTGCTTCTCCCGCACGGCCTGCTGGAGCTCACCGCCGTCTTCGTGGCGGCCGGCGTCGGCCTGCGCCTGGGCTGGACGGTCGTCGACCCGGGCCGCCGCACCCGCGCCGCGGCCCTGGCCGAGGAGGGCCGGGCCGCGATCGGCATGGCCATCGGCCTGGCTGCGGTGCTCATGGTCACCGGCGCCATCGAGGCCTTCGTGACCCCTTCCGGCCTGCCCACCTGGGCACGGATCTCGATCGGCGTCACCGTCGAGGTGCTCTTCCTGCTGTACGCCCTGGTGCTCGGCCGCCGCGCCGCGGCCACCGGAGAGTTCGGCGACGTGGAGGCCGCAGACCGCACCGACCTCCAGCCCGTCGCGGCCTGAGACCGGCCCGGCGCCTGGTACGCTCTTGATCATCCCGAAGACCATTGACGTGGATTTGACGGGCTAGTAGGTTTGAACGGTTGGGGCTGGCTGGACAACGGCCGGAACCAGGCGTAGTGTCTACGACACCGTCGAGCCAGGGCAGAGCGTCCGTTCGGACCGCCACCCGGCGAAGACAAATCCCGGGACTAAGCACTCCGAAGCTTTTGATAAGCTTCTGTGCGAAGTCGAAGGAAATCCCCCCCCAGCGGGAATCCGAGAAACAAACGGTCGGTAAAACGACCGGGCGCGGATCTGATAAGCTGGAAACACGAAAGAGCGAAACGCCCGGAGGGTCCGCTGGAAGGCGGTCCGAAGGAAGTGTCCGTTCCTTGAGA
>NZ_JBFBDW010000071.1:0-36689 GCF_040683455.1 Kitasatospora sp. NPDC093679
GCGGCGGCCGCCGCGGACGGCCCGCACCGCCACGGCCATCTCGGCGGCGCCGTCGAGGGCGACGGCGCCGATGATCTCGCGCTTGCCGCGGAAATGGCTGTAGAGGACGGGCTGGCTGTACTCGATGCGCTCGGCGAGCCGGCGGGTGGTGACCGCGTCCCACCCCTGCTGCTCGGCGAGTTCACGGGCCGTGGCCACGATGAGGCGTTCGCGGTCCGCCCGTTCGCGTTCCTTGCGTTGCTGTACCGACATGCCTGGATCCTAGCATCGCTAGACAATCGAGCGGCAGCAGTACTAGCGTTGCCTCATCGGCTAGCAATGCTAGATTCCAGGAGGGGTCGTCATGCTCAACCTGCTCGAGGTCTTCACCACCGTGGCCGTCGGCCTGATGGTGGGGGTGGAGTTCTCCGTCGCCTTCGTCATGAACCCGATCTTCAAGGCACTCCCCGAGGAGAGCCGGGTGCTGGGCCGCGCCCACGGGGGCCGGATGCTCGGCGCCGTGATGCCCGTCTGGTACATCGGCTCGCTCGTCCTCGGCGTCGTCTGGGCCGTCGCCGGACGGCACCACCAGGGCACCGGCCTGGTCGTCGCCGCCGCCGCACTGCTGATCGTCAGCGTGGTGATGTCGCTCCTGCTGCTCGTCCCGATCAACAACCGGAGCAAGACCTGGACCGGCGAGAACCGGCCCGAGGACTGGGAGGAGCAGGGGGACCGCTGGGACCGGTACCACTACGTCCGCGTCGCCGTCCTCATCGGCGCCTTCACCCTGCTGGTCGCCGCCCTCGCCTGAGTCCGCGGCGCGGAACGTGCACGTACGGGCGCCCCTCGCGGTGCGCCCGTGTGTGGCATCCGTACGCCTTTGAAGCCGCGCCTAGCGCGGGACGTGCTGTTCGCCGAGCGTGCGCAGGCTGCGGGTGAGTGCGGTGCGCTGCGGTTCGGTGAGCCCCGCGGTCAGTTCGGCGTCCGCGGCCTCGGCGGCCTCCGCGCAGCGGGCGAGCAGCCGTCGGCCCTCGGTGGTGAGGGTGAGGACCTGGCGGCGGCGGTCCTCCGGGTCGCGGACGCGTTCGACCGCGCCGAGTTCCTGGAGCTGGTCGGCGAGCACCACGATCAGGCTGGGGGCGACGCCGAGTCGGGTGGCCAGTTCCTGCTGCGAGGTGGCGGATCCGGCGTCGAGTGCGGCCAGCAGGCCGGCGTGCTTGGGCTTGAGTCCGAGTTCCTCGACCCGGTCGGCGAATCGGTCGGACGCCAGGGCGCCGAGGGTGCCCAGGTTGAAGACGATCGTGGCGCGCAGTGCCGCCGCTCCCTTGACATCGCTCATGACGAGAATGGTACCGTCCTCATATCGTTCGAAGCTCGAATGATTCAGGGGGAGTTGGGATGGACGTTCTGTCGGCGGCCAACGCACTGGCCGCACTGGTGAGCGCGGGATCGAGCGTGGCGGGGGTGCTGCGCCCGGGCCTGGGGCTGCCCGAGGGCGAGCCGGTCACGGTCGGGGCGCACGTGTACGCCCGGGCGTACGCCGCGCGGGCGGTGCCCCTGGGGGTGGCGACCGCGGTGACGGTGGCCGCGGGCGGCGCGGCGGTGGCCTGGCCGATGCTGCTGGTGTCCGGTCTGGCGCAGGTGGGTGACTCGGCGATCGGCTTCCGGCAGCGCAACCTCGGCATGGGCTTCGGGGCCGGCGCGTTCGCGGTGCTGCACCTGGTCTCCGCCTGGTGGGTGGCCCGGTGAACGGGGTGACGGCGGTCGACGTCCTGGCGTTCGGCGCCGAGCTGGCCGTCTACGCGGCGGCCGGCTGGTGGGCGTGGCGCAGGCCCGGCCGGCGCGCCGTGCGGCTGGTCGCCGCCGCGGTGTCGGTGGCCGGACTCGCCCTGCTGTGGGGGTGGTTCGCGGCACCCACGGCCGACCACCCGCTGCACGGGGCGGCCCGGGGGGCGTTCGAGGTCTGCTGGTTCGGTGCGGGTGCGGCGGCCGCGGTCCGTGCGGCCACCGCGAGGCCGCGGATGCCCGGAGGGCCCGGCCGGCCGGGGCGTTGAGCGTGTCGCCGTCCGGCCCACCCGAAACCGACCTCCGGGCGGACGCGGGGCGGGAGCTTCCCCCCGTGGGGTCCCCCAGGTGGTCCGTCCCTTCCGGTCGACCGTCGCCACCATGATCCGGAACGCCGGCGGGGCGCGGCCTGGGTGCCCGTGCTCGATTCCCGGGACGGGAGCGGGACGGGCCGGAGGTCGAGCGGCAGGGTGGTGGCGGATGCCGTCGCCGCTCTGGGACGATCACCGGGCCGTCGGAAGATCATGGGGAGGAAACATGGCCGGAGCGGTCCTGCTCGGTCTGCTGGTGCTCGCCGCCGCCGGGGCGGTCTGCGTGGTGTGGGCCGCACGCGGCGCGCCGCGCGGGGTCCGCGCCGTCGCGGCCGTGACGATCGTCGCGGGCGAGGTGCTGCGACAGCTCGACGCGGGCAGTGGCGGGCACCCGAAGCGGTCGGGCGGTGACGGCGACTGAGGCGCGCGCCGCGCCGTCGCGTCCCGTGGCCGGGACCGCCCGGCGTGCGGCGGCCCGTTCCCGTGCGGGGACGCGCCGTCTCGGGCCGGAGGTCTGGACCATTTGACTTCGAGTGCACTCCAGCAACCAAACTGTCGCCCGCGGACCGCAGTTGGCGGTCCGTGGGAGGAGAACCGGCATGCAGTACCGCACGATCGGCACCGACCCGAAGACCCGCCGCGAGGTCAGTGTGCTCAGCCTCGGCGCCATGCTGATGGGAACGCTGACCGACGAGGCCACCTCGTTCGCCGTGCTGGACCGCTACGTCGAGGCCGGCGGTACGTTCGTCGACACCGCCAACAACTACGCCTACTGGCTCGACGGCAGCCAGGGCGGCGCGAGCGAGGAGCTCATCGGCCGCTGGCGCGCAGCCGGGGCATCACCGACGAGGTGGTGATCGCCACCAAGCTCGGCGCCCGGCCGCTCGCGCCCGGCACCGGCTACGTGGAGAACGGCGAGGGACTGTCGGCCGAGATCATCAGGGAGCAGTCCGAGCGGAGCCGGCAGCGGCTCGGCGTCGAGAAGCTCGACCTGCTGTACGCGCACATCGAGGACACCCGGGTGCCGCTGGCCGAGACGGTCGGGGCCTTCGGCGCACTGGTGGACGAAGGGTCGGTGGGCCTGCTGGGCGTCAGCAACCACTGGAGCTGGCGGATCGAGCGGGCCCGCAACCTCGCGGCGGCGGCCGGGCTGCCCGGGTACGAGGTGCTCCAGTACAGCCACAGCTACTTCCGCCGGCGGGCCGACCTGCCGGGCGCGCTCAGCCCCGACGGCGACCAGGGCGCGGTTGCGGGCGACCTGCTCGCCTACGTCCGGGAGGACCCCTCGCTCGCCCTGGTGGCGTACTCGCCGCTGCTCGGCGGCGGCTACGTCCGGGCGGACAAGCCGCTCGGTGCGGCCTTCGACCACGCCGGCACCCCCGCCCGGCGGGCCGCGCTGACCGCGGTGGCGGCCGAGACCGGAGCCACCGTCAACCAGGTGGTGTTGGCCTGGCTGATCGGCGGCGAGGTCCCGGTCGTCCCGCTGGTCGGTGCCTCCTCGGTGGCCCAGCTGGACGAGAGCCTGGCCGCACTCGACCTCACCCTGACGGCCGACCAGCGGGCCAGGCTCGACGCCGCCCACTGACCGGCGTCCCCGGCGCTCCGCGGCAGCCGGGCCCTGACCGGGAGCCGGACCGGAGCCGGACCGGTCGGCCGCGGGGGGAGAGGGGCAGGCGTCAGTCCTCACCGGTGGCGACGACCACCACCGCGTGGCCGTTGCCGATGCCGACGACCGCCGCGTCGAAGGTGGCCTCGCTGACCGGCGCCCAGTGGACGTTGCCCGTGGCGCCCTCCCGGTAGGCGGCGTAGCCGTTGGCCCGCCAGTCGGCGCCGGGCCCGAGCAGGTCGACGAGGCCCCGGGCGACCGCCTCCGCGACGGGCCGCAGGCCGCCTTCGCCGGTGCGGTACACGAGGTCGCGCAGGAGCGTGGCCGCGGTCCACGGGACGATCTCCCCGGGCGGGATCCCGATCTTGAGGGCGGCGTCCATCCGCGCGGGGTCGCGGGGCCCGCCGTGGCCGTGCCGGCAGTCCCGGCAGTGCACCGCGAGCAGGCCGGTGGGCTCCAGCACGTCCCAGCAGAGCTGCCCGTGGCTGCGGCCGTCGTCGGGCCCGAGGTGGACGACGCGGTGCCGCGTCGCCCCCAGTTCGGCGAGCCACGTCGCGAGGTCGGGATCGGGCCCGAGGTCGTACGGCTCCGGTCGAAGCCCGAAGGAGAGGTCCATGCATGCCCCCGTGGGACCGCGCGGGCGCCGCGCGGCCGATGGTGTCCGGCGGCCGCCGGTCCGGCGGCCCGCCCGGTAGGACGGCCTCCGGCGCCGCGGCGTTCCGGATCGCGGGGACTCCGTCGGTCCGCCTGCGCGGCCTGCGCCTGCCGGAGCGGCCCGGCGGTTCCTTCACCCGGCCGGCCGCGCACCCTCCGCCCGATCGTGCGGCGCGTCCGCAACCCGTGGTGGCGGTGATTGCGCGGCCGCGCTCCGGACGCGACAAGGGACGCATGGCAGCGCGACCTGCTCGACCGAGCGGGCTTCGGCTGCGACCGGCTGAAGGACCTGGTGGCACTCGGCCCGATCGACTCCGTCCAGTGGAGGCCCTCGCTGCGGGACCTGATCCACCCGGTCACCGCCGAACTCTGGACGGTCGCCGACCAGGGGGCTCAGCTTCCTCGTACTCTCCGTCCGCACCGGCCCCGCGGAGGCCTCCGCCGCGCAGGAGCTGCTCGTCCGGACGCTGCGGGACCACGGCCTGCGCGTCTCCGACCGCCCGGAGTCCAAGACCCGCACCGCCATGACCGCCCTCGCCCGCGCGATGTCCCGCTGAGCGGTCCGCGGCGCCCGCTCCGCCCGGGACGGGCTGCTGGAACGGTCCCGCGGTCCCGCGCGGTGCGAGGTCGGGCTCCGGCTCCGGTGCAAATCGGCCGGTGCGTCAGGCCGCCAGATCCACCCCCGCGGTGGCGCCGGCGAGTGCGGCCCAGACCACCTCGGGGTGCTGGATGTCGCTGTGCGCCCCGGCGAACGGCGACAGGTCCGCCTTGATGACGTCGTCGCCGCGCAGCCGGTAGAACCGCCCGGACTGCAGCGGGTACGGCTCACCGGCGGGCTTCAGGTCGAACTGCTCGGCGCCGCCCTGCTGGAAGCCGTCGTGGCCCATCCCGCCCCAGCGGTAGGTCAGGTCGGAGGCGGCCTGGTCGTCCTCGTTGTTGAGCATCGACGCCGCCGGGTACCACCAGCCGACGGCCCGGTCGCCGATCGAGAAGATGGACTGCAGCGGCCCGGCGACCCGGTCGAAGTACGGGGCCAGGAAGCCGTTGCGGTCGGCGCTCACCGGGATCGGCGCGGCGAAGCTGAAGTGCGAGAAGGCGCCCTGGACCAGCAGCACGGAGGCGACCGGGCTGCCGACGCCCTCCGGCAGGCCGGGCAGGGCGAACGACACCAGCCGGGCACCGAAGCTGTGCCCCATCAGGTGCACCCGCAGGCCGTTGCCCGCGCACCGGCCGAGCAGGGGGCCGAGACCGTCCTTGCCGACCACACCGCCGCGGTTCTTCATCTCGTAGTAGCTGGCGGTGCGCAGCGCCTCCCGGGCGCCGTGCCAGAGCACCTTGAACGGGTCGGGGAAGCCCTGGGCGTCGCCCTGCTCGCCGGCCAGCCCGGCCAGCGCACTGAACACCTCGCCGGTGGGCTTGTCCAGCACCGCCTGCTGCCCTTGGTCCTCGGCGGCCAGCGGCGGGGAGGTGACCAGCCCGCCGATCAGCCGGTGGCAGTTCGTCAACTGGTCTGCGTCCTCGGGCTGCTGCTCCAACAGCGTGGTGATCTCGGCCAGTTTGTCCTGCTCCGCCGGTGCGAAGGCGGGCGCGAGCGCGGCGGCCAGCTCGGCCGGGGAGGAGGGGGTGGACGGGGTGTCGGGGGCGTCCTCGGGGAAGAGCAGCGAGGGCCAGAACACCCCGACCACGCCCGCCTTCCCGTGCCAGGACGGGGCGAACGAGTCGATCTGGCCGGCGAGTTCGCCGAAGGTGTACTGGTAGAGGGCGCGGGCGGCCGTCTCCGAGTTGTTCCAGCCGTGCGAGAAGACGAACAGCTCCCGTACACCGCTTCCGGGCAGTGCGGCCACCAGGCCGTCGTCGTCCAGCAGCTGCCCGTCCTTGTCGAACCGGACCTCCCAGTGCGGGAGCCCGGCGATCGGTGCAGCCATGTTCGAGTCATCTCCTCCGGTCTAGACGTTGGACATCACGCGCATCAGGTCGAGCAGACCGTGACCCTCCAGGTAGCGGTCGCGGCCGAGCGAGGTGGCGTTCGCGCAGAACAACTCCTTGATCTCGCGCGGGCGGCCGATGAACTCCGGCCGGACGGAGAGGAAGGCGGCGACGGCCCCGGAGACGTGCGGGGCCGCCATCGAGGTGCCGCTCTGCTCCGCGTAGACCGGCACGGCCGCCGGGTCGGCACCCGCCGGGAGCAGCGCCGTCACGTCGCCGCGCAGGGCGCCGGTGGCGCAGGAGGTGATCCGCTCGCCGGGGGCCAGCAGGTCCGGCTTCAGCCGGCCGTCCAGGGTCGGCCCCTTCGAGGAGTTGTAGGTGACGCCGTACTCGTGCGGACGGTCCCGGTGGGTGGAGCCGACGGTGATCGCGCCGTCGGCGTTGCCGGGATCGGTGATCGACGCCAGCACCCCGCGGGTGTCGCTGCCGTCCTCGCCCGGCACCCGGGTGCCGAAGCCGCCGTTGCCCGCGCTCACCACGACCACCACACCGCTGGCCGCCAGCAGGTTGACCTCCCGGCAGACCGGGCTCTGGCCGCAGGCGTACTCGCCAGCGTCCCACGGACAGCCGAGGCTGAGGTTGACGCCGTGCACCACCAGCAGGCGCCCGCCGGTGTTGACCTTCTCCCGCAGGTAGTACAGCGCCTCGATCACCGCGCTGGACGAGGTGACCAGCGCATCGCCGCGCCGGGCCAGCACCTTGAGGCTGACCAGCCGGGCGAGCGGGGCGATGCCGCGCAGTGAGCGGCCCTCGGCGAGCTCACGGGACTTCCGGACGGGTAAGCCGCCGATCATCTTCAGGTTGGTGATCAGCGGGGTGCTGTCCGGCGGCAGACCGCCCGCGATGATCCCGGCCACGTGGGTGCCGTGGCCGCCGGGGTCGGTGAGCGGCTGCTCCGGCGCCCCGTCCGGGCCGTCGGGCACCAGGGCGGTGAAGTCCCGGTGCAGCTCGGCGACCTGGCCCTGCAGGGTGCCGCCGGCGAAGTGCGGGTGGTGCTCGTCGATGCCGCTGTCCATGACCGCCCAGACGACGCCCAGACCGGAGGAGGCGTAGCAGCGGGCGACGGCGTCGGCCTTGATGGTGGAGACCGAGCGGTCGATGTGCGCGTCCATCGTGTAGTCCGGCCAGACCCGGAACACGGTCGGCCGGGCGGACCCCTGGTCGCGCTGCAGCAGCAGTTCGATCTCGTCCGGGCTGAGCAGGCAGCGCAGGTAGCTCGCGGCGACCCGGACCGGCTGCGGCCGGCCGGGGAAGACCTGCTGGTACAGGGCGAGGAAGGCCGTCCGGGTCTGCTCGGTGTCCGCGTCCCGGGTGAGGTCCACCTCGACCAGCACCGGGCTGCGGTCCTGGTCGTCGATCGGCACCACCCGGCCGCGGAGACCTGCGGCGCCCGGTTTGAGGGCCGGGCTGATCTGGCTCCGGACCGCCCCGGGCCGCGGGAGGGGCTCGCTCCCCGGCGCAGGCTTCATCCTGGGCACCTCCCGTGGCGGCGTACGGTACCCCTGGCTCCACCATGCGCCTGCCCGCCCGGCCTGTCATCCGCGCTCCTCGCGCACCGTGCCCCCGGCTGCGCAGCGTGTCCCCGGCCGGTCCGCTGCTCGGTTGCGCGGCGTGCTGGTGGACGGTCGCCCCGCCACGGACGGTCGCCCCGCCCCGGACCCGGCCTCGGTGGCACGGGAGTCCCGGGTCGGGGAGGGGCGGCCGACGGGCCGTCAGGGCAGGTAGGTGCGCATGCAGCCGGGGGACGGCGGCGGGGAGGCCGGGCCGCCGCTCTGGGTCTGCGGGACCGTCCCGGACCCGCCGCACGGGTTCGGGGCGACGCCGGGCCCGGTGAAGGACATCCACCGCACGTCGTAGGGCCCCTGCCCGTACCAGCCGTGGACGAACACGGTCAGCTCGGTGGTGTCCGCCCCCGTGGTCACGCGCACCGACAGTCCGTTCCAGTCGCTCTTGTCCGACCACGTGGCGACGGTCTCCGTGCCGGTGCCGGACGCGCCGACGAACACGTACGGGCCGCGCACCGAGGCGGTCAGCGTGTAGTCGGAGTTCGGCTGCACCCGGACCCGCTGGGTGCAGCCCGCGTAGCTGTCGGCGGTCGGCCGGCCCGAGACGTAGTGCTCGTGCGGCACGGTGCCGTGCGAGGTGGTCGGCTCGCAGTCCCAGATCCACGGGTACGAGTCGAAGCCCCCGTTGACGATCAGTTGGACGTCCGGCAGCGCCGCCGTCGCCGAGGGGGCAGGTCCGAGGGCGGCGCCGGCCAGCGCGAGTGCCGCGGCGGCAAGGCCGGCGGGCAGGCCGTGGCGGCCGGGCCGGCGGGTCGGACGGGGCCGACGGGTCGGACGAGTGGGTGCACGCATGCCGTCTCCGAGTCAGGAGTTCCAACGGGCTGCGGTGCAGGGGAGTGGTCCACACCATGGTGGACGGCGCCCGCCGTCGTCAAGGAGGTACGGGGGCGCCGGGCTGCCGGGCTGCCGGGGCGCCGGGAGGCGCGGGGCGGGTGGATCCGGCCGGGTGGATCCACCGGGTCGCGGGGACGGTCACCGCGGATCGGCCGCGCCCGCTGCGCGCGCCCCGGGAGGTCAGTCGTTGTCGATCTTGTTGCCGCTGGCGTTGAGGACGTACCAGCCGGCGCCGAACGCCTTGGAGCCCTCGCCCGTCGTGTCACCGGGCTTGTGGTCGCCGGCGTAGTAGTAGAGCGGGTGGCCGTGGTAGGTGACCTCGGTGCGGTGGTCGGCCCGGGTGATGGTGCCCAGGTCGGCGGCGTTGACCCCGGCGCCCGGCTGCGGGGCGCCGGTGGTGGTCAGCGGCGGCCACGCGACGGCGCAGGCGCCGTCGCAGGCGGACATCGACGGGCTGTCCTTCTCGAAGAGGTAGAGCGTGCGCCCCTGACCGTCGGTCAGGATCTTCCCGAGGTCCGAGTCGTGCACCACGACCGTGGTGCCGGTGGCGCCGGACCGGCCCGAGGACTGCGGCCCCGGAGTGGGCGAGGCGGAGGCCGGCGGGTAGGCGTTGGCCGGTGCCGCGGCGGACTTCGAGCCGCCGCCGCTGCTGCCGCAGGCCGCGGCTCCCAGGGCGAGGGCGGGCAGCAGCGCCGCCGCCCAGATGAGACGTCGCATGGTCGACTCTCCTTTCGGCGGACCTCCGGCCCCGGGGTGGCGGCCGGGCGAGTCGTACACCCTCCAGTACGTGGCGCGGGGGGTCGGCGTTCACCCGTGCACGATCGGGTTCGGGAGATCCGCCGGTGATCACAGGCCGGGGGCCCCGTAGCCGTTGAGGTACCAGAGCGCGCCCGTGTACCAGAGCAGGCCGATCGCGCAGACCAGCACGCCCCCGGCGAGCGGCAGCATCCAGCCGGGAAGCCGGCGGTTGCGCACCACGATCACCTTGGCCGCGAACGCGCCGTACAGCACGCAACCGGTGATCGAGTGCAGTGCCACCCGGGGGCTGTTCAGCTGCACCCCGTAGGTGACCAGGCAGTGCTGGGCGATCGGCAGCGAGAGCAGGAAGGCGAGCAGCCCGGTCACCCGGTGGACGGGCGGGACGGGCCGCGGTGCCGGGCGGGGCGCGCCCGGCAGCCGTCCGTACATCCACAGGGCGAGGAGCAGCTGGACCAGTGCCAGGCTGAACAGCGCGCTGCCCAGTCGGGCCTTCAGCCGGGTGGCGTCTTCGCCCTCCCGGCCGAACAGGCCGCTGGTGTAGTCGGGCGTGAGGGTGCGGCCGTACCAGTAGACGCCGAGCGCGACGGCCACCGGCACGAGCATCCACAGCAGCACCTGCCACGCCCGGTACCGCGGCGGGTCATGGGAGACGGGTGGTCGCATCGAGACTCCTCGGGACGGTCGGCCGTGCCGCCCACATCTGCCACAGGCCCGGGTTCCACATCCACCAGGCGCGCCGACCGGACGAGAAGATCCCCCGTCGGCGGAGCGCGCCGCGGCGGGGGAGCACCGCTCCTTCCGGGATCCCGGCAGGGCGTCGACGCGACGTGTTCCGTTCAAGCTGCGATCACCCGGACATGACACCGTGAGACCGCGCCTACGCGCGTAGCGCGCACCAGCTGTTACCTCCCTGGCACGAGGAGTGCTGACCCGTGATCAGATCCATGAACACCGCCCGCCCGCTGGCCCTCGCCGCCGCCGCGCTGGTCGTCCTCGCCGGTGCGGGCGCCGTGCCGCACCGGGCCGCAGCGGCCGAGACCCCGGCCGCCTCGACCCCGGCCGTCGGGGCCGCGGCCGCCGGGACCACCGCCGCGGCGAGCACCCCGAAGCGGATCCTGTTCGACAACAGCAAGGCCGAGACCGCCGGCAACGCCGACTGGATCATCTCCACCAGCCAGCCCGACCCGCTCGGCCAGAACGCCGACCCCAGCACCGAGACCTCGTGGACGGGCGCCCTCTCCGCCTGGGGCGTGGCCCTCCAGAAGACCGGCCGGTACAGCCTGAAGACCCTCCCCGCCGGGTCCGCCATCACCTACGGCACCGGCGGCGCGCTCGACCTCGCCAACTTCGACGAGTTCGTGCTGCCCGAGCCCAACATCCGGCTCACCGACGCCGAGAAGACCGCCGTGATGACGTTCGTCCAGCACGGCGGCGGCCTGTTCCTGATCTCCGACCACACCGTCAGCGACCGCAACAACGACGGCTGGGACTCCCCGGCGATCATCAACGACCTGATGACCACCAACAGCGTCGACAGCACCGACCCGTTCGGGTTCTCCGTCGACCTGCTGAACATCGCCGACGAGAACCCGCGCGCCGTCACCGACACCACCGACCCGGTGCTGAACGGCGCCTTCGGCACGGTCACCGGCTCCATCATCCGCAACGGCGCCACCTTCACCCTCAAGCCCGCCGACAACCCGGCGGTCAAGGGCCTCGTCTACCGCAGCGGCTACAGCGGCACCACCGGCGCCTTCTTCGCGACCTCCGCCTTCGGCAGCGGCCGGGTCGCGATCTGGGGCGACAGCTCGCCCATCGACGACGGCACCGGCCAGTCCGGCAACACCCTGTACGACGGCTGGAACGACCCCGCCGGCACCGACGCCGCCCTCGCCCTCAACGCCACCGCCTGGCTCGCCCAGGGCAGCGGCAGCAGCACCGGCACCGTCACCCTCACCAACCCGGGCGCCCGCACCGCCACCGTCGGCACCGCGACCAGCCTCCAGCTCTCCGCCACCGACACCGCCGGCGGCACCCTGAGCTACACCGCCACCGGCCTGCCCGCCGGCCTCACCCTCAGCTCCGCCACCGGCCTGATCAGCGGCACGCCGACCGGCACCGGCACGTCCACCGTCACCGCCACCGCGACCGACTCCACCGGCCCGTCCTCCTCGACGACCTTCACCTGGACGGTCAACCCCGCGGGCGGATCCGGCTGCACGGCCGCCCAGCTGATCGCCAACCCCGGCTTCGAGACCGGCTCCACCTCGTCCTGGACCGAGACCAACAGCGGCGGCGCCTCCACCATCAACAGCAGCGCCGGCGAGCCGCCGCACTCCGGCAGCTACGACGCCTGGCTGGACGGCTACGGCACCACCAACACCGACACCCTCGCCCAGACGGTGACCCTGCCGACCGGCTGCACCGGCTACACCCTCGCCTTCTGGCTCCACATCGACAGCGCGTCCTCGACGACCACCGCCTACGACAAGCTGACGGTCACCGCCAACGGCACCGTCCTGGCCACCTACTCCAACCTCAACGCCGCCACCGGCTACCAGCAGCGGACCTTCAACCTCGCCGCCTACGCCGGCCAGACCGTCACCCTCAAGTTCACCGGCGCCGAGGACTACACCAAGCAGACCTCCTTCGTCCTCGACGACATCACCCTCAACGTCTCCTGAACACCGGCCGGTTACCCGCCCCCAGCGGGTAACCGGCACACCCGGCCGAGACGGAGCCGCCGGCTGACGTGAGCGGCGTGACCGGCCGCCTCGGCCGGACCGCTCACCCGCTGGAGCCGTCGAACACCTCGAAGCCCGTCTCCACGGTGCCGCGGAACGCCAACGCCTCGCGGTCGAGACCGAGGGCGTCGAGAAGGATGTCCAGCGCCCCTTCCACGTCCTCCGCCGAGCGCCTCACCCAGACGAACGTGCCGGGGACCACCGCGCCTTCGAGTCGGCTCAGCGCAAAGTCGGCCCGCTCGACGCGGAACATGGCGACATCGACGGGTCCGAGGTCTTCCCACCCCTGTTCGACGGTCAGACGCAACCGCGCCGCGAGCGCCTCCAGCGGCGGCTTCAACCCTGCCACCAACCGGAAGGAGCTGGCGGCGAACTCCCACATGCTCTGCTGGAACGCAGGATTGCGCTTCCCACCCTGGTACGACGGAGCGGGCTCCCACTCCGGCTCGGGCCCCGGAACCTCGACCACAGCCATGCCGCCCCCCACCCGAACACCACCACATTCGGCGATCACCGTAGCCCACGGCCCAGACCGGCCCTCACCCGGCGAACGTCTTCGATCACGGCACTGGGCGGCTCCGGTCTTCCGCGGCTACTGTGCACCGGTGATGACTCCCAGCGTCGAGTGGATCGACCAGGTCGCCCTCCGGGTGACCTCCTCGTACGAGACCTTCGCCCAGCAGCTGCAGGAGAGCGATCCGCGGCTGTCGTGGGTCGTGTCGAGCTACCGGACACCGGCCTTCCCGCTCCGGGTCTTCCTCTCACTGCGGACCGGCCAGGAGCCGGAGGCCGAGGACGTCGTCGTGTGCTTGGAATGCGTGAACCAACCGGCCGGCGTCGCCGTGCAGATCGACGTTTGCCGCGACGGGGGAGACCTGCTGGACGAAGGACAGGAGATGGCCGTCAGCGAGGTCGGGCCGGACTCGCTGGACCTGGTTTCCGCTGGTGTCGACGCCTTCCTGCGGGACGCATCCGCCGCAGTGCTCGGTTACCTCCAGGAGCCGTCCCGGTCGAGCGCTGCTTGATCTGCGCGCTCGCGCCGGTGGTGGCGGCTCGCCGAGGCGGGCCTGTTCGCGGACCGCTGGACGATGTCGTCATCGGTCACGTCGGTATTGGTAGCAGCGCCCCTGTCACCCCGTCAGGGCCACCGCGCCGGACGGTACTCGGCCGAGCCTCTGGGGAGATCGGTGCGGACGGACAATTCCCCGTGCACGAGCAGGGCGAGCACTGGGTCGACAGCGGATACGCCAATGCCGGTTCCATCGTCGCCGCCCGGCGAGACCACAAGGTCGCCCTGCACGGGCCGATGAAGGCCGTCACCGTTCCCCATGCCCGCGGCGACGCCGCTTTCGGGCAGAACGCCTTCAGCATCGACGGGGACAATCGGCAGGCCACCTGCCCGAACGGCACGACGACGAGCGGATGGCGCACCAATCGTTCCGAGACCGGCCTGCCCGTCATCCGGATCCGCTTCCCGGTGACTGCCTGCCATCCCTGCCCGGACCGGGCCGCATGCATCAACTCATCCAACGGCAGACAGCGGGAGCTCAGCCTGCGGCCTCGCGACGAGCACCTGGCCCTCCAGCAGGCCCGCGCTCTCCAGGCCACCGAAGAGTGGAAGACCCGCTACAAGATCCGCGCCGGGGTCGAAGGCACTATCTCTCAAGCGGTTCATGCCTGCGACCTGCGTAGATCCCGCTACCACGGTCTACCGAAGACCAGCCTCCAACACCAGCTCACCGGCGCCGCGATCAACATCATCCGCATCAACGCCTGGCTCACCGACACACCCCGCGCCCGCACCCGGACCAGCCCCCTGACAGCACTTCGCCCCGCCGCATAGCGACGGGGCGAAGCAATAGGACCCGCACCGACCAACAGCATCCGTCGATCGGTGCGGGGCCCCGGCGTCTGCCCCGGTCGTCCTCAGCCGGCCGGTGTGCCGACCCGGGCGGTGACCTCGGCGAGGAGGTCCAGGGCCGGGCGCAGACCGGGCTCCTGGGCCACCGCGCGCTGCAGCAGCACCCGGGCGGCGGCGTCCTCCCCGGCACGGACGCGCTCCAGCGCCTCGTTGTAGTCGATCCGCCCGGCGTACCGCAGGCGGACCAGTGCCGCGAGGTCCTCCCGGCAGGACGGGCAGCGCAGGCTCTCCGCGTCCGCGGGCACCGCGCACTGCGGGCACGGCACCTCGATGGGCGGTACGGCCGTCATCGGGGATCGACCTCCTCGGGGCGGACCGGCCCGACCTGCTCCGGCATGCTGTCGTTGCCCATCTCGCGCTGCGCCTGCGCGTACAGGCCCAGCAGCGCCGAGTTGTGACGGTTCGCCGCCTCCATGTTGGCCGACTCCACGGCGGAGTCCAGCCCGCGCAGCTCCGCCAGGATCCGCTGGCCGAGCGCCGCCGACACCATGTTCTGGCTGACGTAGATGTTGCACATCGTCAGCATCCGGAAGGTGTGGCCCAGCGAGTCGCACAGCTCGTCCGCGGCGGCCGCCGCCGCCATCGCACCGTCCCAGTCCGCTGCCTCGCGGCGCTGCCGCAGCTCGGCCGCGACCGCCCGCAGCCGGCCCAGGTCGCCCACGTCCAGGTGCTTCTCGCAGTACAGGATGAACAGGCTCAGGTACGCCTCGGTGCTGCGCACCCAGCGCTGCGCGTTCAGCAGGAACTGCGCCCGCTCCAGCGCCGCGTCCACCGACTCGCCGCCCGTCCGGCCGCCGGCCATGTCGTCGAGGGTGTCCATCATCCGCTGCGTCTCGCGCAGTTCGGCCTCGGTCAGCTCGTTCGCCCAGCGGTCGGTGAAGCTCTCGATCTGCCGCTGCTGCTCCTCGACCTGGACCTTGCGCTCCGGGTCGAGCTGGTTGCGGCCGAACTTGACCGTCCGCTGCTCGCCGCCCTGGATCCGCACCGACAGGGTGATCGTGCGGTCGTTGTCGAGGCCGAACGACACCTCGACCGGGATCCGGCCGCCCAGCCCGGCGGGCAGCCGCAGGGTGACGTGGCCCATCAGCTCGTTCTGCTGGGCGATCGGCTGCTCGCCCTCGTACACCGCCACTTCGAGGCGCTGCTGCCCGCCGCCGGAGACGACGAACTCCCGGCTGACCGGGGCGGTCGTGGGGTAGTTGGAGCCCTTCGGCATGATCACCGCCAGGCGGCCGTCGTTGAGTTCGATGCCCAGGTCCTTCGGCGTGATGTCGAAGGGGTTGGTCACCTGCATCAGCTGGCCGCAGGACGGGCAGACCTCGGTGCCGGGCGGGTTCACCGTGCTGCAGCCGCCGCAGCGCAGGCCGATGTCCTGTGCTGCCGCGGCCGCCGCCTCGGCCGCGCCGCCCTGGGCGTCGGCGAGCGACTCCCCGCAGAGGCTGCAGGCGGTGGCCCCGGCCGCCGCCGGGGTGCCGCAGCGCGCGCAGTCGCGGGTCTGGGAGACGGCCGCCGCGACGGGTGCGGCGGCCTCGGCCTCCAGCTGTTGCCCGCACTTGGGGCAGGCGTCGGCCGCGGTGTCCACCGGCAGGTGACAGCCGGTGCAGGTCACCCGGGCGCCGCCCAGCAGCGAGGTCGAGCACTCGGCGCACGAGTCCGCGGACAGTTCGGCGGGCGTCCGGCACTCCGGGCACTCCACCTCGGCCACCAGGGCCGACTGCACCGCCGCGCCCAGCGCCACGCACTGCATCGGGTTGACGCCGCGCCGGATCCGCTTCGGTCCGAAGACCTCGCCCAACCGCCGCGCCACCAGCGGGATCGACGTCGAGCCGCCGACCAGCAGCACCTCGTCGATGTCGCCGACGGTCAGGTTGGCCTGCATGATCGCCTTGTGGGTCAGCTCGATGGTCCGCTCGATCCGGGCCTCGATCAGCTCCTCGAACCGGGGCCGCTCGAACACCGTCTCCAGGTCCAGCTGGCCCGTCCCGAGGCCCGCCAGGACGACCTCCGACGTCTGCTGGTTGGACAGTTCGATCTTGGCCACCTCGGCGGCCGAGGCGATCCGCGGCCGGTCCCGCCGGTCCGGCTGGTAGTCCGAGCCGAACTCCTCCCGGATGTCCTCCAGCAGCGCCGTCGCGATGGCGCGGTCGAAGTCGTCGCCGCCGAGCAGGTTGTCGCCCTCGATGCCGAGCACCGACACCGAGCCGGGCACCAGCAGCAGGATCGAGATGTCGAAGGTGCCGCCGCCCAGGTCGTAGACCAGGACGGTGCGCCCCTCGTCACCGGCCTCGATCGTCATCCCGTAGGCGAGGGCGGCGGCGGTCGGCTCGTTGATCACCCGCAGCACGTGCAGACCCGCCATCCGGCCGGCCTCCCGGGTCGCCGCGACCTGGCGTTCGCTGAAGTACGCGGGCACCGTGATGACGGCCCGGTGCAAGGGCTCGCCGAGGCGCTGCTCGGCGTCCTCCTTCAGCCGGTGCAGGATCATCGCCGAGATCTCGATCGGCGTGTACGAGCGGCCGTCGAACCAGACGTTCACGTCACCGTCGGTGCCCGCCGTCACCTTGTAGTCGACCTCGTCGAGCGCCGCCTGCACCTGCGGGTCACGGAACTTGCGGCCCATGAACCGCTTGACCGACCGGATCACGTTCTCGCCGTCGAGGGCGAGCCGGCTCCGCGCGTTCGAGCCGACCAACAGCTCGCCCTTGCGGCCGCGGCCGACCACCGAGGGCGTGCCCTCCTGGTTCTGCATGTTGATGACGATCTCCGGCTCGCCCCGGCGCAGTTGGGCCACCACGGAGTTGGTGGTGCCCAGGTCGATACCGAGAGTGCGGTACATGTCGTTCCCCTCTTGTCCCCTGTGTGTCTAGCGCTTGCGTCGCTTGGCCCGCGAGGACCTCGACCAGTTCTTGCGGTTCCTGCCCCCGGCGGCGGCCCTGCCGGTGCCCGCGGGGGCGGCCGGAGCCTCTCGGGCCGCCGTCCGCCCGGCGCCCTCGCGGTCCGGGCCGGCCTCGGCGGTCTCGCCGGTCGAGGCGGTCCCGGCGCCTGCGGTGTCTGCGATGTCCGTGGCGCCTGCGGTGTCCGTGGCGCCTGCGGTGTCCGTGGGGTCCACGGCGCCCACGGCGGTACCCGGCAGCTCCGCGGACGTCGGCGGGGGAGCGGTGGCGACCACCACCTGCGCCCGGCGCAGCACCTCGTCGTTCCAGAAGAAGCCGGTGACCACGCTCTGGACGACCGTCTCCGGCTCCAGCCCGGTGCGGGCCTCGGTGCCGACGATCTCGGACAGGCCCGGATCGGCGGCCATCCCCTCCAGCCGCATCGGGCGCACCCCCGCCTTGGCCAGCTTGCCGAGCAGTCGGCGCCGGGTCGCCTCGATGCCGGAGGTGCGGCCCAGCCGCACCAGCTCCGGGTCCAGGCTCAGCGCCGCCAGGGCGTCGTCCACGTCGACCAGCAGGCCCAGCAGGTCGCGCTGCGCGGCCCGGGCTGCGCGAGCCTCGTCGTCGCGCAGCCGCTGCAGCAGCGACGCCCGGAAGAGCAACTGGCTGAACGCCTGCGCCAGGTCGACGTCGAGGGCCCGCTGCGGCACCTCCAGCGGCTCGGCGGTCGGCACCGGGGTGCCGGATTCCTGGGTCGTCATGGCGTTCACTCCGGGATCTCGATCGGCGGCAGCACCGACAGGTCGGCGGCGAACTGCGCCGGCACGGGCGGTTCGGCGGCGGTGGAGGCGGGGGCGGGCTCCGCGAAGTCGGCGGCGAGTTCCTCGCGGCGGACGACCAGCAGGGCCGCCGGTGTCACCGGCGGCCGGTCCACGACCAGCAGCGGTTCCTCCAGCACCGGGCGGAGCAACTCGGCCACCCCGTCGACCGGTTCGGGCGGCAGCGGCTGCTGGATGTCCAGCTCCAGGCGGCGGTCGGGGTTGCGCAGCAGCGCCGCCGCGTCCTGGATCTGCTGGCGGCTGTGACGGCCCTGCCGCATGGCCGGGCCCACCGCGAGGTTGATCTCGCGCACGCCCGCGGTGGGCGGGATGCCCAGGACCTCGTACGGCGACGGTTCGTGCAGGGGCATGGCGGCGGTCTCTTCTCCTCCGGCTGCAGACGGGCTGCAGAACGGCATCGGCGTCGGGCGGTTTCGGCGTCGGGGGTCTTCGGGCGGTCGTCGGAACGCGCGCGGGGCGGCGCCCAGGGGTCGGGGCGGCGGTCCGGGGGCCGCCCGGACCCGTCAGTGCAGGCGGTCGATCCGGTACTTGAGGCTGCGCAGGCCGGAGTCGTCCGGGTCGCGCGCGACGGCCTTGCCGATCAGCTTCCGGGCCTCCGCGAACCGCCGGGCGTTGGCCTGGCGGACGGCGTGGGCACCGTAGACGACGCCCAGCTCCTTGCGGATGTTGGCCTTGGCGTCCGCCGGACCGGCCATCTGCAGGGCCTGCTCCAGCAGCGTGGCGGCGTCCGTGAACCGGTCGGCCTCGAAGTCCGTCGCCGCCTCGCTGCGCCACACGTTGACGATCACCGCCCGCATCTCGGCGGAGTCGTCGTACGTCTGGGCGCGCCGCAGCATCGACGCCCGCTCGTTGAACGGACGGTCCTGGTACTTCTCCAGCACGTGGTTGGCCAGCACCACCGACACCCGACGCGGGGCCTCGGCGGCCGGGTCGCCGTCGAAGTCCGCGTCGGCCGCCAGGGCCTCCGTCATCAGCGCGAGGGCCTCGGTGCGCCGCTCGTCGAGGGCGGCGGTGAGCGAGCGGAGCTGGAGCACGTACACCAGGCCCGCCCGGTGGTCGGGGTCGTCGCCGAGTCCGGTGAGCTCCCGCCACAGCTCGGTGGCCTCCACCAGGTCGCCGTCGGGGCCGAGGGCGGTGACCTCGGTGGCCCGGTTGAGCATGGCGGCCTCCAGGAAGTGGCGGGCCGTCGGGTCGTCCGGGGCCAGCGCCAGCGCCTTGCGCAGCAGGACCAGCGCGTGCCGGTAGTCCTTCGTCTCGTTGTTGACCTTGCGGGCCTGCTGGGCGTACGCGGCGCCGAGGTTCTCCAGGACCTCGCGATGGCCGGGGGAGAGCGCGAGCGCCTGCTCCAGCAGCGCGGCCGCGCCGGCCTGGTCGTCGTCGTGCTCCTTGAGCAGCGCACGGGCGGCGCGCAGACCGGCGTCGGCGCCGAGCGCGGCGAGGTCCTCGCCGAGGGCGGGTCCGGGCAGGGACAGGGCCCGGGTCAGGCACTCCAGGGCCTCGCGCCACTCCTGGTGGCGGTGGTGCTCGGCGGCCTGGCTGGTGAGGGCCTCGCGCAGCAGCAGCTGCCGGGACTCGTCGGTCTCCGCGCCCTCCGCGGTCTCCAGCGCGGAGACCGCCGCGGCGTGCCGGCCCTGGAGCAGCAGGTAGCGCTGCGGGCCGAGTTCGTCGAAGAGGCCGAGAGCGTGCGTCAGCGGGTGGACCCCGTAGGGGCCCGGTTTGCGCCACGGCAGCACCGCGTACTCGAACGCGCCCTGCCAGGCGGCGAGTTCGCTGCTGGGGGGCGAGGTGCGCAGCAGCCGTTCGAGGGAGGGGCCGACGACGAGCCGGTGGCCGGCGCCGTCGGGGCCGCCGATCAGGACCTCGTCCTCGGCGAAGGCCTCGGCGCAGCGGACCTCCATGCCGAGCCGGACCGTCCAGGCGTCGACCTCGTCGCCGCTCCGGCCGTCGGCCTGGTCGAGCGTCCGCAGGTCGGTGCGGAGCCGGTCGGTGAGTGCGGCGCGGGCGGCGGCGACCCGCGGCGGTTCGGCGTCGCGGCCGGTGAGTCGGGCGGCGGCGTCCCACACGTCGGTCAGGTGCAGGGCGGGGACCAGGCAGCCGATGACCCAGTGCCACAGGTCGGCCCTGTCGGCCCGGGCGGCCCGGTCGGCGAGGCCGGGCAGGTCCGGGTCCGTGGGGCCGACGTGCGGCGCCTCGACGGGGCCGCGCTGCGCCGGAATGCCGGGGGCCGGTGCACCCTGCACGGGCACGCCCTGCACGGGCACGCCCTGCGCGGGCAGGCCCTGGCCGGGGACGGCGGTCGCGAGGCGGTAGCTCACCAGGCCGAGCGCGTGCAGCAGCCGCGGGTGCGACGGGTCCTTGAGCAGCAGGGCGTGGTAGCAGTCCCAGGCCTCCTGGTACCGGCCCTCGGCGGCGTGGCGGGCCGCCTCGTGCTCGGCGAGCACCCCGAGGGCCTCGGCCGCGAGGGCGTGCCCGGGGGTCAGCCGGACGGCTTCCCGCAGGTCGCCGACGGCGTCCCCGAACCGCCCCGCCCCGACCGCGCGGGCGGCGCGCCGGACGAGCACCGTGGTGCGGGCCCGGTGCGCGGCGGCGGGGAGGGCGGCGAGGGCGGCGTCCAGGTCGTCGTCGTCGGCCTGCAGCAGGCACAGGGCCGCGCGGACCGCGGTGCCGGCCGGGCTGTCGCCCAGGACGGCGGCCCACGCCGCGAGCGTCCGCTCGCCCTCCTGCGGCAGACCCGCCCGCAGGGCGCAGTCCAGCACCGCGAGCAGGGACCGCTCGGCGCAGCGGCCGCAGCGCGGCGAGCCCTCGTCCTCCGGGCGGTACAGGTGCGTGGCACAGCCCTCCCGGCCGCAGCCGCCGCAGGCCTCCTCGGCGGTCCGGTCGCAGGGGGCGTCGTCGGCGGCCGCGCGGCATCTCCCGAGGGCCGCGGCCGGGGCCGGGCCGGCGGGGTTCGCCAGGTGGCCGCGGTACCAGTCGAGGGCGCCGGTCCAGTTGCCGGCCCGTTCGGCGAGCAGGGCCCGCAGCTGGGCGAGGGCCGGGTCGCCCGCCGGGTCGGGCTCGACCGGTGCGAGCAGGGCGACCGTGCGGACCGCACGGCCCGTCAGCAGGCCCCCCGCGGCCCGGTGGTAGAGGTCCCGCGGGCCGTCCGCGTCGGCGGGCAGCGCGTCCGGGCCGGTCGCGGAGCCCCGGGCGAGGGCCAGTGCGGCCCGCAGCCTGCCCTCCCGGGCGGAGCCGGCCGGGCCGCCCTTGCCGGGGGCGGGGGAGCCGGCCAGGGCCAGGGCGTTGGCGGCGTCGTCCAGCGCCTGCGGGTCGTCGCGGCGGGTGAGCAGCAGGTGGGCGGCCTCGCGGAGGGCGGCCTCGCGCAGCGAGCGGCGCAGCTCCGGCTCGTCCGGGGTGTCGAGGACGGCCTGCTGCCACAGGGCGCGGGCCGCGCCGGGGTCGGAGTCCAGCAGGCGGCGGGCGAGCAGGTCGCGCTGGGTGGAGAGCAGGGCCAGCAGCGTCGGCAGGGCGGGCAGGCCGGGGTCGCGCAGCGGCTCCCAGCGCTCCACGGCGCCGTCGGGGTCGCCGCTGCGGGCCAGGGCGAGACCGTGGTGGAAGGCGGCGGCCGGGCTCCACGGGTGGCCGGCCTCGGCCTCGGCACGGAGCAGCGGCGCGGCGTCCCCGGTGCGGCCGGCGGCGAGCAGGGCGGCACCGAGCCGGACCTTCGCGGGCTGCCAGTGCGGGTACGCCTCCAGGGCCGTCCGGTAGTCGGCGGCGGCCTCGGCGTGGCGGCCGGCCCGTTCGTGGACCAGCGCGAGGCCGAGCCGGGACGGGGTGTGGCCGGGCTGCGCGGCCTGGGCCGCGGTGAAGTGGCCGTGCGCCTCGTCGTCCCGGTCGAGCAGCAGGGCGAGCCGCCCCAGCGCGTAGTGGGGGCGGGGGTCGGCGGGGGCGGCCGCGGCGGCGTCCGCGAGGTCGGTGCCGGCGCCGGGGTGGTCGCCGAGGAACTGCCGGGCGAGGCCGCGGAAGAGCAGCGCCTCGGCGCGCAGGGAGGCCCCGCGGGCCCACGGCGAGGGCTCGCCGGTGCCGCGCTGGACGGCGCGGCCGAAGGCCTCGACGGCCTCGTCGTTGCGCCCGGCGGCGTGCAGGTGGGCGCCGTGGCGGAACCAGAGTTCGCCGCTGCCGCCGGGTGCGGCGGCGAGCAGGACGGCCTCGGCCTCGCCCGGTCGGCCGCTGTCGCGCAGGAACGCCGACCTGGCCAGTACCGGCCAGTCCCGTCCGGGCAGTGCCTTGAGGGCGGCGGCGGTGGCGCCGTCGCGGTCGGCGGCGGAGGCGTCCCGGCAGCGGCGCTGCAGCCAGTCGAGGACGCGCGCGGCGGACTCGGCCTCCTCGCCGGGCTCCGGGCCGCGGTCGACGGCGCGCAGGAAGGCGAGGACGGGAGCGAGGTCCGGCCGCCCGGCCGCGGTCTCCGCCTCCGCGAGCCCGCGCAGGGCCCAGCGGGGGATCTGCGTGTCCGGCACGGCGACCAGCGGGAAGGCCTCGTGGCACAGGCCGAGGGCGGCCGCCCGGTCGCCGAGCGCGTCGGTGGACAGGGCCAGGCCGACCAGGGCGGTGCCGCGCAGCGGCCGCAGGTGCGGCGGCGCCAGGGCGAGCCGCTCGGAGAGCCGGGCGTACCGGCGCCGCGCCTGCTCCGATTTCCCGGCGGCGAGCCGGGCGGCCGCCGAGGCGAGCGCCTTGGTCGCCGAGGCGGTGTCGAGGGCACGCCGGCGGCGGACGAGGACGAAGCCTCCCACGCCGGCGAGCGCCACCGCGATCAGCAGCAGCACGAACAGCGCCATGCAGTCTCCCCCTGCGGTCCGATGGGTCGGTTCCATGAACAACTGAGCATGGAATCGGTCACCTTGACGTACTGTCAACCGGTGTTCGGGCGAGATCAGAATAGGCCGCCCCCGGGGCATCCGGGCAGGAAAAAGCACTATCGTGGGGGTCGGGAGGCCAGGACCGACCGGTCGGGCGGGGGGCGGAGTGTCTGAGTCACGCTGGGTGCCGGGGCTGCGGTTCGGGCCGGAGTTCGATCCCGAGCAGTACGAACTGCTCGAGTTCCACCACCGCGGCGGAGAGGCCGAGGTGTGGCGCGCGGTGCGCACCGGCCGCAGCGGGCTCAAGGAGCTCGTCGCCGCCAAGATCATGCTGGAGCGCGACCCGTCCGAGGTGCGGCGCTGGCTCGGCCGCTGGGACGACGTCTCGCACAACGCCCACCGCCTCGCCGTCACCGACCTGGTGGTGCCCAGCTTCCTGCTCGGCCCCTCGCCGCACCGGCCGGGCAGCCCGCCCGGTGACGGGGTGATGGGCTACCAGATCTCCCCGTGGGTCGAGGGCGTGCCGCTGCACCGGTGGGCACGGGCCAACCGGGACGGCCTGCCCGCCGTGGCCGAGGTGCTCGTCCGGCTCTGCCGGATCGTCGACGAACTCCACCGCAAGCGCTGGGTGCACCGCGACATCTCACCCGCCAACGTCCTCGTGGAGCCGGAGGGCCGGGTCAAGCTGATCGACCTGACCTTCCTCGCCCCGCTGGACCGCACGCTCACGGTCGCGGTCTTCACCCCCGGGCACGTCCCGCCGGAGGCCGAGCAGGTCGGCGGGTTCCCGGCCACCGCCAAGGACCTGTTCGCGGTGGGCACGCTCGCCCGCAGCCTGCTGCTGCCCGAACACGGCCGGCTGGACCAGCGGACGGCCGCCCAGCAGGCCCGCCGCGAACTCCTGGCGGCCGGCTTCAGCGCCGAGCTCGCCGACTGGGTCGCCGAACCGCTGCACCACGACCCGGACCGCCGCCCCGCCCCGCTCGGCCCCTGGGCCGCCCGCGGACGCGAACTGCTGCGCGCGCACCGGCCGCTGCCGCGCACCTCCTGCCTGGCCGTGCTGCCCGACACCGCGGGCCGGCCGCTGGTGGTCTCCGGCGGATCGGACGGTGTCGGCTACACCGGCCCCGGCCTCTCCCCGCCGGAGCTCCCGGCCACCCGCACCAACCAGGGCCCGCCGACGCTCCGGGAGATCGTGGCCGGACGGTCCGGACGGGCGGCGGAACTCGCCGTCTTCGCCGAGGACGGCGCGGGGGCGCTCTGGGTGGGAAACCGCTCCGGCTGGTGGGAGGTGGCGCGCGGCGTCGCCGGCGCGGCCGGCGCGGTCAACTCCGCCGGCGAGCTGGTCGTCTGGACGGCCCGCGCCGGCGTCCTGCAGTCCTTCCGCTGGTCGCCCGGGGTCACCGTCACCGGGCAGGAGATGCCCGGCTGCCCGGCCGACCGGGTCCTCGCGGCCACCGAGGAGCGCGTCGGAACGTGGTCCGTCCTGGTCGAGCACCAGGACCGGGTGCTGTGCTGGCAGGTGGGCTCCGGCACCCGGGCCGAGCGGATCTCCGCACCGGCCCGGGCCCGCGGCGCCGCACTGGCCAGGTCCTCCGCCGGGCCGCAGGCCGTGATCCTCGGCCCCGACGGCACGGCCCGGCTGTACCCGCTCGGCGGCGGCGCGCCGGTCGAGATCGGCGAGTTGGAACCCGCCCTCGGCGTGGCGATGGCCGGCCACCGCGGCGGCCCGACGATCGCGCTCGCCGGCACCGGCGGCGTCCGGCTACGCCTGCCCGCCTCCGGCGGGGCACGACGGCCCCGCTGGTGGCGGCCCACCCTGCGACCCGCCACCCGGGTCGCCCTGACCGTCGGCGACGACTGGCGGCTGTGCCTGGCCGCGGTCGTGGAGGACGAACTCCAGTGCTGGCAGGAGGACGCCGCCTACCGCTGGCAACCCGTCCGACTGGACACCTGACGCACCGGTGCGGATGGGCACCTCAGGGGCACGTGGGGGCACCTCCCGACCGAAGGCCGGAGGAGACCTGCGCAATCCGGGGTGGCTGTCACGACAGCACGGGCAAGCCGTGACGTGCGCGGTTGACCGCATCCGAATCGCGCAGTTCCCCGCGCCCCTTGGGGTGGATCCGTCCTACGGCGCGATCTCGAAGGCGGGGGGTTGGAGACCGGCGAGGCACCCGGTGTCCGGGGCGGTCGGGGTGTCGAAGAAGGACGTGGTGATCGACTGGGCGCAGGGCGAGTCGGCGAAGACCACGTGGGCGACGTAGGGGACGGTGACCTCGGTGGCGCGGCTGAGCGTGCGGGCGGCGTACGGCCCGCTGCTCGGTGCGGTCTGGGAGTCGAAGCCGCCCGACAGGACGAGGGTCGGGATGTCGCTGCGCGTCACCGCCCGGACGGAACGCGGGGCCGCGGGGACGTCCCAGGCGCGGCAGTCGGCGTGGAGCCAGGCGAGGCCCGGGGCGTTGGCCAGTACCGACTCGGGGAACGACGGGAAGGCACGCCGGCCGGCCCGGAGCACGTCGGCCTCGCTCTCGAACGGCGTCCACTCGCTGCAGAAGACCCCGTAGGCGAGCCCGTGCGACAGCCTGCCGACGGCCTGGGGGCTGAGCTTGCCGCCCGCCAACTGCTCGGCGATCCGCTGCGGGTTGCCGTGGGCCAGCTCGTCGAGGGAGCGGGGCACTCCGGCGGCGAGGTGGCTGGCGAAGGTCAGCCAGTTCACCAGGGTGCCGCCGTCGAGCACCACCTCCACCGGCTCCGGGTGGCCCGGGGCCGTGACGGTGGTGGTGACCGGCCGGGCCTCCAGCCGGCGGACGAGGCGTTCGAAGGTGGCCTCCAGGTGCGGGTAGCGGTCGTTGCAGGCGGGCTGCTGCGCGCAGGCGTCGAAGATGCCGTCGAAGCCCTCGCGTGCGGCCTTCCAGGTCACGGCTCCGCTGGCGAGGGACGGCGGCAGGACGCCGTCGATGCCGACCGACCGGATGCCCTCCGGGTGCAGGCGCATGTAGAGGAGGGCCAGGTCGGTGCCGTAGGAGATGCCGAAGACGTTCCACTTCCGGACGCCCAGGGCGACGCGCAGGTCGGCGTAGTCGGCGGCGCTCTCGGTGCTGTTGTACGCGCCGAGGTCGGCCCCGAGGCCGACCAGCCGGTCGCGGCAGGCCCGCGTGGCGTCGACGTGCAGGCGCCCGGTGGACGGCGCGCCGTAGACGAGGCCGAGGGCGTCCGCGTTGAACCGGTCGATGTTCGGGCAGGTGAGCGCAGGGTCGGCCGAGTAGGTGCCGCGCTGGGACATGAAGACGACGTCCCGGTCGCGGTTCAGACCGCCGTTGAGCGCCAGCTGGATCTCGGAGTTCGCGTCGTCGCCGGGGCCGCCGGCGAGCCACACGATCGGGTCGGGTGCCCGCTTCCGCACGGCCGGCACGATCGCGACCGCGAGGGTGATCTTCCGCCCCCCGGGCCGGGAACGGTTCTCGGGCACGGTGAGCGTCCCGCAGCGGGCCGTCTCCAGGGCCGGGGTCGGGTCCGCCGTCCTCGGGCAGGGGCCCGGCTCGAACCGGGAGTGGCCCGCCGTCCGGGCGGCCGTGCCCAGCGGTTCGGCGGTGCCGGCGTCGGCGCGGGCGGGCAGTGCGGCGAGGCCGGCGAGGAGAACGCCGGTGGTGGCCCCGGCCAGTGCGGTCCGCAGCCGTCGCACGGCGCGTCGGCGGTGGGGTGGGCGGATGGGCGTCATGTGGTCTCCGGCTCGGGGGTGACGGTGAACGGTGCGGGCGCCAGCCCCGCCACGCAGGACGTGTCGGGCGCGGTCGGACGGGCCAGGAAGGAGGTCAGGACGTCGGCCGCGCAGGGCGACTGGGGAACCACCCAGTGGCCGATCCCGGGAATCAGCACGGTGGTCGAACGGGACAGCGTCCTGGCCGTGTACGCGCCCCAGCTCGCCCCGGTCTTCGCGTCGAAGGTCCCGGAGACGAGGAGCGTCGGCACGTCGCTGCGGGTGGCCACCCGCTGGACCGCGGTGCGGTCCGGGACGTTCCAGGCACGGCAGACGTCGTGCTCGAAGGGCAGCTGCGGGGCCTGGGCCAGGACCGTGTCCGGCCATCCGGGGAAGGCCCGGCGGCCCGCCCGCAGCAGGTCGGACTCCGAGTGGCCCGGAACCCATTCGCTGCAGGCCACCGACTGCGTCAGGCCGTGGGCGACCTCACCGACGACGGGCGTCGCGCCGGCGGCCTGGGCGCGGGCGAATCGCTCCGGGTTCCCGTGGGCGAGTTCGTCCAGCGCCGCCGGCACGTCGACCGCCTTGACGGCGTTGGCGACCAGCAGGTTCACCAGCGCGCCGCCGTCGAGGACGACCCTCACCGGGTCACCCCCCGCCGGCGGCCGTGCCGTCAGCCTCAGCGGGTGCGCCTCCAGCCGCCGGACCTGCTCCGTCAGCGTGCGCGACGGGTCCGGGTAGCGGTTCGCGCAGAGCGGCTGGGCCGCGCACGCCGCGAAGATCGCGCCGATCCCCTCCCGTGCGCTGTCCCAGGTCCACGGCAGGCTCACGACCTGCGGGGGAACGACCGAGTCGATCGCCACCGAACGGACCCCTTCGGGGTGCAGGCGCAGGTAGGTCAGGGCCAGTTCGGTGCCGTAGGAGTACCCGTAGACGTTCCACCGCCCGATGCCCAGCGCCGCCCGCAGGTCGGCGAAGTCCGCGGCGTTCTCGGTGGTGTTGTACGCGCTCAGCTCGACGCCGGAGGCCGTCAGACGGTCCCGGCACTCCGTCGCCGCGCGCACCAGCCGCCGTCCGGTCGACGGCGCGTCGTGGACCAACCCCACCGCGGCCGCGGAGAACCGGTCGATCTCCGGACAGGCGAGGCTCGGCTGCGAGTGGAGCGTCCCCCGCTGCGCCATGACGATCAGATCGCGGTCACGGTTCACGCCGGCACCGATCAGGAAGGGGATGCTCCCGAACGCGTCGCCGCCGGGACCCCCCTCCATGAACACCACCGGGTCGGCCGCCTTCGCCGCCGACACGGCCGGGACGATCGCCACGGCCAGGCGGATCGTCCGCCCGCGCCGCCCGCCGGGCCCGCGCCGCTCGCGGCTCTCGGGCACCTCCAGGAACCCGCACCGTCCGGGCACCGGATCCGCCGTCTCCGGACAGGCACCGGGCACGAACCGCACGGAGGGCGCTGACACGCCCTCACGAACGGGTGACGGCACGGCGCCGCCCGGTACCGGACCCGCCGCGCCCACGAGGGCCAGCACACCCGCGACCAGCGCCACCCCCGGGGGAACGCCCCGCGCGCGTCCCCGTGCGTACCGGTGCCGCGCCCGCCTCCGTGCCGACCCGCCGGTCCCGCGGACGGGTGGCGAACACCCCTGCGCGCTGCCCTGCTCCACCATGTGCTGCCGTCTCTCTGACGTCCCGTCCGCCCCTGCGGGGGAACGCCGCGTGGATGTGCCCGCCACGGATTTCGGGCGGGCACTGACAGCCTGTGGTGACGGGGACGGGTCCACCACTCACGGGCTCCACCTGGAGCAGACCCGTGCGCGGGGAGGTCCTACGGTTCCTCGACGGCCGAGGGCGTCCGGGTGCGTTCCGCCATCGCCGTCCAGAACCGGCCGAGCTCACGGTCGGTCATGCCCTGCCAGCCCGCCCTCCTCCGCCGGGCGGTGCGCCGCCTCAGCAGGGCCTGCTGCTGCCGGCAGAACGGCTCGCGCAGCTCGCCGTCCGGCTGCGCCCCCTTCGCCGGGTACGGGCACAGCTCGAACTGGCAGCTGCGCAGGCAGCTCGTCCCGGGTTCGGCCGTCCCGGCCATGCCGACCGTGCGCTCGGGACGGAGCGCCGTGCGGTCCTTCGTCAGGCAGGGCGGGAGGGTGGTGCGGTTGGTGCGCTCCAGCCGGCCGTCGACCAGCCGGCCGTCGCGTTCGGTGAGGTTGAGCAGCAGCAGGATGTCGGCGAGGAGCTGCTGGGCGCGCGGATGCAGGGTGCTCCACCCGACCGACGGCGGGATCCAGAGGTTGTGCTTGCGGTAGACCGTGGGGTCGGCCGGCTGCGAGCCGATGTTGGCCATCGTCCCCTTCTCGTCGATCCAGATGAACCGCTCGGGACGCCGGGTCTCCAGGGCGAGCGCCGCGAGGTCCCCGGCCTCGGCGACGAAGGGGTGCAGCCGGTTCCCGCCCCGCACCGTCAGCTCGTCCGCGGGCCGGTCGCCGGGGGCCTGCTCGCTGCCCGCCATGGCGAGCCAGCGTTCCACGGCCTGCAACGGGTCGGAGCCGGACCGCCGGCCGTTCTCGCCGCCCTCCAGCACCTCGTCGGTGCTGTCCGGCAGCTCCCACAGGCACAGCGCGTGGATGAGGGTGACCTGGGAGTACCAGTAGCGGGCGTGCGTCAGCATGTGCTCCGCCTGCTCGATCAGGTACTCGCGGGCCTCGTCGGAGGTGGCGGGATGCCGACTGCGGCGGTTGGCCGCGCCCTTGAAGCCCTGGGCGAGGGCGATCTCCAGGGAGATGGGCAGGTCGGCGCGGCCCGTCGCGGGGTTGGGCGCGAGGTGCTGCAGCCACAGGCCCATGCGCTCCCGGGCCTGCTCGCACCGGTCGCTGCTCACCGAGCCCACGATCATCGGGACCAGCCACGCCCGGGTGACGAACTCGCGCCAGATCTGCTCCCCGGTCCGCGGTCCCCGCTCGGTGCCGTCCTCGGGGTCGGGAGGGCCGATCCTCCGCTCGCGCTCCGCGCTCTCCCGGTGCTTCTGGATCTCCATGGCCGTCTTGTACTGCTCCCAGGGGTCGTAGACCTCGGCCTCGCTGCCCCTCCTCCGCTTCGGCCACGGGAAGAGCCTGCGCAGCGCGTCGAAGGCGTTGTCGCCGCCCGCGCCGATCTCCTGGGCGATGGCCAGCCGGACGGGATAGCCGGGCTCGACCCAGGTGATCCTCATCAGGTCGCCGTAGGCCGGCTTGGGCCACTTCTCGGGGTCCTCCCGGTTCGAGCGGTCGAGCCGCCGCGCCACCTCGCCGAAGGCGTGCACCAGCCGCAGTTTCGCCTCGTCGAGGGTTCTCGGATCGCCGTCGACGATCTCCGGCCACCGCTGCAGGATCGTCCTGGCGAGGAAGGCGTGGGCCGAGTCGTCGGCCTGGCAGGTGTCGATCTCCAGCGCCGCGGCGAACAGGTCGAGGGCCTTGTCGTCCCGGCGTTCGCGGGCCGCTTCGAGCAGCAGGTCGACCGTGGCGCGCTTCAGGGTCTCGCCCTTGCGGCGGGAGCGCAGGACCAGGGCGATGAGGAGCTCGCGGCCGGGTTCCTCGAGCGCCCTGTCGAGGAGTCCGGCGTCGTCCCGCTGGACGACGTCGAGGAAGGAGGACCCCAGGTAGGACTGCAGGATGCTGTGCGGGAACCGCACCTTGAAGTTCTGGGCCTCCACCAGCCCGAGTTGTTCACCGCGTGCCGCGTAGCGCGACAGGGCGGTGCGCCAGCAGGCGTCCTCGTCGTTCCCGGGCAGGTCCTCGACGCTCCGGCGCAGCGCCCGGAGGACCGCCCGGTAGGGGACCTCCGCCTCCTTCGGGTGGTCGCCGCCGTGGCCGGTCCAGTGGATCAGCTCGTCGAACCTGACCTCCAGCCGGTCGTTGAGCAGTCCGATGCAGGCCAGTGCCGACATCACGGCCACCGTCCGCCTGCGCTGCTCGGAGGAGATGTCGAAGCGGGCCTGGAGGTGGCCCTGGACGAGTGCCCTCATCCAGGAGTCCAGGAGGCTGAGCCGGATGCAGGTCCGGTCGCCGCCGCGGGTGTTGACGTGGTCCCACTTCTTGCTGTTCTCGAAGTGCTCCATGAGCTGGTGCTCCCGGAGCTGGCGGGCGATCTGGAGGTAGAGCGGGGACTCGGCGACCGCGGCCGTCTCGACGATCCAGTCCAGCCTGCGGTTGTCGACACCGGGTTTCCGGTGCGCGAGGTAGCCGAGTGCGGCCTCCTCGCTGAGCGGTTCGAGGTCGATGACGGCGGCCTGGGTGCCTTCGAGGGCGGGGTGCGGGCGCGAGGCGATCACCAGGGGGAGCTTCTGCTTCTGGGCGCGGCCGATCGCGCGGCGGATCAGGCTGTCCCGGTTCGCCTGTGCCTCGTCCTCGCAGAACGCCTCCTCCAGCCCGTCCGCGATGACCACGGCCTTGTCGTCCATGCAGAGCTGCCGCCACACCCGTTCGGCCTGGGCCCGGGAGATGACCCCCGGGTCCACCTCGTCGCAGAACCGCCGCTTGGCCAGTTCGCCGAAGTTCAGGTCGGCGCCGTCGAGGTCGATGCGCCGCAGGTGGATGGGGACGGGCACGGCGCCGTTCTCCGCCAGCACCTGGGTCAGCTGCACCAGCACGGCCGTCTTCCCGCTGCCGACGCCGCCCACCAGCACGTACGGCCGGCGCCGGCGCCGGTCCCGCAGCGCCTGGGCGATGACCGAGCACAGCTCCTGCCGGCCGACGACCTCGTCGACGATCGTGCCGGCCGTGGGCACCAGCTGCTGCGGGTTCTTCCGGGCGGTCCGGCCGATCGGCCGGATGGTCTTCCAGCGGCGTACGCCGAGGAAGACGGCGGTGCTCAGGGAGAGCACCAGGAAGGGCGTGGTGAAGCTGATGACCACGCTGCAGGACTGGCTGGTCCGGCGGCAGGTGTTCTCGACGAACCCGGGACTTCCGCCGACGATCACGTTCAGGGCCAGGGCCAGCCAGCCCAGGAGCAGTAACGTGCCGATCCACGACAGGGCCTTCACGTAGTTCCCGGGCGTCCACCTCCCGCGCCACTTCTGGGGAATGGCCACCCGCTGCCGGGTCTCCTTGCGGACGCGCCGCATCCGCCACCGTCTGAACACCCGGAACCGCAGCCAGGACAGGACGCGCCTGCCCCGCACGAAGCGCGGCTCGCTCGGCGCTCGGAACCTCCCCGCCGGATGCCGGATGACCTGGTTCATCGGGGTCTTCCCTCAAGGGCGTCCACGACCGGCCGTCAGGACGGCCCGCCGTCGTCGGCGGTGAGGACGCAGCCGCGGACCCGCTGCGGAGAGCCGTTGCCGAAGACCGCGGCCGCGCTCAGGTCGAGCCGGTCGACCGCGGCACCCGTGCCGGCCCGGACCTGCGGTCCGATCTCGAGCGCGCCGTCCGCCCGGACGGAGGTGAACGGCTCGCTGCCGATCAGCGCGTCGGCGCACGGCTGCGACCGGACCCCGGCGACGGATGTGTTCACGGCGAAGTCACCCATGATCGTCCTCCAAGACGGTGGGCTGCGGCGGGTGCGGTCCTGACCGCCCGACGGGTCCGCCGCGTCAGGCGTCGTCCTCCTCGTCCGGTCCCGGGCCGGGCGGCGGGGGCTGGGGCGGGTGCGGCAGGACCCGGAGGTGGGCGCGGTGGACGGCGACGTACAGGCCGCTGGGGGTGACGACGCCGCAGTACCGCTCCGCCTCGACGAGGAGCGCCACGGCCGTTCCGGCCGGCAGGATGCCGTCCGGCGGCCCCTCGGGCCGGTGGTGGTCGTACCAGTAGGGCCCGTCCGCGTCGAGCGTGTGGGTGAAGCGGTTGGGCGGGGGGCGCACCACGTTGTCCCGGGGGACCACGGACTGGCTGCCGAGGACGGAGACCTCGGGACGCCGGACGGTGTAGGGCTGCTCCCGCGGGCGCGGTCGGTCGTTGTCCGCCATGGCGGGTGTCGCCTCAGGCGGTCTGCAGGCTGTCGGCGGGCAGCGTGTCGGGGATGGTGGGCAGCATCACGCCGACGTCGATCGGGGCGACGTGGGCGCGCAGCTCGCCGCGCTCGGCGAGTTCGAGGTGGTTGGGCAGGACGTAGGGGTCGGCGGCGTCGAGGTCGACCTCGTACCCGAGGTCCCGGAGGCTGGCCGCGGTCATCCGGCTGAGGGGGTTGCCGGCGTGGCCGACGAAGCCGGTCATGAGCTCGTCCGCGAAGACGGTCTCGCGCCAGTGGCCGTCCCGGGTGCCGGGACCACCGGTGTTCTCGACCGGGACGCGCCGGGGCTCGGGGTCGCCCACGAGGACGGCGTACTCCGACGCGGCGTTGAGGCCGGTGAAGGTCGGGTTGGGCCCTCCGCTGCCGCGCAGCAGACCCTTGAGCTTCCAGACCGTGCCGATGCCGATGACGTGGCCCATCTCGTGGGTGATCACGTCGACGAGGGTGCCGTCGGCCTCCATCGAGGCCAGGTCGTCCTGGTCGAAGGACATCAGGCCGGTGGCGGGCAGGAACTCCGAGGGCCCGGGGCCGGGCCGCAGTTGGGTGGGTCCGGCCTGGCCGAGGATGTGGCCGGGGCCGTCGATGGTCCGGCCTTGGGCGCGGATCACGAGGTCGTCGACGATCCGGTCGCCGACGGAGACGTCCGGCAGGTCACCGACGATGACGCGGACCCAGCGGTCGGCGGCGGCCTTGAACGCGTTCTTCTGCGACTCGGTCAGCCCGCCGAGGAACTCGACTTCGATCGTGTAGGGGGAGGTGGTGCCGGTGAGGCGCTTGGCGGCCGCGAGGTCCGCGCGCGCGATGTGGCTTTCGAAGGCGTTCATGGGATTCCCCGCCCTTTCGTGGGAGGGCTCGTGCGGACGTCCGGTGGATCGGGGCCGGTGGACGGCCGGTGACCGGACGCGGTCCACGGCAGGGCAGGCGTCCGGTCGGGTGGGGCAGTCGGTGCCGGGCGTCGAACGGCGGTCGGGGACGGCCGCGGGGCGCCGCCCGCCGGGGTCCGGCTCGTGTTCCGGCCCCGTCCCTTCGATCGTCCCGCGCACCGGCCGGTGCGGCATCTCGGCCCCGGGCCCGTTCGGACGGTCCGCGGCACCGGCACGTTCGGTGCTGGGGGCTTCTGTCGGCTCGTGCGGTGACGGAGCGGATCCGGGCCGCGGCAAGGGCGGTGACGGTCGGTCACGGACCTGTCCGGCCCCGGCCGTCCCGGTCCCCGGACCCCGTGCCCGAGGGGACGCGGCCCGCGCCTCGGGAGCGGCCGCGGTCACGCAGCGGAGCGCCCCGCCGACGGGTGCCGGTGACAACGGGTCATGGCGGGAGTGCCGTCACCGCCCGGAGACACCGGATGGTCGACTTCGGTCGCTCGCCGCCCACCGGGGAAACACGCGCGCAGAATGGAGACGGACCGAGCAGGAGACGACAGCGGAGCGAGGACGGGGAGGTGACCCGGTGAGCCGCATCCTGGTGACCGGTTCCACGGACGGCCTGGGCCGGGCCACCGCGGAGACGCTGCTGTCCGCCGGCCACCGGGTCGTGCTGCACGCCCGGAACCCCGAGCGGGCGACCGCCCTGCGACCCCTGCTCGACCGGGGAGCGGACGCCGTCACCGGCGACTTCACGGACCGTGACGCCGTCCGGCGGATCGCCGCCGAGCTGAACGACGCCGACCCGCTCGACGCGGTCGTCCACAACGCCGGGGTGTGGCGCGGCCCCGCCGTCATGCCGGTCAACGTCGTCGCCCCGTACCTGCTCACGGCCCTGCTGCCGACACCGCGCCGACTGGTCTACCTGAGCAGCGGCTCGCACTTCGGCGGGCACCCGACGACGGAGGGGGTCGACTGGCGCGGCCGGAGCGCCGGCTCCTACGCGGACAGCAAGCTGT
Organism: Kitasatospora sp. NPDC093679; assembly: GCF_040683455.1. Lineage (NCBI taxonomy): Bacteria > Bacillati > Actinomycetota > Actinomycetes > Kitasatosporales > Streptomycetaceae > Kitasatospora > Kitasatospora sp. NPDC093679. The sequence continues at coordinate 34,253 of NZ_JBFBDW010000071.1, forward strand.
TCGTCACCACCCTCGCGGCCGCGGTGGCCCGGCTGCGCCCCGGCGTGCCGAGCAACGCCGTCGACCCCGGATGGGTGCCGACCAGGATGGGCGGCCCCGGAGCACCGGACGACCTCGAACTCGGGCACCGGACCCAGGAGTGGCTCGCCGTCGGCGACGAACCCGGGGCCCTGACCACCGGCGGCTACTGGTACCACGGCGAACTCAGGCCACCCCACCCCGCCGTCCACGACGAGGCCTTCCAGGACCGCCTGCTCGCCGCACTGGCCGAGGAGACCGGCACCGCGCTGTGAGCGGGCACGCGCGCCCGGACCCCGGCGGGTGGTGGATCCGCCGGGGTCCGGGAGGCCGGGGCCGGGGCCGTCAGTGGAGCTGCTCGGTGCGGCTGGCGACGAGTTCGCCGTCCACGTAGCCCTCGACGCGGGCGGAGCTCGCGGCGGCCGCGTCCGGCACGGTGACGTCCGCGTGCCCGTCGAGCAGGTCGAGGGAGGCCTTGGGACGCTGGTCGATGTAGACGTCCAGGCGGTCGATGTTGGTGGTCTTGACCTTGAGGCGCAGGACGCCGCCGGTCGTGGCGGTGTCGGTGATGGCCACGGCGTGCGGGGTCATCGCCTTGAGGAGCTGTCCGGCGCGCTCCATCAGGTCGGCGTTGCCCTCCAGGAGGTCGCGCCGGGTCATCCGGTGGAGTTCGTCGGGGGTGACGCCGAGGTCCTCCACCGGGGTGCCGGACTGCACGCCGACGCGCAGGGTGCGGCGGATGGCGACGCGCATGCTCGCCTCCGCGGGCAGCGGCCGGTACGGCGTCGCGGGGTCGTCGGCGAGGAGGGCGGACAGCAGGTCGTGCGTCCACACGTTGGCCCCGCCGGCACCGGTGTTGCGGTCGACGCCGAGGACGGTGCCGATCCGGTGGTCCTGGAAGCCCGCGGTGAAGATGTCGGTCGCCGAGTAGCAGCGGGCGTTGGTGACCAGGACGACGGGCCCGGAGTAGCGCTGTCCCACGGCGTTGGCGCCGTCCTCGGGGGTGATCGGGAACGCCCGGGAGAAGGCGGCGCCGATCTCGACGGCCTGTTCCATGGACGGCACCCAGGCGCCGAGGTCGATGTCCGGGTCGTTCTGGTGGCGGCGGCAGATCCGCAGGTTGAGCGGGGTGGTGATGAACTGGGTGGGCTCCGGGGTGATCCGGCGCGGGGTGAGCGTCTGCAGGGTGAACTCGGCGGCGAAGATGTGGCCGCCGCCGTTGTCCCGGACGTCCAGCACCAGGCCGCGGTCCGGCAGGAGGCCGACCAGACGGACGAACTCCTCCACGAAGGCGACCGGGTCGTCCACGGCGAAGGTGAAGATCCGCAGGTGACCGAAGGTGCCGGAGGCGGTGGTGACCTCGCGCGCCTTGAAGACCTTGGGCATGGTGGTGGCGATCTCGCCGGCCTCCAGGCCGGGTGCGGGCTCGCCGGCCTCGACCGCCCGCTGCTGGGCGACCACCCTGGGTGCGAAGAGCAGCACCTTCGCACGGCCGACCTCGTCCGTCTCCAGGTCGAGGCCCTGGGAGGCGCCGGCGGTGCCCAGCGTGCCGGTGCCGACGAGCGGCGGCAGGTTGTCGACGACCTGCCAGTCCTCGCGGAGCTCGCGCGCGGTGCCGTCGGCGTCGAGGTAGCTGACGGTCACCCACTCCTCGAACGGGGGCAGGTGGATGCGCAGCGGACGCAGGGTCAGCGACTGGACGCCGCGGGTGCGGCGGGCCTCGGCGTTGCTGCCGGCGAACCGGGCGGCGTGCAGGTCGACGGCGGTGGAGATCGGGATGCCGCTCCAGTGGGTGATCTCGGTGCCGGGCCCGAACCCGGGCGGGGCGAAGCCCTGGGCGACCCGGGTGACGAGGAAGCGCTCGGCGGCCGTGCCGTCGCCCTGCTCGGTGAAGTTCTCGACGAGGAACGGCAGGAACGCGATCTTGCCGTTGAAGGGAGCGGGCAGCAGGTAGTTGGTGTGCAGGTCGCGGACGGAGTGGAAGATCTCCGAGACCTCGGCGTGGAAGGTCCACTCGGGCGGCATGTCGGCGTCGGTCTGCCGTTCCAGGCGCCGGGCGAGCAGCCGCAGCCGCTGCACCGGGTTCACGGCGTACATGGCGGCCTTCAGCGGCAGGTGCACGTAGTTCTGTTCGAGCAGGACGAGCGCCTGGTCGACGATGACGCGGCGCTCGTCGAGGGTGAGGGTGCCGGCGGTCTGCAGGAACGACGCCAGCGTGGTGGCGGCGGCCAGGTGGTCGCGGACGGGTGCCGCGGCCTCGGCGATGTAGTCGGGGACGGGTCGGTCCGTGCGGGTGCTCATGGGGTCTCCGGGGGTGGCGGGAGGGAGGTCGGTGGCGCGGTCCGCTGTGAGCACGCCGAGGAGGTAGCCGTCCTCGTCGACGACGGGCCAGACCGTCAGGCGCTTGATCCGCATCGCG
>NZ_JBFBDW010000072.1:0-36142 GCF_040683455.1 Kitasatospora sp. NPDC093679
TACGGCGCCCCGACGCTGTACGGCGCCGTGGCGGGGATCGTCGACCGCCGCCCGGTGCCGGACGAGTTCGCCGACGCCGTCGACTGCTTCCGGGCCGAGCGGATGCGAGCCGCCGTCGAGACGGTGGAGCGGAATCGGGCTGATGGCCGGCAGCGGGCGGTCCGCGGCTCGGTGTTCGTGACCACCCAGGAGTTCCGGGCCGCGCTCGCCGACCGGTAGGCGCCGCACACAAGCCGCCCGGGTTCGGCCCGGGCGGATGACCGACTCGGGCGCGGCGGAGGGAAACGGGATGTGTACCGGCCTGGCGGCCGGTCATACTCCCTGGCGTGAAGCATGATCGTCGCCCGCCGGGCCTGCCCGAGTTCTCCGCACCCGTAACCGACCGGCCGACGGATACCGGCCGGGTCCTGCTGCCGCCCGTGGACCGGGCTCTGTTCCTGCCGCCGCCGGCCGCCGAACCGCCCGCCCCGGCCGCCGCGCGCCGGCCTCTGGTCGGCGGCGGCCTGGTGTTCTCCAGCGGCACCTGAGAACACGGCACGCACCAGACGGCGAACAGCGGCAGGAACACCGTGTGTTCACACCGCTTTTGCAGGTCAGGGCCATGTGGGGATGGAAGTTGCCGGGGTGGCGCTTGTCATGGCCTGACGGTGACGCACATGGGAACGGCGAGGACGAGTTGTTCATGACGGGGAAGCCGGGCCCGGTCGGTTACGCTGGCGGCCCGCGACGAGGAGATATCGGATCGATGACCATGTTTTCGCTGCCCGTTACCACCGAGCGGCTGGTCATGCGTCTGTTCACGCAGGACGACCTCGATGACTTGTGCGCATACCAGGGCCTTCCCGAAGTCGCCCGGTACCTCTACCGGCAACCACTCACCCGTGAGCAGTGTGCCCGGAGTCTGGTGAAGCGCGCGGCCGGCACGGAGTGGGCCAAGGACGGCGACGACCTGGTGCTCGCCGTCTGCCGGACCGACGGGGCAGACGTTGTCGGCGAGATCGTCCTGAAGCTGGCGAGTGCGCAGGCCCGCCAGGCCGAGATCGGCTGGATCTTCAACCCCGCCTTCGGCGGCCGCGGCTACGCGACCGAGGCGGCACGCGCAGCCGCCGAGCTGGCCTTCGACGAACTGGGTGTCCACCGGCTCTTTGCCCGCCTCGATGTCCTCAACACCGGGTCGGTGCAGGTGTGCGAGCGTCTCGGCATGCGCAGGGAGGCGCATTTCGTTGAAAACGACATCGACGGCGAACGCTGGGGCAGCGAGTACGTCTACGCGATCCTCGCCCGCGAGTGGAAGGCCGACCGGACGTGATGAGAGGCCCGGCAGCACGGTTCTCACGCAGCCCACAGCGATACCCGTGACGTCGGGCCGCTGTTGCCCAGTCCGCACTCCTGATCGCCGGTCCGCCGGACGGCGGGGTCACGGAACCAGGCCGAGCCGCCCGGTCGTCACCGGAAGGAGCCGGTGTCCTAATCTGGACCTCATGTCGAACCCTGACGGGCTGCTCGTCGACATCGCCGCGATGGTCGAGTCCGAGCACAACAACCAGATGTCGCTGACCGTGGTGGTCCCCGGAGCCGTGATCACCGGCAGGCTTGCGCCAGTGGCCCTGTGGTGGGAACGAGTTGCAGAGGTCCTGCAGGCCTCGGATCACCTGAAGCCGTTCGCCGCCCTGTTCATCCCGCCCGTCGACGCCTCGCTCGCACGTCCCACTCATCTCCATCTGCACCGGGCGAAGATCCTGCAGGGAGACTTCGGGCTCCCTCACACCGGCGGCATGTACCGCATAGCCATCGAGGACATCAGCAGTTGGACGGTCGGGGACCTCAGCTACTCCGACGCCTGACAAGGACCCGGCCGCCCGGGGTCCAATCCGCCTCCCGTCCGGCTCGGCGACGGGCCGACGCGGCGGTCGATGCACGTGGTGGCGGGTACGGGGCCGATACAGCCGGCGGCCAGGGGTGCTCCGGTGTCCTTCGTCATGGCACGAGCCTGCAGGGGGCGGGTCGCCGAGAGGTGCGCCGGCTCCGGTCGGCGGTGTCAGCAGCGGTGGTCGGCGGCCAGGATGCGACGGGCGAGAGCCCGGGTGAGCCGCACACTGCAGGGCCCGCAGGGCTGACCGAGCCGTGAGGAACCGGCACCGTGGCAGGTCGCGCAGTCCGCGTCGGCGAGGCGTACCCCCTCCGAGCCCGAACCGTCCGTTGTCCTGCGCATGTGCACCACCGTCCTGTCCCGCGAGCACGTCGCCCGCTGCCACCGGCAGCACGCCGTATCGAAGACGGAACGTAGTCCGCCACTGGACCATCCGAACGTTGCGGCATTTCCGCAACGTTTGGGCGCGCAGCGCGCAGTCGGCCGATCATCCGGCCGGGTGATCATCCGGCCCGCGATCCCGGCCTGCCCGCGGACACCGTTTTGGCTGCGGCGCCGTGCATCCGTCCTGCCCCGCGTACTGCTCTCCTGGCCGTTCGTTCTTCCAGTGCCGACTTCCTGGGGTGCGGCCCGGTGGCCTCCTGGCAGGAGCTCGGCTCCTGGCCGTCCTCGTTCGGTGGGAGATTACCGATCGCCGGGGCGAGGGAAAATCTGTTCCGGCCGGAGTAGACATTGCCGATCGGCGCGGTTATGGTTTCTCTCGTAGCCAGGAGTCCAGAGTGACCGGCAGACACGAACTGCCGGGGAGTGGTGAGTAGTTCGCAGGTCGGCACGGTTGCGGGGTTCTGAAGCCAGGGTTGTGTGCAGTAAGGCGACGGAACCGGCGACCGGGCCCGGTGGCCCGCAGGTACCAGGGGCCGCCACGAGTGGTGCCCGCTGGCTGAGTTCAGTGGGTGAATGGTGCAGTACCAGCAGTTGCAGGATTCGGTATCCCAGTGAAGGCGCCGGGCTGCGGGCGCGCGTGCTGGGAGGTTCGGCCAGCGGAGTCCCAGAACCCGGGCAGGTGCCGGGGGAGGGCCGGCTGCCGGACCGGGCGGCCTTCCGGGCCGCCGCGGCAGTACCAAGCAGGTGGCAGTACCAGCATTTCCCGCACTATCAGCAGTGGCAGTACCGGCAGTACCGGATGGTTGGCAGTACCAGGTAATACCGGCGAAGGATGAACGGAGGGGACGAAGCGCCATCAGGATCGCCCGGCCCGTGAGGGTCCTTTCCGGGCGGACACCGCAGACCCCAGAGTGTGAAGGACGTTGGTTTCCGGTCACGCATACGCGATCCCGGCACGCCTCATCCCCGGGGCAGTGCCCACAAGGAAGCCGGCCCAGGGCCGGTGGATGGTGATATATCCCTTCGGGGCCCCGAAGCCGCAATGGCGCCGGGGCCCCTCCACGCGCTCCCAACCAGCTCGCACGACCCCACCCGAATCGCATGTGAAAAAGGTGCAGCGGCCGCGACCGCCGTCCGACCCCATACCCCGGAGTCCGACTCCGGCGCCCGCCCGGGTTCCGGCACCGGTTCCAGTGGTGTCGAACCCGCTACGCGCGCAATCTGCTCTCCCAGGTTCCGAAGTCCGCCCAGCCCTGGGTCGCCACGTTGCTGCGGACCGTCTTCGAACAGCCCGACGCGGGCGCGGTCCGAAAGCAGATGGCCACCGTCATCGCCACCCTCGACGAGCGATTCCCCGGGGCCGCACAGCACTTGGAGAGCGCCCGCGAGGACCCGCCGGCCTTCGCCGTCTTCCCCGGAGGGTCTGGAAGTCGATCTGGTCGAACAACCCGCAGGAGCGGCTGAACAAGGAGATCCGGCGTCGCACCGGCGTGGTCGGGATCTTCCCCGACCGGTCCTCGATCATCCGGCTCATCGGGGCGGTGCTGGCCGAGCAGAGCGACGAATGGGCCGAACAGCGACGCTACATCGGCTCCGAGATCCTCGGCCGCTGCCGCCTCCACCCGATCGAGGGAGAAACCCCCGAGAGAGCATCACCACAGCCCTGACCGCCTAGCCTGAAACCGGATCACCGAGTGGCCGTCGATACACCACTCCAGCGGACGTGACCCGCCCATGTCAGGTCCGGGGCAGCGGTGGCAGGGGCCGGGTGGCGATAGCCCGTGCTTCGGTGCGCGTCATGCCGAACATGCGCAGCAGGCGGAAGGCCAGTTGGTCGGAAACATGCGCGGCATCGAGGTCCGGGCGGGTCTCCAGCAGGTGGAGCACTCCGAGCAGGGCGCCGCCGACCATGGCTACGGAAGTGCGCGGGTCGTCGATGTCCAGCCGTCCGTCGTCGGCGGCGGCCCGTAGATCCCGCATCGCCCGAGGTGCCAAGCCTCTGTCCGAGGTGAGATGGGGCATGCCTGTGCGGACGAGAATCCTGGCGATCTGCGGGTGGGTGCGCTGCAGCCGACCGGTCAGGCGGATGCTGGCGGCGAAGATCTCCGCGGGGTCCTTGAGGTCTCCCGCCACGGATTCCAGGAGTTCGCCGTGTTGCTCCAGGGTGAGGGCGACGGCGGCGTCGAACAGCTCGTCCTTGCTGGTGAAGTGGTTGTAGAAGGAGCCGAAGCCGACGTCCGCCGCCTCGGTGATCTCTTGGATGCTCACGTCGGTTCTCCCTTGCTCGGCGAGAAACCCCTGCGCGGCGGCGATCAGAGCGGCTCGGGTGAGCGCCTTGCGCCGGTCCAGGCGGTTGGGTGCGCGGCTGGGGGTCCGGCTATCGGCCTTGCTCTGTGGTCCGGTACTCATCCCTCCACCTTACCCGTGAATCAGTTTTGAGTTTTTCATCAACACTGATGGCTATTGACGATGCTGTCATCTGGACTGATTCTTTCATCACTGCTGACTGGAGCTGCTCGCAGGAGTGGTCCGGTCGGCGCCCGTCCAGGACTCAGGAGAGCCGATGAGTATCCAGGTCGTCCGCACCGCAGACGGCTGGTGGGTGGAGAGCGGCACAGGACGGCTGCACCGCGTCGACACCGACGCGAACACCACCGCTGGCCTGCTCGCCGACCGTTCCGCCGTGCAGCAGGCGGCCGCCCGCGCCGCGGCTGCCCCCGACGCCGGGCCTTCCGCGCGAGAGGCGGAGCTGCTGTCGCCCGTCACCACCCCCTGCCGGGTGGTGGCGCAGATGGTCAACTACCGTTCCCACGCGGTGGATTCCGGGTTCGACCCGGACACCGTCCCGCCCGCGTTCTTCCGCAAGGCCTCCGGGTCCGTCAGCGGCCCCTACCAGCACATCGTCCGGCCGCCGCACGTGCGGTTCCTCGACTACGAGGTGGAGCTCGGGCTGGTGATGGGCGCGGACCTGCCGATCGGCACCGAGGTCACCGACGCCACCCTGGCGGAGTACGTCGCCGCGCTGGTGGTTGCCGACGACGTCAGCGCGCGTGACCTGCAGCTGCCCAAGACGCAGTTCTACGAGTCCAAGTCGTACCCGACCTTCACCCCGCTCGGGCCCCGGCTGCTCCTGGTCGATGCCGACGATCTGGCCCGCCTGCCGGACCTGCGGCTCACGCTGAGGGTCAACGGGGCCACGAGGCAGGACCGCACCACCGCGGACATGATCGTCCGACCCGCGCGTGCCCTCAGCCTTCTGGCCCGCTTCCAGAACCTGCAGCCCGGTGACGTCCTGCTCACCGGCACCCCCGGCGGCACCGCCCTGAAGTCTCCGGGCAGGCTCCTGACCACGCTTGCCGCCCTGCTGCCCCCGCACAAGCGCTGGCAGAAGTTCTTCGCCCGCCAGCTGGCGAACCCCGACTACCTCAAGGACGGCGACGCCGTCACGGCCCGTATCGCCACCGATGACGGCGCACTCGATCTCGGTGAGCAGCGCACAGTGGTGCGCGCCCGCTGAAGACTCCCGGGACCCCCGCCGGGACCGGCCGGCCCGGCATCCCCGTACCGGGCCGGCCACCTGACCCCATCCCTCCCTCACCCTGCAAAGGCGCACAGGTGACACTCACACCCACCGACCTGCTGTGGCCCGCCCCCGAGAGCATCGCGGACCTGGCTGCGATCGAGGCCGTTCCGCTCCATGAGCGCGGCCTGCCCGGCACCACCTACGACACCGTGCTGCGCGCCGCCCGCCTGTGGCCCGACCGCCCGGCCCTGACGGTGCTGCCCGACGCCGCGCGCTTCCTGAGCCCCACCACCGTGACCTTCGCGCAGCTGCGCGACCAGGTGCACCGCGCCGCCAACCTGCTGCGCGCGCTCGGCGCCACCCGCCGCGCCGCTGTGGGCCTGCTCGCGCCGAACACCGCGGAGCTGCCCGCCGCCCTGCTGGCCGCGCAGGCCGCGGGCATCGCCGCCCCGGTCAACCCGGGCCTGGCGTCCGAGCACGTCGAGCAGTTGCTGCGGCGCGGCGGCGCGCGGGTACTCATCGCCGCCGGTCCACAGCTGGATGCACAGGTGTGGGCCACGGCCCGGCAGGTCGCCGCGGCCTTGCGGCTGGACGCACTGCTGGCGCTGGCCCCAACCCTGCCGGAGGGCCCAACCCCCGCTCTGGACCCCATCGAAGGCGTACGCGTCGGCTACCTCACGGAGCTGGCCGCCTCCCATCCCGCAGACCGGCTGGTGGACATCGAGCCCCCGGCCGCCGACGACCTCGCCGCCTACTTCCACACCGGCGGCACCACCGGAACTCCCAAGCTCGCCGCGCACACGCACGCCAACGAGGTCGTCGACGCCTGGACGGTGGCCGCGAGCATCCCCCTCGACGAGGACTCGGTGATGTTCGCGGCGCTGCCGCTGTTCCACGTCAACGCCCTGATCGTCACCCTGCTCGGCCCGCTGCTGCGCGGCCGGGGAGTGGTGTGGGCCGGGCCGCTGGGCTACCGCGATCCCGAGCTGTATCCGGTGTTCTGGAAGCTGGTGGAGCGCCATCGCATCGCCGCCATGTCCGGCGTGCCCACCGTGTACTCCGTCCTCGCCCGTGTCCCCGTCGACGCGGACATCTCCAGCATGCGGTTCGCCGCCGTCGGCGCCTCGCCCCTCCCGCCCGCCGTACGGGAGTCCTTCGAGGAGCACACCGGCATCCCGCTGTGCGAGGGCTACGGGCTGACCGAGGCGACCTGTGCCTCAGCCCTCGGCCTGCCCGGTCACACCCGGCCCGGCAGTGTCGGCCGACGCCTGCCCTACCAGCAGGTCAAGACCGTGCGGATCGACCCGAACACCGGCGAGCGGCACGACCTGCCGCCCGGCACCACCGGGGTGCTCGCCGTCCGCGGCCCGGTCGTCTTCGCCGGGTACGTTGCCGAGCACACCGCCCGGGGACCCCGCCTGGAAACCGCCGGGAAGATCCGCGGCGGCTGGCTCGACACGGGCGACCTGGCCCGCATCGACGCCGACGGCTTCATCCATCTCGCCGGCCGCGCCAAGGATCTGATCATCCGCGGGGGCCACAACATCGACCCCGCCGCGATCGAGGACACCCTCCTCGCCCACCCCGAGGTCACCGCCGCCGCGGCGGTCGGCCGCCCCGACCCCCACGCGGGCGAAGTGCCCGTCGCCTACGTCACCCTCGCCCCCCGCGCCCAGACCAGCCCCGCCGAACTGCTCACCTGGGCCACCGAACGAGTCCCCGAACGCGCAGCCGCCCCGCGCGAGGTGCTCGTGATCGACGCCATCCCGCTCACCGCCGTGGGCAAGCCCTACAAGCTCGGCCTGCGCCTGGACGCCACCCGCCGCGCGGTCCACGCCGAACTGGCCGCCCAGGGCGCGGACTGCGACCCGGAGCTCATCCTGTGCCGGCCGCACGACGGCGGTGTCCACGTCACGTTGCCCGCCCTTGCCGACGAAGCGGCACGACGCAGGGTCGCCGCAGCCCTGGACCGCTACGTCCTGCACTGGCAGTACGCCCCCGGTAAGCCACCTGAGAGAGAAATCCCGTGAGCACCACCGCCATCGTCCTCGCCGTCCTCCTCGCCGGGACATTCCTCCTGCTGGGAGCGGCCAAGCTCGCGGCAGTCCCCGCGATGCGCCAGGCCGCGGCCCACGTCGGCATGACCACCACCCACTACCGCCTGCTGGGTGCTCTGGAGGTGGCGGCAGCGGCCGGTCTGCTGCTCGGCCTGCGGATCACCGCGCTCGGTGCCGCCGCGTCGGTCGGCTTGATCCTGCTCATGGCCGGAGCCGTCGTCGTCCATCTACGCAGCGGTGACCCGGCGGCCCGCTGCCTGCCGGCCGTCGTCGTGGGCGTGCTGGCCGGAGCCCATCTCGTCGTGCTGGCCGGCGGCTGAGCGCCCCGCTGGAAGTACCGCGATGGGCCGTCAGCCGCCCGCGGCGCCGTCGTGGCTGGTCGCGCCGTTCCCCGCGCCCCTTCAGGGTGCTGCCGAATCGCAGCGGACTTCGCCGGACCCGCTTGGCAGCGCCGCCGGGACCCGAGGAGCATCACGACGAGCCGCATCGACGTCCGCCAGCACCTGCCGCCCTGTGCCTCCACGCCAAGGCCGACGTAGCGCGGCATCCGCGCTCAGGGCCACTGCCGCAGGCCGCCTTCCTTCTTACGGCCGTACGGGGCCCGCCGCATCTTCACCGCCTTGGCTGCCGAGGCGCTGCGCGCCTCCGAATCGACATCGCTGTTCCCGGCGACCGGGGAAACGCCCCTGGCCCTCTTCCCCTGCCTCTCCTGACCCGCCCCCACCCCGTGGCACCGAGCCGTGACATCCCATGGAGTACCCATGAACGACATCGACGTTCCCGTCCTCATCGTCGGCGGAGGCGGTGCGGGGCTCACCGCCTCCATGCTGCTCAGCCGCATGGGCATCGAGTCCCTGCTGGTCACCGCCTGGCCCAGCACCTCCGTCCTGCCCAAGGCCCATGTCCTGAACCAGCGCGCCATGGAGGTCATGCGCGACGCCGACGTCGCCGACACCGTCTACGCCGCCTCCACCCCGGCCGAGGAGATGTCCCACACCGCCTGGTACGTCGGTCTGGCCGGCGACCATGAGGACCACGGCCGCAGGGTGGCCCTGATGGAGGCCTGGGGCGCGGGCGGGAACTCCCCGGAGTGGCTCGCGGCCAGCCCCGAGCGGCAGGCCAACCTGCCCCAGATCCGCCTGGAGCCGGTCCTGCGCGCACGCGCCGAGGAACTCTCGCCCGGCAGGGTCCGCTTCCATCACGAGCTGACCGGACTCGCCCAGGACGGCGAGGGCGTCACCGCCGTCATCACCGACCGCGACAGCGGCGAGACCTACCGGGTGCGGGCCCGGTACCTGCTGGGCTGCGACGGCGGTCGTACCGTCGGGCCCGCCCTGGGCATCGTGCAGGAGGGCGTGCGCGACCTCGCCCGCGTGGTCTCCTTCCACATCTCCGCCGACCTGTCCCGCTGGGCGCGCGACCCGCAGGTGCTGATCCGCTGGCTGTGGCTGCCCGACCTCGGCATTCCCGGTGTTCTCGTCCCCATGGGCCCCGACCACTGGGGGCCCGAGTCCGAGGAGTGGGTCTTCCACCTCAACTACGGGCCCGATGACGGCCGCGCGCTGGAGGACGAGTCGGTCCTGGCCGACCTGCGCACCGGGCTGGGCCTGAACGAAGAAGATGTGACGGTCCACATGATCTCCCGCTGGAGTCTGGAAGGCGTGGTCGCCGACCGCTACCGTACCGGCCGCGTTCTGATCGCCGGCGACGCCGCCCACCGCCACCCGCCCACCGGCGGCCTCGGCCTGACCTCCGCCATGCACGACGTCCAGAACCTCGCCTGGAAACTCGCCGCCGTCCTGAACGGCCATGCCGGCGACTCCCTGCTCGACACCTACGAGGCCGAACGTCGCCCGGCGGACGCCACCAACGTCCAGCGCTCGCTGGAGAACGCCATGAACCACATCGCCATCAACGCCCTCTTCGGCGGCGGACCCGAGGCCGGCGAAGAGGAGAACTGGCGCCAGGCCCGCCGCCTGTGGAGCGAGGACCCCGCCGACGTCGACTTCCGCCGCACCTTCCTGGCCGCCGTGGCCGCCCAGTCCATGGAGTTCAACGAACTGGGCGTCGAGTTCGGCTACACCTACGACTCCGCGGCCGTCGTCCCCGACGGCACCCCCGCACCCGACAACCCCGACCCCGTCCGCATCTACCAGCCCGCCGCCCGCCCAGGACACCCGCTGCCCCACGCCTGGCTGGAGGACCTCGACGGCCGTCGCACGGTCCTGGCCCACCTGGTGCGCCCCGGCCGCCTGCTGCTGATCGCCGGAGAGGACGGTCAGGCCTGGCGCGAGGCCGCCGAGAAGATCGCCGCCGAGAGCGGGCTGCCGCTGGACGCCATCCGGATCGGCCACGTCGACGGCGACTACCGCGACCCGCGCTCGACCTGGACCGCCGCCCGCGGCCACACACCGCAAGGCGCCGTCCTCGTACGCCCGGACCGCTTCATCGGCTGGCGCGCCCACGGCGCGGCCACCGACCCGGCCGCCGAACTCACCACCGCACTGGACTCCCTCCTCGCCCGGTAGGAACCGCCCACCTGCCGTGCCACCCGGCCCGCCGACCGGCGCCGCAGCCGGCGGGCCGGGCCCGACCCTCACCCACGCCTCACCTCCGGGGCACCGCGGCACCCGTCCCGTCCCCGCCACAGGTCGTGGAGACCACAGGAAGGAATCCCCGTGAACGACCCGACACCCACCCCCACCCCGGTCCCCACCGCCGACGCCCACCAAGGACTGCACAGCGAACGGGGCGCCCGGCGCGGAGAGCACCCCGGCCGCGCCGCCCAGCCCGTCATCAAGGTGGTCGACCTGGCCTGGCTGGAGTTCACCAAGCCCGACCTGGACAGGGCCGAAACCTTCGCCCACGACTTCGGGTTCACCACCGCCGCCCGTACCGATGACGTCCTCTATCTGCGCGGCGCCATGGCCGGCCCCCACTGCCTGGTGATCCGACGCGGCCCCGCCTCCCGGTTCATCGGCCCCGCGTTCCGGGCCGCCGACGCCGCCGACCTCGACCGGCTCGCCCGCGCCACCGGCCACAAGGTCCGCACCCTGACCGAGTACGGCGGCGGCCGCGCCGTGGACCTGCTCGACCCCTCCGGCATCCCCGTCCGCGTCGTACACGGCGTCACCGAGCAGCCCGCGCGACCGCTGCAGCAGCCCCTGGTCCTCAACACCGGCGTCACCACCGCAGCCTCCCGCATCAACGCCACCCAGCGCCCGCCCCGCAAGCCCTCCCAGGTGCAGCGCCTGGGCCACGTGGTGCTCTCCACCCGGGTCTTCCGGCGCGCCCTGGACTGGTACCTGCAGCACCTCGGCCTGATCGTCAGCGACTTCCTCTACCTGGACGGCCAGCGCGACCGCGGCCCCACCATGGCCTTCATCCGCTGCGACCGCGGCAGCGAACCCGCCGACCACCACACCCTGGCCGTGCACCTGGGCCCCGACACCGGCTATGTCCACTCCGCCTACCAGGTCGCCGACCTCGACGCGCTGGCCGCCGGCGGCGCGTACCTGCGCGAGCGCGGCTACCACCACTCCTGGGGCATCGGCCGGCACATCCAGGGCAGCCAGATCTTCGACTACTGGCGCGACCCCGACCGCTTCATGCTGGAGCACTATGCCGACGGCGACGTCTTCGACAACACGCTGGACCCCGGCTGGGCCGCGATGTCCGCCTCCGGCTTGGCCCAGTGGGGCCCGCCCGCCACTCGGGACTTCCTCGGCACCACCCCGTCGCCGGGGGTGCTCCTGCAGGCGATCTCCGCGCTGCGCGAGGACAACGAAATCGACCGCGCCCGTCTGGTGGGCCTTATGAAAGCCCTGAGCAAGTGACCGCCACCATTCCTGAGCATGTGCCCCTCGTGGTGATCGGCGCCGGACCCACCGGACTGACCGTCGCCACCCTCCTCGCCCGCCATGGCGTGCCCGCCCTGGTCCTGGAGCGCCACCGCGCCCCGTATCCGCTGCCCCGCGCGGTCCACCTGGACGACGAGGTGCACCGCATCCTCCAGGCCACGGGCATCCATGAGACGTTCAGCGCGATCGCCCGTCCCGCCCGCGGCATGCGGCTGCTGGACGGCTCCCACCGTGTCCTGGCCGAGTTCCGTCGTGACAACCCGTGCGGCCGGTACGGCTTTCCCGAAGCCAACATGTTCGACCAGCCCGAACTCGAGCACCTGATGCGGGACAACGTCCGGAAGCACCCGCTGATCATGCTGCGCGGAGGCATCGAGGTCACCGCCGTGGCCCCGCCCCCGCACGGTGGCGTTCCGGTGCGGGTCTCCTTCCGGGACGAGGACACCGGTGCCTCCCACGCGATCCTGGCCGACGCCGTGCTGGGATGCGACGGCGCGGGCAGCCTCGTCCGCGCCTCCATCGGCTCCCGGATGCAGGACCTCGCCAACCCCCAGCAGTGGCTGGTCGTCGACGTCCGCTGCCGCCTGCCGCTGCCCGCCTGGGACGGCGTCCACCAGATCTGCGACCCGCGACGGGCGGCCACCTACATGCGCGTCGGCGAGGACCGCTACCGCTGGGAGTTCCGCCTGCGCGCCGGCGAGCGGCCGGAGGAGCTCACCGACCGCGGGCGTCTGCTCGCGCTGATCGCCCCATGGACGCAGGGCATCCCCGATGACGAACTGCACGTCCTGCGCACCGCCACCTACACCTTCCGCGCCCAGGTCGCCGACCGCTGGCGCAACGGCCGCATCTTCCTGCTCGGAGACGCCGCCCACCTCACCCCGCCCTTCATCGGGCAAGGGATGGGCGCGGGCATGCGCGACGCCCACAACCTCGCCTGGAAGCTCGCCCGAGTCCTCACCGGCCGCGCGAGCGGGGCCCTGCTCGACACCTACCAGGCCGAACGCCACCGCCACGCACGGCAGTTGATCCGCACCGCCGTGGCCGTCGGCGCCCTCATGACCGGCGGCGGAACGGGCACCGCACTGACCCGCAACGCCGTCCTGCCCGTCCTCTCCCGCCTGCCGGGCACCTCCTCGCTCGTGCTGTCCGCCGTCAGCCCGCCGCTGAGACCGGGCCCCCTGGCCGGCTCCCGCCGCCCGGGACACCCGCGCCCCGGGACACTGTGCCCCCAGCCGCTGCTCCCCGACGCCGCCGGCGGCCCGCGCCTGCTGGACGACCTGCTCGGCGAGGGCTTCGCGCTCCTGGCCACCGCACCGCTCAGCCCGGCCCTGCACGCGCTGGCGCGGACGCTGGACGCCCGCGTCATCCACCTGCACGACTCCCGACGACCACGGCCAGGCACGGGCGGCGCCGAGCACCGCACCGAAACCGATCCGGGCACAAGAGACCTGGTCCGCTGGATGGGCACCGCGGGCGCCGTCCTGCTCCGCCCCGACCGCGTCGTCCTTGCCACCGCGGCCCGCCCCCGTCGCCCCGGCACCACGTGCGGAGACGACCTCGCGGCCACCTCGGCGGCCTGGGCATCACTGCTGTGCGGCAGCGGCCGCGCAGCCGAGGACACTCCGACCGTGGTCACGGAACCACGATGACGACGGCCGTGTCCGCCTCGCGGAGGCGCCTCCGGTCCCCACCGGCGACCGGAGCGCCTATGTCGCCGTCCAGGCAGGCATCGAACAAAAGGCTCTCGCCGTCTGGTCCCGGCGCTTTGTTCAACCTGGTCAGAGGACAGGCCAGCACTCGTTTGAGCCTCCATGAAACCTGGGGAATTCCAATGACGCCCCCTGCATCCTCGCCGCGCGGCACAGGACCGGGGCGGGAGTAACGACGGAGGTGGCGCGATCCGACCACGCTGTTCCCGGAAGGAGCAGGCGCCATGACATCCCCACCGATTCTTCAGACGCCGGCATGCCGCGCGGCACCGAGCCACAAGACGACTCCACCACCGAACTCCTGGACTCCGTGGCGAACATGGGGCGGCAGATCCTTCTCACCACGGGCGTGGCCTCCACCGCCCTGGGAGTCGTCGCCCTGTCCTGGCCGCGAGAGACGCCGCGCGTCGTCGGTGTGCTCTTCGGCGTCTACCTGCTGGTCATCGGTGTCTTCCAACTGGCCGCCGCCTTCGGCACGCACGTCCCCGGGCATCTTCCTGCTGCGCGGCGTCATGGCGACAGCCGCCGCCGTCTCCGCCCCGGCCATGCCGGCGCGCGGGGGGATGCTGTTCTCCGGAATCATCGACATGATGGCGGGCACCGTGCTGATCGTCTCGCCGTTCACCTCGATCGGCGCTCTCACGCTGGCCGCGGGCATCATGGCCATAGCCCTCGGCATGTTTGAGGTGTTCCACGCTGTCGAGCTGCGCGTGGAGGCCGGCCGCCCGGCTCCCGGCGCAACGGCCGAGCGACGGCCTCTGTTCCGCTCCCGGCCGCACCCCCAGCACTGACCGCGACGGCTCCGGCGCCCCCCACACGTCGGCGGCGTCCTTCGGGACCGACAGACCGAAGTGCCTGACGGCGTCGGCATACTCGAGGTTGTTCCCCGTGGTGGTCGGGCAGACGCGGGAGTCGCTCTTCGCCACGTGGTTGTCGGGAGGCCCGATGGACGCGTCCATCGCGGCCACGGCTCCCCAGCCGAGCAGCCCCAGGATCACCGTCGCGCCGCCGGCCAGGTACAGGGCCACGCCGAGCCGGCCCTTCCACTCCGGGCGCCGCTGCGGCAGGACTGCGCCACCGGCCGGGCCGTCGGCGGCGTCGCCCTCCAGCCGTTCCCCTGTCACGTTCCCCCCATGTTCGAGTGCCTGCCCGGGCCCCCGCCCGAACACCGCGCGCAGCGCGGTGACCGAGCGGGTCGCACGCGGAGCGCCGCCGGACGGGAGCAGCCTGGCACAGAATTTGAACGCGTTCAAGGTGTGTCGATCCGCCCGTGTGCGTCCCGGTGCAGGGGCCCGGCCGCTCGTGGGCCGGTGGGTGTCGGGGACCGTGCGTGCCTGCGTTTCCCGGGTAGGCGCGTAGGGTCGGCGGAGGCAGGGAGGGTGTTCCGAAGTGAGAGGGGCGGTGAGGACGATGGCTTCCGCGGTCGAGGGCGGCACGGTGCCGGTCCTCCGCACGTCCTTCGCGACGCGGGACGCCGACGAGGCGCGGGACTTCCTCGACGCTGCGTACGGCTCCAGCCTGCGCCTGTCGGGCCTGAGCGGCGGAGCGAGCCTGCGGTACGAGCGGATCGACGCCGGCCTGTTCACGGTGGACCGGATCACCCTGCCGGGGACGCTGTCCTTCGCCTGCGAGCCCCTGGACGCGATGATCGTCAACGACGTCCGCGCCGGGCGGCTGGAGGTCGACTCCGAGGGCAGCGAGGAGCGCGCGGGCGCCGGGAGCCTGGTCCTCAACCCGGCGGGCGTGCCGTACACGGCGCAGAGCAACGGCTGCACGATCAACAGCGCCAGCCTGGCCGCCGGGGTCGTCCGCGACACCGCCGGCGTCCCGATCGGCGGGCGGACCGCACCACTGCGGTACGCGGCCGCTCCGGTCGCCCCCGCCACGCCCGCCGCGGCCCGGCTGTGGCGCGCCGCCGTCGACCTGGCCGCCGACCAGTTCGGCCGCGACCAGGCGCTGCCGGCCCTGTTGGTCTCCAACACCGCCCGGCTGCTCGCCGCCGCGGCGCTCGCCGCCTTCCCCGCCCGGGTGGCGCCCGACCCCGCACCGGCCGACGAGACGGACGCCACCCCCGCGACGGTGCGGCGGGCGACCGCGTTCATCGCGTCGCACGCCGACCGGGACATCACC
This sequence comes from Kitasatospora sp. NPDC093679, assembly GCF_040683455.1. Taxonomy (NCBI): domain Bacteria; kingdom Bacillati; phylum Actinomycetota; class Actinomycetes; order Kitasatosporales; family Streptomycetaceae; genus Kitasatospora; species Kitasatospora sp. NPDC093679. The sequence goes on from NZ_JBFBDW010000072.1 coordinate 15,537, forward strand.
CTCGCCGAGATCGCCGACGCCGCCTGCGTCACCCCCAGGGCGCTGCAGTACGCCTTCCGCCGCCACCTCGGCACCACCCCGCTCGCCCATCTGCGCACGGTGCGCCTGGACGCCGCGCACCGGGAGCTGCTGGCCGCCGATCCCGCCACCGCGACGGTCACCGGGATCGCGATGCGCTGGGGCTTCGGCCACGTGGGCCGGTTCGCCGCCCACTACCGGGAGGCGTACGGCACCACGCCCAGCACCACCCTCGGCCTGCGCACCTGAGCAGCCGCGTCCGAGCGGCGTCCGGCCCGCTTCCCGTCGGCCCGCTTCCCGCCGATCCGCTTCCCCCTTCCCGGGGCGCCCGGCCGGTTCGGGAGGAGAATCGGGAGTATGGCGGAGGTCCTCCGGGTTCCCGTGCTGCTCTTCGACGGGGACTGCGCGATGTGTACCGGCTGGGTGGCGTGGGCGGAACGCCACCCGGGAGCGGTCCGGTCGTCCGGTGAGTGGGAGGCGGTCGCCTGCCAGTTCGTCGACCTCCGCGCGCTGGACGCCTGTGCGGGCGGGCGCGGACTGGTGACGGCGGAACGCGTCCAGCACGGGCCGCTGTGGCTCACCCCCTCGGGCAAGGTCTACGGCGGCCTGGAGGCCGCTGCCCGCGTGCTGATGCGCTCGGGCGGCGCGTGGCCCTACGCGGGCGGCCTGCTGGCCCTGCCGCCGGTCCGCCTGCTGGCCCGGATCCTCTGCCTGCCGGCCGCGAGGCGCTGGCACCCCACCCGCACCGGCGGCGCACCCTGAACCGTCACCGTCATCGGCGGACGCGGACGGCAGTTCTCCTAGCCGGTCACGATGCCCGTGACGAGGTTGATGGTGGTGGCCAGGATGCTCGTGCCGAACACGTAGGAGAGCAGGCAGTGGCGCAGCACGACGGCGCGGATCGCGGTGGTGGTGACGCTGGTGTCGGACACCTGGTAGGTCATGCCGAGGTTGTAGCTGAAGTAGAGGAAGTCCTTGTAGGAGGGCGACTCGTCGGAGTTGAAGTCGATTCCGCCGGTCGGGGGTGCGAGGTAGAGCTCGGCGTAGCGGGCGGCGTACATCAGGTGCAGCGAGGCCCATCCCATGAAGACGCCGCCGAGTGCGGTCGCTGCGGCGGCGTGGCTGTCACCGGACCTGCCGAGCAGGAGCAGCAGCACGATGCCGGTGAGGCCGCCGATCGCCGCCGAGACGACGACGAGCTCCTCCAGGAGGGGCCGGAAGTCCTCGCGCCGGGCGTTGCGGCGGGTCGCCTCGGCGTCCATGGGCCACAGCGCGATCCACCCGGCCGCGACGAAGAAGGTCTGGGCCGCGGTGATGCCGGCGAGAACGCCCATCGACAGGTCGCGCAGCTGCCAGACGAGGACGCCCACCGCCGCTCCCGCGATCAGCGCTCCGTTCAGTCGCGGCAGGGCGGATCGCAGTGACCACAGGCTCATGCGCCTCACAGTAGCCACCCCGCCGCGCCCGGCGGCCGACCTGCTGCGCCGCCGGCGCGCGTGGCGGGACCGGCCCGGCCGCGTCGGGGTCGTACGCGCTGCTGCGCCCTGATCCCGCGTCGGTCGGTGGGCGGACCCGCGGCTGTGACAGGGCTGTTGCCCGAAGTGTGAGCGTCGTCACGGCCCCTGACGGCCGGTCATGGTCGGCTCTGGGGATGCGTCGTTCCCGTACCACCTCTCCGGTCCTCCTGGCCGCGGTCCTCCTGGTGCTCACCGCGTGCGGCTCGGTGGCCGCCACCGGTTCGCGGGCCCCCGCCCCGCCGGGTGCCACGTCCGCCTGCGGCATTCCGACGGGCCCTTCGGCGTCGGCGTCGGCCGGTGGTCCGGCCGAGCGGGAGGTGGGTGGTGTCCGGATCACCGGCTCGGGTCCGCTCTGCACCGAGTTCGAGGTCACCAACCGGGGCAGCGAGGCCTTCACCTACACGATCACGTTCACCCACCTGTCACCGTCCGGGCAGGCGATGTGGGTCGGCAAGCAGACGGTGGCGGACGTCGCTCCCGGCCGGACGGTGTCGGGCACCGTCGTGCCGAGTGCACCGCCCTCGCCCCGCCTGACCGAACGGCACCTGCCGGGCGCCGTACCCGGCGGAGCGAGTGCGTCCGCCTCCGCGGACGGCGGGCGGGTGCGGATCACCAAGGTGCGCAGCGTTCCGAGCAAGGAGGCGTCGGCCGAGTCGGGGACCTGCCCGCCGTCCGGGATCCGGGTGTACGCCGACGAGGGCGATGCCGCCATGGGGTTGCGCGCAGTCGGCCTCCACCTGGAGAACTGCGGGTCGGGCACCGTCGACCTGAACGGCTATCCGGAACTCCAGGTCGTCGACGAGGAGCACAGGCCCGTCGGCAGCGTGCAGATCCTGCACGGCGGCAACGCCGTCTCGACCGGCACCGGCACCGACGACCCGCCCGGTCCGGTCACGCTGGCGCCCGGCGAGCAGGCCCACGCCGGGCTGGTCTGGCGCAACACCGTGGAGTCCGTGACGGGCGAGTCGGTGAACGCGCCGTACCTGAGGGTCCGGGCGAAGGCGGGTGCCGACCCCGTGACGGTGATCCCGGAGCTCGACCTGGGCACCACGGGGCGGCTCGCCGTCGGCGCGTGGAGGAAGGACGACACGCGCGGCGCGACCCCCACGAGCACCCCGGGCATCCCGCGCTGACCGGCTGCCCGTGCCGGAGGCGCACGCCTGCGCGCCTCGGCGGGGCGGCCGGTCAGCGCCCGCAGGCCCGGCACGGCGGCCGGGTCCGGCGGTGGTAGGACAGCGCGGCAACCCCCAGGCCGAGGCCCCACAGCCAGTAGGCGGGCATCGCGACCCAGAGGAAGGACAGCGGCAGCGCGCCGTCGTGGGCCACCGGGTGGACGGTCTCGCCCACCAACTGGCCGATGCCGACGCCGAAGTACACCAGCAGTCCGACCGAGATCGCGCAGGCCGGCCCGAGCAGCAACAGCCGCGGAACGCGCCGCCGGCCCAGCAGCGGCATCCGACCGGGGAACACCTGTCCCCACCGGTGCACCAACGACAGCGGCAGCACGGTGCCGGCCAGCACGAAGCCCACCTCGAACACCGCGAGGGACGCCGCCTGCGCGGTGTCCAGCCGCCTCGGGCCGGCGAACCCGAGGGCGTACTGGGCGAGGATCCGCAGCCAGCAGGACGCGACCGCCCCGTACGCCGCCCACAGCGCCCATCGCGGCGGCCGGGCCCGCCGGTCGGGATCGAGGGGCCCGCCGGTGCGGCTGCACCGCGGGCAGTCGCCCCACCACCGGCGCCGGTGGCCGAGCGCGGCGGCGGCCAGCAGCACCGACACGGTCAGGCAGCCGGCCCGGCTGAGGAAACCGGTGAGCGAGAAGGGGATGTGCAGGCCCGGCAGCAGGCCGCCGACCACGTCCAGCAGCAGGAACGGGCAGCTGAGCAGCAGGGCGCCGGCCACCGCTGCGGCGGCCGCGAGCAGCCGCGGCCGGGGCCGGCGCGCCGTGTGCAGGGCGCGGGACAGCACCGCCGCCCCGGTGCACAGCACCACGGAGCCCCAGGCCGGGAAGACCAGCAGGTCGGTGCCGAAGCGGCCGAAGGACGGTGCGTGGCCGAGCGCCCACCAGGCCTGCAGGAGGCCGTAGCAGGTGGCCGCGGCGAGCGCGGCCGGCGCCGCGCGGGCCGTCCGGCCGGGAGCGTCCGCCGCGTCGGGACCGCCCGCCCGGGGCGGGACCGGCACGGCCGGAGCGGTCGGTGGCGCCTGATCTGCCATGCCGTCCACGCTAGGTCGGGCCGCCGGGACGGGGCGTCGGCCGGCGGGAGGAGCGGTCTCCTCCGTGGGAGGGAGGTCCGCGTTCGACTCACGCACGATGACGTCGACTCGCTTGCCTGCCCGGGGCGGTGCTCCGGGAGATGCGAGTGTTCCCGTCCAACGGCCCGATGCGCCTTCGGTCTTCCGCATGTCGTACCCGTGGTGAAGGATCGGCGTCATGACGGAGCAACGGACGAACGGGGCGTCGCCGGCCGACGCGGCCAGCAGGTACCTGGCGCAGCTCGGTGAGCGGCTGAGGGCCGACGGCACCCAGGTCACCGCGGCCGACTGGTGCGACCACGGCGTGGTGGTGGGCAGCCGGGGGGACCGCAAGCTGCAATGGTTCGGCACCAAGACCGAGCTGTTCGTCCTCGCCGCGGTCGTCCCCGAGGTCGACGGCACCGCGCTGGCCGAGTTCACGGGATGGGCGATGGACCGGGCCAAGCACATCCGCAGCGGTCTGCCCGGTGCCCGGAACGCGGCGACGGTGTTGCCGGCCCTGATCAGCAGCAAGGTCCAGCCGTCCGCGGCACAGTGGGCCGCAGCGGACGCCCGGCTCCTGGGGACCACCCTGATCGGTCGGCCGATCGCGGTGGAGGTGCCGGCGTCCGGGGCCGCCCGGGTCGCCATGTACCGGGGCGGCACCGCGTGGGGCGGGCTGTTCACGCGGCACGTCCTGGAGAAGGCCGCGCTCTACTTCCCGTGAGCGTGCCTTCCGTGAGCGTGCCTCCCGGGAGAGTGCCTCCCGGGAGTGCGCTTGCCGGGCGTGAATCCGTGCCGTGATCGCCGACACCGCCGGTGAGACCGCCTCGGGAGCCCCGGATGGCAAAGCCTTGGCAAAGCAGCGGGTCGATCGGCCCGCATCGCCGTCCCTTCAACCAGTAGCACGGCGAGTGCCGGGACGGTCCGGCGGCGACCCTGGTCGGCGTCACCGGACCTCCCGGCCCCGCGGCTGCCGCGCCGGCCGGGCACCCCAGCCCCGGCCGGCGCCTCACGTCTCCTCGGCCGTGCCCTTCTCGCCGGCCCGCCGCTGCGCCCGGCCGGGTTCGTGGAGCTCAGTGGCCCCCGCGCCGTGCCCGCACCCGCGGCCCCGCAACGCCGCGTCCCGACGCCCGGTCAGACGGTGGTGAAGAGGAAGTCGTCCTTGGCGTAGTAGTTCGGCTGGTGGACCAGCGGTGAGCCGACCTCGGCCGGGCCCGGCCAGATGTCACCGGGCCCGAGCAGGTGGTCGGGGTAGTCGCTCTTCGTGACGCACGGGGCGAAGTGGAGGCGGAAGGCGGTGTTGGTCTGGTTCGGGACGGACTTCCACAGCTGCTCCTCGCGGTCGGTGAGGCACGCCCGCAGGACGACGGTGACCACGTTGCCGCCCTGGGTGGTGCCGTCCAGGCAGCGGCCGTCCGCCGCATTGCGCACCTGGAGCAGTCCGCCGCTGTTCAGCGGGAACTGCCAGCGCTGCGACGTGCTGCCGTCGCAGGTGGCGAGGTGGACGCCGGCTGCGTCACGGCCGTCCGGGCTGACGCACAGGCCGGAGCGCACGTTCACGAGGCGGAAGGCGGGGATCCGGGGGGTGGGTGACGGCGGCGGTGTGTCCTGTGCAGTGGGTGAACCCGATGCGGGGGAGGGGGAGTTGCCGTCCGCGGTCGGGGTGGCGGGTGTCGACGGTGCGAGTGCGGTGGGGGAGGGATCCGGCGGTGGCGTGGCCCGCAGCATGGTGGGCGACGGGGAGGGCGGAGCCGGAGCGGCCGCGGTGGGTTCGGTCCGGTGGGGGCTGATGTTCGCGGCGGCCATGGTCAGGATGCCGAGGCCGAGGGCCAGGAGGGCGAGCCTGATGGTCCTGTCGGAGGGGCGCCGCAGGGGGTTGGTGGCCGGGGCCGGGCGGCGCTGCACGGAGGGCGGCGTGGGCGGGACGGGCGGCGTGGGCAGGACGGGTGGCGGAGGCGGGAGGGGCGGCCCCGGCGGTGGGGTGGCCGGGACGGTGCCGGTGGGAGGGAGCGGCAGGACCGCGGTGTCGCCGGGTTCCGGCTCGCGGTCGCCCGTCCAGAGCAGCAGTCCTTCGAGGAGTGCGGGGCGCTGCCAGGTGTGGATGGCGGTGAGGTCCGCGCGGGCGCGCGTGCAGGCGGTGCACTTGGCCAGGTGGCGGTCGAGGGTGTCGTCGCCGATGCCGCGGCGGACGGTGTCGCCGAGCCTGGCGGCCAGCTGGCGGCAGTCCCGGCGGGGCGCGTGCGCCACGTAGTACCGCAGGTAGGCGCTGTAGAACCGCTGCACGGGATCCGGCTGCGGCAGTTCGGCACCGGGGGCGTCGACGGCCGGCGGCGGGGGAGCCGGTTCGGCCGCGTCCGTCAGGCCGCGCCACAGCTCGCCCTGAAGGGCGTCGGGCAGCTTCCGGAAGGCCTGGAGGAGTCCCGAGTTCGCCTCGGCCGCGGTGACGGCGTCCCGCGCGGACCCGCCGGCGGCGCCCTGCACGGACGGGGCGAGGGGCTCCGCGCGGGGAAGGGTGCGGAGCCAGGCCGCGAAGGCGGGTGAGAGCAGCGCGCTGCGCCCGTCGTCCGCCCAGGAGGCGGCGGTGCGCCGGGCGGCGGCCAGCAGCCGTGGCTGCCGGGCGCGGGCCGGACCACCGCCGCGGGGCGCGGGTTCGAGGGTGGCCGCGAAGACCTCCTCGACGAGTTCTCGTGCTGCTCGTTCGTCTCGGCACAGCCGACGGGCGTAGGCGACGAGGGCGTCGTCGCCGCGGGAGGCCGGCGGGTGCGCGGGCGGTCGGTGCGCGGGTTCGACGTCCGGGTGCGGGTCGGCGGAGGGGTCTGACAACGGCGTTCCTTGCGCTCGTTCCGGTTCCTGCAGGGAAAGACCGTCCCGCCCGCCGAACGTCCCACATCTTTGCCAAGTCTTTGCGCAGGCGTGTGTTGGTGCCTCGGGGGGCCACGGGATGAGCGCGAACGATCCGGGAGGGCCCGAGCGGACACCCGCCGACACCCACGGGCTCCGCAGCGGGGTCGGCTCCGCGGGCGGGGTGCCGGGCCGCCCCGCGCCGCCCCCGGGGCGGATCAGGCCTGCTCAGGGCATGACACACTGGCCCGCAATCCGGCCGGGGGCGGACGATCGGCGGGCCCGAAACCGACGACCCCGTCCGCCGACCGGCCATCACCGACCGAACAGCAGCAAGGGTTTGACCGCATCCGCGACGGCCCGTCAGACGGCGCTCGACCACCTCAACGACGCGGAACTGGCCGCACTGCTGCGCGACGGGGACCCGCTCACCGGACCGGCCGTCCAGGACGTGATGAGCGAGGTCTTCGCCCGCCACCACACCGCCGTCCTCGCCTACGCCCGCACCTGCTGCCGCGACACGGCGACCGCGCACGACCTGGCCGCCGAAGCCTTCGCCCGGACCTACCGCGCCGTCACCACGGGAAGCGGACCCCACCACGCCTGGCGCCCCTACCTCCTGACCTGCGTGCGCCACGTCGCCGTGGAGTGGGCCCGGGACCGCGCCCGCACCCTCCTCTCCGACGACTTCGACGCCTGGGCCGAGTCCCTGCCCTGCGGTCAGGACACCGACGACACGGTCCTCGCCGCCGAAGAAGGCTCACTCGCCCTGCAGGCCTACCGGTCGCTCCCCGAACGCTGGCAGGCCGTGCTCTGGCACGCCGTGGTCGAACACGAACCCGCCGCCGCCACCGCCAAGCGCCTGGGCATCACCGCCAGCGGCGTCGGCTCCCTCGTCGCCCGCGCGTGCGAGGGCCTGCGCGAGGCCTACCTGCGCGCCCACCTCGACGACACCGCCAGCGACGAATGCCGCCACTACGGCACCATGCTCGCCGCCTCCATCCGCAGGCCCGACAAGCGCACCACCCGCCACCTCGACCGCCACCTGCGGACCTGCACCCGCTGCGCCCGCGCCGAACGCGACCTGCGCGACATCAACGGCCGCCTCGGCGCGATGCTGCCCGTCGGCGTCCTCCTGTGGAACCCCGCCGGCCTCTGGCCGTCCGTCACGGGCCACGGCCTCCACCAGGCCGCGGCCAAGGCGGCCGCGGTGTCCCGGTCCGCCGCCGGCAAGTGGACGCTGACCACCACCGCGGTCGCCGCCGCCGCAGCGGCCGTCGTCGTCCTGACACCCGGCTCCGGCGGCACACCCGTCCGCACCCCTCCGCCCGCGACCGGCGCCGCGCCCGCCGTCCCGGCGCCGACCCTCACGGTGGCACCCGTCGCGGCCGTCGGGGTCGCCGAGTCCTTCCGGCCCGAACCGGCCGCGGTCATCGGCACCCCCACCCGGACGGCCCGGCCGTCGGCGTTCGCGCCGCCCCCGGGCTCACGCGCCTTCGTCAACCGGATGACCGGCCTGTGCGCCCAGGCCGACCCCGACGGTGCCCTCACCCAGCGCCCCTGCAACCGGACCGCCGGCCAGACGTGGATCCTGATCCCCGCCGGAGCGGGGGCGCAGATCAAGAACGTCGGCACCGGTCGCTGCCTGGCAACCGGCGGAAGCGCGACCGACGGGGCCCCGCTCGTCCAGCAGGAGTGCGGCGCCGACGGGCGCAAGGAGACGGTCTGGACGTTCTGCGGCGGCCTGGTCGTCAACGCCGCCAGCCGCCTCGTCCTCGGCCTCGAACACCGGCCCGGGGCGGACGACCCGGGCCCGGGAGACCGGCTGACGCAGAGCCGGGACCACGAGGACAGCCCGGCGTTCCGCTGGCAGCAGCGGCCGTTCGGCGCGTAGGCGCCGCGCGACCCGGGAAGCCCGCCGTCCCGCGGTCCCGCCGCGGGCGGTGGCCCGCCGCTCAGCCGGGGCCCGCCGTGCGGCCGAGCCCCTCCTCGGCGTGCTCGACCATCCATCGGTTCCCGATGCGGGTGCCGATCTCCAGAACGCGCCCGTAGTGCTCCCGCGCCTCCTCGCGTTCGGCCGCGCGCTCCTCGCACCCGGCCAGGTTGAACAGGCTCCAGCCCGCCAGCTCGTCCTCGCCGGACCCCGCGGCGACCCGCACGGCCGCCGCGTAGTGCTCCTTCTCCCGGAGGGGGTCCCCCGCCTCCGCCGCCAGCTCGGCCAGCTGATGGTGGGTCCAGCCCGCGGGCGCCGTGCCGTGACGATGGGCCTTTGCCACCGCCAGCGCCTGCTCGAAGTACTCCTCGGCCGCGGCCGGCTCGCCCTTCCTGCGCCGGTGGGCGCCGAAGTTGTGCAGGCTCCAGGCCCGCAGGAGCGCGTCGTCGGTCTCGTCGGCGATGCGTGCGGCGCGGGTGAAGAACCGCACGGCCGTGTCCGGGTCGTCGGCACGCGAGCGGCAGGAGCCGAGACCGTCCCAGGCCCAGCCCTCCTGCCGTCGGGAACGCAACCGGATCGCCAGGTCGAGCGCCGACCAGTAGGCGTCCTCGGCACGGTGCAGGTCGCCGTGGTCACGCTCGCGGGTCGCCCGGCGGAGCAGTTCGTCGATGTCGGTCGCCCCCGCGGCGGCCGCCTCCAGGTCCCGGACGACCTCCCTCAGGGAGGCGGCCGCGACGGCCGCCGCGGGGCGCTCGTCCGGGTCCGGTCGCAGGAGCTGACCGATCAGCGGTGCCAGGGCGCCGGCCCTGCGCACCGGCTCCGGAACGCCGCGGCCGATCGCCCAGACCACCTGCGGGAGCGAATCGCCCGGGAACGGGGACCGCCCCTCCACGGCGCAGTACAGCGTCACGCCGAACGACCACATGTCCGAGGCCGGGGACGACGACCCGGCGTGGAGCTGCTCCGGGGCCATGAACTGCGGTGTCCCGGGTGTCGTGCCGGTGGCCGTGAGCGTGATCCCGTCCGGTACCGCGGCGATCCCGAAGTCCGCGATCACCGCCCGGCCGTCCGCCAGCAGGATGTTGGCCGGCTTGACGTCCCGGTGGACCACCCCGTCCGCGTGCGCGGCGGCCAGCGCGGAGGCGACCTGCTCGCCGATCCGCGCCGCCTCCACAACGGAGAGCGGTCCCGACCCCAGGGCCTCCCGGAGGGAACGGCCCTCCACGTACTCCATCACGATCCACGGAAGGCCCTCGTGGTCGGAGAACTGGTCGAACACGGTGACGATGCCGGGATGACGGAGCTTCCCGGCCGCCTGCGCCTCGCGCTCCGCCCGCGCCAGCAGCACCCCGGCCGGCTCCACCGGCGATCCCTCGGGAAGCACGAGCCGCTTGAGCACCACGCGGCGGCGCAGCCGCGCGTCGAACGCCAGCCAGGCCTCCCCCTGGCCGCCTTCCCCCAGCTTCCGTTCCAGCCGATAGCGGCTCGCGACTTCCTCGACCGTGTCCGGGTGCGTCATGGAGCCACGTAAGCACGCCGCGGGCCACCGGCGCAGCCGTCTCCCCGATCCTCGGGACCGGCGCACCGGCGGTCATGACGACACGGGACCGGCCCGTCGGCCGGGGCAGACCGGACGACATGCCCCTGTCGCTGCATCACATCGTCGTCGACGCCCACGACCTGCCCGCCCTCGCCCGGGTGCTACGCCCGGGAGGTCTCGTCCTCGCGGCCCTCCACGCGGGTGAGGAGGTCAGGCACCGGGACTCCTGGTTCGACCGCCCGGTCTCGCTCGACTTCTTCGCGCTGCGCCCGGAGGACGTCGCCGCAGGTCTCGCGGATGCCGGGTTCGCCCTTGCGGCCACGCTGATGCGGGGGCCGTACCCGGGGGAGGCCGACACCGAGCGTGCGTACCTCCTGGCCCGCAGGCTCTGACCCGCGCGGGGACGGCCCCTGTGGGGGACGCCCCTGAGCCGGGTCCCGAGCGGTCGGGAGTGCGCCGACGGGGCACGTGCGTCGTGACGCAACGTCGAGGGGCCCGTACCGTGCATGTGCACGGTACGGGCCCCTCGCTGCCGGGTGGGTGCCCTGGCAGGAACGACTACAGCGGGCGAATGTTCTCCGCCTGCGGGCCCTTCTGGCCCTGCGTGACGTCGAACTCGACCTTCTGGCCCTCGAGCAGCTCACGGAAACCGTTGGCGTTGATGTTCGAGTAGTGGGCGAAGACGTCCGGGCCGCCACCCTCCTGCTCGATGAAGCCGAAGCCCTTTTCCGAGTTGAACCACTTCACAGTGCCATTAGCCATTAAAGATCTCCTTCGAGGGGCTGTCCGGAGCTCGCACAACGCGGGTTCCGGGTCGCCGTGATGAGCACCCGCCCGGGCAAGAGCCGGGAAACAAAAATGCGCCTGCGAAATACATCAGCAGGCGCACACAAAGTTTCATGGGAACCACTACTGCAACGAAATCCACTGTAGCAGGCCGACCCCGCCGGCGGGTGGACATCGCACCCCGAGTTTTTCGGAGGCCTTCCGCCGGGACGCCGCCGCGGGCCGTCCGGTCCGTCAACGCGCTCGGGGGGTGGGCCGGTTGGCGCGGGCGCGGTGCTCGTTCGAGCCGCGGTTCTTCGAGGGAACGGCAACACTTCGGGTGCGGCGCGCCGCCCTCCCTTACTGCGGACGGCCCCGTGCGGACGGCGCATTCCGGTGTCCGGCCGCAACCCGGGCGGCGTGCCGCACGGCGAGGTCCGGCATTTCGGCTCCGCCCGCCCGGTGCCACGGAAAGGGCCGCGCGCTCGCAGCTGCCGAAGGGTCGCGAAGCGCCGCGTGGAGGGTTCGCCGCCGGCGTCGGGGGAGACACCGCGGGGACGTCGGCCTCGGGCCGCCCGCACCGCGGGCGCAGCCGACCGGCAGGCCGGGCGGCCACGGTTTCTGCGCCGCGGAGGGCGGCGGGCGCCGGGGCTGTGTCTAGGCTGGACCCATGCCGAACCCAGATGGGCTGCTCGTCGACATCGCCGCGTTGGTCGAGTCCGAGCACAGCAACCAGATGTCCCTGACCGTGGTCGTCCCCGGAGCGGTGATCACCGGCAGGCTCGCGCCGATGGCCCTGTGGCAGGAGCGCGTGGCGGAGGTCCTCCAGGCCTCGGACCACCTGAAGCCGTTCGCGGCGCTCTTCGCCCCGCCCCCCGACGGACCGACCGAACGGCCCACCCACCTCCACCTCCACCGGGCGAAGATCCTCCAGGGCAGCTTCGCGCTGCCCCACACCGGCGGCATGTACCGCATCGCCATCGAGGACATCAGCAGCTGGACCATCGGTGACCTCGGCTACGTGAACACCTGACAGCCGCGCCGGGGCGCGCCGGCCGCGCAGGGCCGGGCCACGGGCCCACCCTCGCGCCGGTGCGTCCCCCGACGGTGCCCGTGATGCCCGGATGCACGGTGTACCGGGCGTTCGGAGCCGTCCTCCCACGTCGGTCGCGCATCCGCACGCCCTGCCCGGCCCGCTGCGTGCGGCGGGACGATGGACGGGCGGGAATCCGGCCGGGGGAGACCGCCGGCCGTCGTCGCAGTGCGGGCGGCGGCGGGTGGTCGTCGGCCGGTGCCCGATCCGTGCACCGCCGGGGAAGGGGAGAGGGACATGGCCGTGGTGATGTCGATGGACTGGGCCGGAGTCACGCCGGAGCAGTACGACACGGTGCGGGACGCCGTCGACTGGGAGGAGGTCCCGGCGGCCGGGGGTCAGGTCCACGTGGCCTGGCTCGACGCGCAGGGCCTGCACGTGACCGACGTGTGGGACTCGCAGCAGGCCTTCGAGGCGTTCCTCGCCCAGCGGCTGGCGCCGGCCGTGGAGAAGGTCGGCATCACCGGCGCCCCCGAGGTCTCCTTCAGCCCGCTGCACCGCCGCTTCGTCGCCCCGGGAGTCAGCGGCGCCGAGTAGCCGGCCCCGCGGTGGCGGCCCGGACGACCGCTCCGGCCGCCACCGCGAGCGCTCCGGCCGCGCCGACCACGCCGACGCGCTGTCGCCATGACGGTGGCTCACCGCGCCTGCCGGGCAGGCCCGCCCGAGTGCACGACCGGACCGCTGCCGCGGCCGTCCCCCGTCCTCGTGCACCGCCGGTCGGACGCGGTGGGCGGCCCGGGCGGGCCGGCGGAAATCCGGTGGGAGGCACCGGCCCCGCCCGGCCAGAATGACCGCATGCCGCACCACGCCGAACAGTTGCTCGCCGACGTCGACCCGCTCCCGTACCCGGACCGCCAGCGGCTCGTCGCCCGCAGAGCCCGCGAACTCGCCGCAGACGGGCAACTCCCCGCGCTGCTGTCCGAGCTGGAGCACTCCGGCGTGTACGGCCGCCGGCTGGCCGCGCTCGCCGCGTCGGCCGGCTGCGCCACCGCGTACCTCACCGAGCGGCTGACCGACCCCGACCCGGTGGTCCGCGGGTACGCCCTGCGGGCCGCCCGCACCCAGGACGTCCCGGACGAGGCGATCGAGGCGGCCTTCACCGGCGCCTCCTGCACCCTGCGCCGACAGCTCGCCCGGGTCGTCCGGCACGGCCGTCGGCACCGGCTCGCCGAACGGCTGGTGGGCCGCCTGCGCGCCGAGTGGGGCGACGCCGAGGCCGGCCGGCTGCTCTCCGCCTGCAGCCCCGAGTCCGTCGCCCGGACCCTGCCCGACCTCGCGCACGCCGTCCCGCTCGCACCCCTCGCCGCACGCTTCCCGGACGAGGTCCTGGACCACCTGGAGAGGGTCCTCGCCGAGCACCCCGAGACGCTGCGGCTCGGGCAGTCGCCCGAACTCGCCGACGTCCTCGCCGCCACCGTGCGGGCCCGCCCCGAACGGGCCCTCGACCTGCTGGAGCGGTTCGGCCCGGACCTCCCGCTGCGCCACGACCTCCTGCCACCGCTGGCCGCCGCGGACGCCGAACGCACCGTCCGGCTCCTCATCGACCCGCGGCGCGGCACCGCCCGGCCCTCCACCGTGCCGCCCACGAGCGGCACCCTGCGCCGGCTGGTGCGCGCCGACCCGCCCTCGCTCCCCGCCCTCGGCCGTCACTGGCTGGCCGTGCCCCGCTGCTTCGCCGCCCTGCTGCGCGCCCTCCCGCCGGGCCGGCGCGACGCGTTCCTCGACGCCGTGTACGACGGCGCCGTCCCGCGGACGGCCGAACTCCCCCTCCTGCTGCCGCTGTTCCCGCACACCCGGCGCCACGCCGAGGCACGGCGGCAGGTCGCCGCGCTGCGCGCCCAGGGCCGGCCCTGGGCCGGGACCGCGTCCTTCCTGGCACACCTGCCCACCGAGGAGGCGCAGCCCGAGCTGCGCGCCGCCCTCTCCCGCCCGGACGCCGAGGACCGGGCCGCCGCCTGGACGGCCCTGCTCGCCAACGCGGCCGCCTCCGACGACCGGGACGCCGTCCAGGACGCGCTCGGACTGCTCCCGCGGCTGCGCAACGAGCAGGACCCGGTGCGCAGCGCCGCGCTGACCGCGCTCGCCCAGGTGCCCGCCCGGCTGCTGACCCCGGCGGCGGTGCCCCTGCTCGACACCGCCGTGCAGGACGCGGTCGACGCCCGGGACTGCTCCTACGCCACCCGCGCCGCCCTGACGCGGCTGATCACCGAGGTGCTGCGCGAGCACGCCGTCGCCGGCGGGGCCGAGCTGGTCGACTGGGCGCTGCGAAGCCTGCACACGGTCGCCGGACAGACCGGCGCGGTCGAACTCGGCGGGCTGGAGCACCGGCTGCGGCGGGGCCAGGAGCACGCCGTGTTCGCGACCCTCCGGCCGTGGCTGGACACCATGGCCGACACCGCCGAGTACTGGCTGCTGTTCTCCCTGGCCAGGGCGCTCGGCCGACGCGCCCGCGGCATCCCCGAGCTGCAGGAACTCCTCCTGCACGCCCTCCGGTTCGGCTCGGACGCCGCCTTCACGACGGCCGCCGCCCTGTGGCTGGACGACCCGTGGACCCGCGACGCCCGGGTCGCAGGGATCCTCGAACTCGAACCCTCCGCCGCCGTCCTGCCACCGGTGCGGGACGTGCTGGTCGCACGGCGCACCGACCTGCTCGACCCGCTGCTCGCCCCCGTGCCGCCGTACGGTCGGTTCCTGAAGCGCCCGGCGCGGGCGACCCCGGCCCCGACCCACGCGGCGAGCCGCTGGACGCCGCGCCAGTGGCGGGCCGCCGCCCGGCTCGCCGCCGCGACGGCGAACGACCCCACCCTGCCGCTGCACGGGCGCGGCGATGCCGTCCACGCCGCCGCCGCGATCCCCGAGTACGGCGAGGCCGTCGTCCGCGCCCAGCTGGACGCCGCCGAGGTCGTGCTCGCCGAGGCCGCACTCGCCGCCCTGGCCCGGACGGACCGGCCCGCCGACGCGCTGGGCGACCTGCTCGCCCACGCGGGCGGCGACCGCGCCCGGGTCGCGGTGTACGCGGCCACCCGGGCCGCCCGGTACGCCCCGCCCGGCGGACTCGCCGAGCGGCTCGGCGAGCTGCTGTCCGGCGTGCAGGGCAGCAAGGTGACCAGCCGCAAGGAGGCCGTGCGGCTGGCCGCCGAACACCTGCCGCCGCAGGCCGCCGCCGAGCTGCTGGTCGCGGCCTACCGCGTGGAGGGCCAGCACCGCGACGTGCGGGCCGCAGCGGTCGCGTTCGCCACCGACCTGCTGGACGCCGAACCGGTCTGGGAGCTGCTCGCCGACGCCGCCGGACAGGCCCCGCCGCCCGTGCGCCGCGCCGTCCTGCGGGCCCACCCGGCGCACCTCCCCGAGACCCACCGGGCGCGCTACGCCCGGTTGGTGGCCTCCGTCGCCGCCGCACCCGACCCGGAGGTCGCGGCGCCCGCCCTCGCCGCACTGCCGCGGTGGGCCGTCTGGGCGCCGGAGACCGCGGACGTGGCCCGACGCGCCGTCACCGACCTCGCGAACCGCGGCGGCTGGCGGGAGGCCGCGGCGGCCGTCCACGCGCTCGCCGCCTCCGGGCTGCCGCACCCGATCGGCGGCGCCGCCCCCGGCAGCCTGCTGCACCGCACCGTCGCCGAACTCGCCGCCGCCACCCGGACGGACACCCCCGACGTCGGGGACGACCGCGACCTGCCCGCCCGCCGCAGGCTCGCCCACCTCGTCGACCTCCCCTCCGACGAACGCCACCGGCCGCTGCTCGCCGGCGTCGCCGACCTGCTCACGGCCGAACCCGAGCTGGCCGGCATCAGGACGGCCGCGCTCTGCCGGCTGGTGGACCCGGTCGCAGGGCCGAAGGCGCTGGCGGACGCGCTCGGCGCGCTCGCCGACGCCCACCTGGGCCGGCCGGCGGCGGCCGCGATCACCGCGGCCGTCCTGCGGCGGCAGCACACCTCCGGCCCGCTGCCGCCGCCCGGGACACTCGACGCGCTGACCCGGACGGCCCGCCGGAACGGGGACACCGGCCCGGCCGCCGGGCTGTTCGCGACCGCGCTGACCGAGGTGTTCGGGGACCGCCTCGGCTGGCCCGAGGAGTGGCGGGTCCTGCTGCGGGAGTTGCGCCGCCACCCCTCGGCGGACGTCCGGGAGCGTGCCCTCGCGGCGGTCACGCACCGGGAGTGACCTGCGGCCGGACGTTCCCAGGGTCCCCGCACCACGGAGGCGAACGATTCCCCGGGAACGGCCGGCCCCCTCCCGGGGCCGGCCGCACGACCACCGAACCGAGGCCGCCGTGTCGCCGAACTCCGCAGAACGCCGCCGCACGAGCGAGGAACTCAAGGACGACCTCGCGCCGGCCGGAACCCAGGCCTGACGTCCGGCCGCCCGGGCTCGCGGGGGGTGGCATGGACCTGCGCCGGCGGGGCAGGCGGTGGCCGGATCCGTTGGCCGACGCCCGGAGGTGTTCATGAGCACGGCCATGGTGCTGCTGCTGATCCCGCTCGCGCCGGCGGCGATCCTGACCGCGCCCGCCCCCTCGCCCGCCCACCGCCACCGCGGGCCACGCGCCGCGGCCGTCCGCGCCGACAAGGCGGTCGGCCCCCGCCACGCCCGGCCCGCCCGCTGACCCCGACGGCC
Source organism: Kitasatospora sp. NPDC093679 (assembly GCF_040683455.1). Taxonomy (NCBI): domain Bacteria; kingdom Bacillati; phylum Actinomycetota; class Actinomycetes; order Kitasatosporales; family Streptomycetaceae; genus Kitasatospora; species Kitasatospora sp. NPDC093679. Next base: position 32,093 of record NZ_JBFBDW010000072.1, read on the forward strand.
TGCCGACCGGCCACGACGGCCCGCCGAACCCGTCGGTCGTCCGGCACACGGTGCGTGGTCACACGCCGGACGGCCGATGGATGGGAAGGTGGTGCGCCATGGGAGGGACTGATCACCGACCCTGACCGGCCGGCACTCCGCCGACCGGCAGGCGGCACACCCCACCAGACGAAGCGAAACCCCGAACGACGAGAAGGCACCGACTTGGCAACCGACTACGACGCCCCCCGCGACACCGGCGACGGAGGCAGCAACGACGAAAGCATCGAGGCGCTGAAGGGGCGCCGCGACGACAAACAGAGTTCCGCGGTCGACGTCGATGTCGAGGCCGTCGAAGGGCTGGAGCTGCCGGGCGCCGACCTGTCCGGCGAGGAACTCACCGTCCAGGTCGTGCCCCTGCAGGAGGACGAGTTCACCTGCATGACCTGCTTCCTCGTCCACCACCGCACCCAGCTCGCCGGCACCGACAAGAACGGCCGGCCCGTCTGCCGCGACTGCGCTCCCTGATCGCGGCAGGGAGCGGTCGAACCGGCCGCACCCCGCTCGGCGCACAGCCCGGACACCACGCGTGGCGCGTGGCGCACGGCGCGCCGGTCGGGGTGCGGCCGGGGCGTGGCCGGGACGGGCCCGAGGGAGAGGAGCCCGACATCCTGGCGGGAACCGCCCGTGCCGTGAGCCAGGCGGGCCGCATCGCGCGCGGCCTGCTGCAGTCGCCCCCGGCGGACCGGGCGGCTGGATCCTGCTCGCCGCCCCTGCTCCCGGCCGGCGGCGCCGCCTGTCACGCCGTGGCCGGAGCCGAAGCGGTGGTGAAGGAGATCCTGCACGGCCCCGCCCGCTGACCGGCCGCGCCAACGCGACACCGCCGTCACGTACGGCTCGGAGGCCCAAGGCCCTCGTCCCCGTCGGGCAGGTGCGGGTCGGCGGCCGGGCACTCGCGGTGCGAGAGGCCCCAGACGTTGACCTTGTCGAGGATCAGATCGGCGAGCGGTGGGGAGTCGTAGCTCTCGCGGTCCGTGAAGGTGAAGCTCACCCGCACGTCCTCGGCCGGTTCGGTCACCAGGGAACGCTGGTCGGGGAGGCCCGGGTACTCCACGGTCTCCCACCGGCAGCCCGCCCCGACGAGCGCGGCCGTCAGGTGCGACTCGGTGATGCGGGAGTCGACGGTGCGCGGCCCGGCGGGGCCGGGGAGCTCCAGTTCCCGGTGCCACGCCGGGACGATCATCGAGTCCACCCGGCGACAGCGACAGACGACCAACTGGATGCTGCCGTAGCCGAACCACCGGGGCCAGCGCTCCTTCGAGTACACCCGGCCGCCGGCCTCCGGCTCGCCGTACACCGCCGCCAGGTCCCCGAGCGCGGCACCGTAGTGCAGCGCACCCAGCCGTCCCGTTCCGGCCAGGACGGCCAGTTCCCCCACCAAGTCCATGCGGTCGATCATCGCACCCCTCCGGGGGATCACCGTGCGGGGCGACGTCCGGTGGGCGGGAATTCGGGCGACGCCCGGTCGGCGGGTTGTCAGCGTGCGGCACATGCGTGCGCTGAGCGACTCCGAGATCCGCGGATCCTTCGTCAACTGCTCGAAGGGCGAGGCCCGTCGGCTGCCGGTGCCCCGCGACCCGGCCGGCCTGCCCTGGCCGGACCTGGACTTCCTCGGCTGGCGGGACGGCGGCGCACCCGACCGGGCCTACCTGGTCGCCGACCGGGTGGACGGTCCGGTCGGCATCACCCTTCGGGTGCCGACGGGCCCGCGCCGCAGCCTGACCCGCACCAACGTGTGCTCGCTCTGCATCACCTCGCACGCCGGTTCCGGGGTGGCACTGCTGGCTGCCCGCCGGGCCGGCGAGGCCGGCCGGGAGGGCAACACGGTCGGCACCTACGTCTGCGCCGACCTGGCCTGCTCGCTGTACGTCCGCGGCCTGAGGAAGTCCGCCCTGGTGACCCGACCTGACGAGTCACTGCCGTTGGAGGAGCAGATCGCCCGGCTGGCGGGGCGGCTGGACGACTTCCTCACGAAGGTGCTCGCGAGCTGACCAGGGCCCGGGCCGGCCCCGCCGGAGGCCGCGGCGCGGAGACGAACGCCACGACGAGCGCCACCCCAGCAGCGCCGAACAGGGGCGACCGTCCGCCCGGACGCAGGTGTCGGCCCCGCTGCGCCGTGCCCCGGAGCACTACGGCCGGACGGAGGCGTGCCTCATGCCCCGGGGGTCAGCGGTATTCGCAGAGGTAGGCGGTCTCGCCGTCGACCTTGAGGTCGAAGGCGCTGTTGCCCGGGACGTCGAACCGGGTGCCGGCGGCGAAGGTCTCCCAGTCGTCGGCGCCGGGCAGCTTGACGGTCAGGGCGCCGCTGATCACGTGCATGGTCTCCGGGGCGGCGGTGTCGAACCGGTACTCGCCCGGGGCCATGACCCCGATGGTCGCCGGCCCGTGCTCCTGCTTGAAGGCGATCGACTTGACGGTGCCGTCGAAGTATTCGTTGACCGTGAACATGGGCATCCCCCTCGGGGAACGGGCGGGAACGAGCGGGCCGCTCGCCGCGTGCTGGGTGTCGGCACGGGAAAGCTACAGGTGGCGCCGTCGGGGCCGTCGGTCCGTCTCGCCCCGCGGAACAGGTGCGCGCGGGTGCGATCCGCCCACGACCACGGCTCAGGTGTAGGCCGCCGTGTCCCGCACCGCACCGAACCGGGGAAAGATCCTCTCCACCGTGAAGTCGTGCTCGTCGGCGGCGAAGCCGGACATCGCGTCGGCGACGAACTCCAGCTCGTAGCCGTGGTCGCTCGCGGCCCGGGCCGTGGACTCGACCCCCATCGTGGTGACCAGCCCGGCGAGCACCAGCGTGTCCACGCCCCGCTCGCGCAACCGCTCGTCCAGGTCGGTGCCGTGGAACGCGCCGACGGTGCGCTTGACGACCTCGATGTCGCCGGGCCGGACCAGACCGTCGGCGAAGCCGCTGCCCGGCGGCTGCTCGGGGGTGTTCGGCCGCTCGACCCGGACCGGCACTACCGGGCGACCGCTCGCCCTGAACGCCTCGGCCAAGCGGCGGCAGCGCGTCAGCACCTCGTCGCCGGAGTGCGGGGCGAGGGGCAGGGCGATGATGCGTGGCATCAGGTCGACGAGGATCAGCGCAGAGGTCACGGAGTCGATCGTAGGCCAGGACCCGAGGCCGTCCTCCGTCGGCGGTACCAACGGGCGGGCGTTCCGGGCCCGTTCGTCCGGCGGCTCGTCCGACCGCCCGTCAGGTGTCCTTCAGGTGGCCGTCCGCCGCTCCGTCCGCCGCTCAGGCCGCCGAACAACTCGGCTGCGGTCGGCGGTACGCCGCGACTAGCCTGGCGGCCTCTACGGACCACAGGAGGTCACGGTGCTGGTCATGCCCGGGCGGCGGACGTCGACGATGGAGCTGTTGGCCGTCGAGGCTGCCGGTCGTGGGATGGAGGTCCGGGCGGCCGAGGACCTCGGCCCGGTGCCCGGTCCGGCGCATTGGTACGGCGGGCCGCTCGCGGGTGCGCGGCTGGCGGGCCGGCTCGGGTTCGCGCTGCTCGAACCGGTGGACGACTGGCTCGCCGAGCTGCCGGAGGAGTTCACCGGCCGGAACGTCCGCTCGGCGACCGTCGCGGACGCGCGGGCGCTGGAGCGGCCGACGTTCGTCAAGCCGCCGCGCGACAAGTCCTTCCCGGCGGCCGTCTACGCCGACGGCTCCCGGCTGCCCGCGGACCTGGACCCGGCGACGCCGGTGCTGCTCTCCGAGGTGGTGACCTTCGCGGCCGAGTACCGGCTGTTCCTGCTGGACGGGCGGATCGCCGTGGCGAGCCGGTACGCGGTGTTCGGCCGGCTCGACCCGCACCCGCTGCACGCGGACGCGACGGACCGCGCCGACCGGGCCACCGCCGGGGAGATCGCCGAGTTCGTCGACCGGCTGGTGGCCGCGGCCGGGCACACCCTGCCGAGCGCCGTCGTCCTGGACGTCGGGCAGCTGCTCGACCCCTACCGCCCGGGCCACCGCTGGGCCGTGGTGGAGGCCAACATGGCCTGGTTCTCGCACGCGTACGCCGCCGA
>NZ_JBFBDW010000073.1:0-34912 GCF_040683455.1 Kitasatospora sp. NPDC093679
GGCCGCCGCACCCCCGGCGGCCGGAGCGGGCGCCTCGGCCGTCAGCCGCCGAAGTTCAGTGCGTAGAGGCTGCGTACGGAGTCCGCGGTCACGAAGTCCATCGGGACGGTGCCGAGCACCGGGCGGGAGGCGTGGTCGAGTCCGCCGAGGTAGCCGCGGAGCTTGGAGGCGGCGGCGTCGGCCGCCTGGCGCGGCCACAGGCCCCAGCCGGAGCTGGAGGTGAAGGTGAGGAACAGCCGGTTCGGGTCGCCGGAGGCCCGGGCGGCGTCCAGGTGCGCGGAGACCTCGGGCCACTTGCGGTTGTAGAAGTCGAAGATCGTGCCGATGTCGTAGTCGTCCTCGATGTCGGTCCTCGACCCGCCCCAGCGGATGCCGGGGAGCGCGCCGTTGTCGGCGAGCAGCACGATCCGGCCGCGGACGTCACCGAGCCGCGGTATGCGGTCCTCGCTCCACATCAGGCCCGGCCAGCGGCGCTGGTAGTCGGCGAAGATCGCCCCGAAGTCGGCGTCGGAGACGCTGGAGTACTCCTGCTTGACCCGCATCACCACGGTCTCGCCGGGGTGGGCGGCGAGGAAGGCGCCGACCTGGTTGAGCACGTCACCGAAGAAGATCTTCTGGAAGAACTGCGAGTGGTGGATCGCGAAGACCCCGTCGATCGCCCGGCACCGGATGTCCAGGAACCTCACGCCCGCGGCCAGTTGGTCCGGGACGCCGAGGGTCTGGGTCTGCACCAGCGCCCCGCCGTACAGGGCGCAGGTGTCGTGGGTCCCGGGCAGGGTGAGCCGGGACAGCACCGCGTCGGGGCCGAGGGCGCCGAGCCAGTCGGCGCCGCCGGGGACGGCCGCGGCCCGGGCGGCGGCGGAGGCCCGCGGCGCACCGAGCCCGAGCCCGGCGCCGGCGAGGGTGGCGGCGAACGCGGAGCGGGCGAAGGTGCGTCTGGTGATCGGAGTACCGGTCAGGGACAAGGGGTCAACCTCCTGGTGACGGTCCGACAGGTCATGGGCATGCCCATTATTGGCGGCGGTCCGACCTTCCGACCAGACCCCCGACACAACCCCGCCGGCCGGCCGCCGGGTGGTGCGGCGGCCCCTCCGGGCGCGTCGCGCCTCCTCGACCACGAGGTCCACGAGGCCTATGAGGCCCACGAGGCCCACGAGGCCCACGGCGATGGCGCACACCGCCGGCACGCGGTCGACCACACCCTGCCCCGGATGCCCGAGCCCGCGTAACCGCGCCGCGCGCGCGTCGTTGGGCGGTGCGTCGCGCCCGACCGTGCGTGCACAAATGACCGAGAGGGACATCCGATGGCCGAGGCCTACTTCGCGTTCCGGTGCTTTCCCACTTCGCAGGAGTTCGTCTTCAAGCTGACCGAGGACGCGAAGATCGAGGAGGCGCGCAAGATCCTCCGCGGCGAGCAGCAGGACAAGGTCCATGTGATGGGCCGGCTCGTCAAGCGGCCGGCCTCCTACAACCCGGGCTGGAGCTACCACATGGACCCGACCACCATCGGCTTCTTCGAGATGGCCATCGAGGTGTGCGACGCCAGCCCCACGTACGTCGAGGACCACCTCGACGAGGCCTGCGGCGCCTTCCTGCCCGGCTGCTTCTGGTGCCCCTGGAGCTCGACGCTCACGCGCGAGGTCAACGGGGCGACGGCGGCCGGCACGACGTCCTCCGCCCCGGCGACCCTCCAGACCAAGTCGCTGTCGAACGGCTGGCCGGCCCTGAAGGGCACCGCCTTCGCCTCCGGCATCGACGCCGTGTGCGGCGTACCGGACAACGCCACCGACCTGTACCTCTTCAAGGGCGACCAGTACCTGCGCTACAAGGTCGCCGAGGAGAAGATCGCCTCGGGGCCCAGGAGCCTCGGGGACGGCTGGTCCGGCCTCAAGGGCACCGCCTTCGCCAGCGGCATCGACGCGGCCTCGCTCGTCCCGGACAACACCACCGACGTCTACCTGTTCAAGGGCGACCAGTACCTGCGCTACCGCACCGGTGACGAGAAGATCACCTCCGGGCCCAAGAGCCTCGCGGAAGGCTGGTCCGGCCTCAAGGGCACCGCCTTCGCCACCGGCGTCTCCGCGGCCTGCAGCGTTCCCGGCGAGCCGACCAGCCTCTACCTGTTCAAGGACCACCAGTACGTGCTCTACCGCACCCGCGACGAGAAGATCACCTCCGGACCCAAGAGCCTGGCGTCGCTCTGGGGCATCGACGGCGTCTTCGCCAAGGGGCTCGACGACGCCTGCCGGGTCCCCGGCGGCACCGGCGACCTGTACTTCTTCAAGGGCGACCAGTACGTCCGGGTGCGCTGACCTGGACCCGACCGTGCCGGGCGAGCGCCGATCGCGCAGGGTCGGCGTCACCTGCGGGTGCCCGGAGGGGCCGAGGACCCACGTCTCCGGTCCCCGGCCGCTACCGGGACCATCGGGAGGTGAACCCGCGGGCCCCTCGCCTCCCGGATCCCGCGGCAGGACGTTCCGCCGGGCTGACACACCGAGGCCGACGCGCAGAGCCGCACGGAGGATCCGGACGCCCGTGCTGAACCCGCTCGACGCCCCGGCGGCGGTCTCGGCCGCGGCCGAACCGTTCGAGGACCTGCTCGACGACTGCAACCAGGTGGCGTCCGTGGAACTGTGCCACGTCGTCCCCGTCACCGGGACGGCACCCGGTCCCGACCTGATGAGGCGTCTCGCTCAGGCCGTGTACGACGCGGGGCCCGGTGGACACCGGGTGGGGACGCCGGTCGAGCCGTTCGAGTCACCGCAGGCCTGGCGGGAGGTTCTCCGCCGTCAGGTGACCGACGGGTTCATGCAGCCCGTCCGGCGGTACTCGGATCCCGGCCTGCGCACGCCCGCCCGGATCCGGCGGACGGGCGAACTCGCCGATGGTGTCTGCGACCTGATCGAGGCGCATCCGGGGCCCGTCCGATGCTCCGGCGACGTCGGCGGCCCGCACACGGGCAGCATCCGGTGGCGCAACCTGCTGCTGGTCACCGACGACCGGGCCACCGTCCTGGCCTTCGGCATCCACGACTGACCGGACACGCCCCGCCGACGGCGGGCGCCGCGGACCTACCGGAACCTCCGGCGACCACGCCCGGCGGGCAGGCGGGCAGGCGGGCAGGCGGTTGCCGCCGATCGTCGCGTCAGGCCCGCGCCGTCGGCACGGGCGGGAGGTGCCGGGCGGCCTCCTCCGCGGTGAAGGACGAGGCGAAGGTGAAGGCGCGCGGGGACGGACCGTTCGCCCGGAGCTCCGCCAGCCGCTCCAGGGCCTCACCGACCGGCGGCAGGTGGCCGGCGGGCACCCACCAGAGGACGAGGTGCGCCTCGACGTGCCGTTCGAACCAGTCGCGGCGCCGCCGCATGACCTCCAGGTGCCCGCTGCGGTAGGTGAAGTCCCACAGCGCCTCCTGGCTCTCCCACACCGACAGGTTGACGATGACGTCCTCGCCGGCCGGACGCAGGGCGGCGGCGTTGGTCTCGCCGTCCCCCACGAGCCGCCACACGAAGCCGGGCGCCGCGTCCGCGGCCGTGTTGACCGGGTCGAACATCTCGACGAACGGTGCGATGCGGGGGTCTTCGAGGGGGTACCGGAGCGTGGCGAGGTTGAGTTGGGCGAGGTGGGCGGCGCGCGTGGATGCGGTCATGGTGTCATCCCAGCACGGCCGTTCATTCTATGTCAATCATCATTGTTTTTAGAATCCTCGACCACCACGCAGCACTCCCCCGGCCTGGCGTCCATACGGGCGCGGACGGGTCCGTCGGCGCCGAGCAACCCCTCCAGCAGGGCGAGGTTCATGCCGCACACCAACGGCGGGAAGCGCTCCGCGACCGCGTGGAAGGGGCAGTTGCGCATCCGGACGACGCGTGCCGCGGCTCCCGCGTCGCCGCCGTCCTCCACGTGCGGTTCGTAGCCGCGGGCCGCCAGCACCGCCACGGCCTCGTCGAGGCCCCCGCAGGGTGCGGCCGAACCGCGCAGCGCCTCGCCCCGCCGGCGCGCCGCCTCGCACAGCCCGGCGTCCAGACCGGCCTGTTCGGCCGCCTCGGCGAGCAGTTCGGCGGCGGTGCGGTAGTCGCGGGCCGGCAGTGACACCGACCGTTCGACCTTCGCCCGCGTGTAGACCTTGGCGGGGCGGCCGGCGCCCGGCCCGGAACGTCCCGTCAGCCGGCGCATGCCGGTCTCCAGCAGCCCGGCCTCGGCCAGTCTGTCCAGGTGGTGCGCGGCGAGCGTGCGCGCCACTCCCGTCGCCTCGGCGGCCTCGTTGCGGCCGACCTCGCGCCCCTGGGCGGCCACGTACTCGTACAGGCGGCGCCGCACCGGATCCTGCAGCACGGCGATCGCGTCGATGTCCTCCATCCGGCCATTCTAGGAACAATGCAGGTAGGAGATAGAAAGGCGGCCGCTACCTCCGCGGGGTCACCGGGACAGGCCGGTGAGCATCAGGAACTCGGCGCGGGAGCGCGCGTCCTCCCGCAGGGTTCCCAGCAGGGTGGAGGTGAGGGTCCTGGAGCCGCCGGCCTGGACACCGCGCAGGGTCATGCAGGTGTGCTCCGCCTCGATGACCACCCCGACGCCCTTCGGGGCGAGGCGGTCCTGCAGCCAGTCGGCGACCTGCTTGGTCAGGCGTTCCTGGACCTGCGGGCGGCAGGCGAAGTGCTCGACGACCCGGGCGAGTTTCGACAGGCCCAGGATCCGCCGGCCCGGCAGGTAGCCGACGTGCGCGGTGCCCACGAACGGCAGCAGGTGGTGTTCGCAGACCGAGCGCAGCGGGATCGAGCGCGCGAGGACGAGTTCGTCGTAGCCCTCGTCGTTGGGGAAGGTGGTCAGGTCGAACGGCCGGGGGCTGAACATCTCGGCGTAGGCGCGGGCCATGCGGCCCGGTGTGCCGCGCAGGCTCTCCGAGTCGGTGGAGATGCCCAGGGCGTGCAGGAACCGGGCGGCGGCGCCCTCCGCCGCGGCGAGGTCGACGCCGTCGCCGTCGTGGACGACGTGCAGCGGCACCGCAGCCGGCGCCGGGACCGGCGTAGGAGCCGACGCACGGGTCGGGAAGTCGTACGTGGTGGTGGACTCGGGTGTCGAGAAGTCGTACATGGCGATCACCGCGGAGAGGTCGGGAGCGGGGTGGCTGCTCATGTCAGCGGCCGGTGGTGTCGAGAGCGGGCGCCTTCCGGCCGGCGGCCCCGACGGGGCGGGTCGGCGCTTCGATCGGCCGGGTGACGAGAGCTGCGATGTCCACGGGACCCTCCGGAAGGGACGGTTCGAGGGGCGGCCGGCGGGCGCCGGCGGCGGGCGAGGCCGGGATTCGGCCGGGGGGAGGCCGGGGTTCGGCCGAGGGGCGATCAGGTGCGGTCGGGGCCGGTCCGAGTGCGGGTGCCCTCCGCCCGGATGGCCTCGTCGGCGACCCGGACGCCGTAGCGGTAGGCGAGCTTGCCGCCGAGGTACCCGGAGACGCCGAGCACGGCGAGGCTCACCGCGGACAGCGCGAGCTTCCCCGCTCCGACGCTGCCGGTGGCGCCGTCGGCGTGCCGCCAGAAGAAGCCGGCGACGTACGCGCAGGTCACCAGGAGGTTGAGCGACATGTGCACGAGCGCCGTGCGCATCGCCGGGGTGCCGCGCGGGATGGTGAGCAGGTCGAAGAACCCGACCAGTGCCGCGGCCATCGCGCCGAGCACGCCCACCGCGATCAGCCACATCGCTCCCCGCGCCAGGAAGGCGGGGTCGTCGACCAGGTGCAAGGCGATGTCGAAGACCAGGGCGGCCACCCACGCCCCGATCGGGACGGTGACCAGCATCGGGTGGAACGGATGGCCGTGGGGGCCTGCCACCACCGCACCGACCGGCCGCTTCGCCTCCGCCGGCCGCGTCGCTCCTCCCGGCCGCGTCGCTTCTCCCGACTGCTTCGCCCGGGCCTGCTGCTCGCTGGTCATGCCGGGCCCCTTTCTCCGCCTTTTTCACCAACAAGTGTTGTCCTTATTCGGGTCGCCCGTCAAGACGGGCAGGCCACAGCTCCACGAACAAGGGCGTGCCGCCGTGCGTGGGAGTTATCGTGAACAGGTGACCAGTGACGAGAGCGACCGGGGCACGGCACCGCAGGAGCCGGCCGACCGCATCCAGTCGGTGAGCGTGCTCGGCGAGGAGTCGCGTCGGCGGATGTTCGCCTTCGTCCGACGCGCCGGCCGGCCGGTGACCCGGGACGAGGCGGCCGCGAGCGTGGGCATCTCCCGCAAGCTCGCCGCCTTCCACCTCGACAAGCTCGTCGACGCCGGTCTGCTGCGGGCCCGCTACGGCGCACCCGGGGCCGTCCGCAAGGTGGGCCGCCAGCCCAAGGTCTACGAGCCGACCGACGCCCAGATCACCGTCTCGATCCCCGACCGCCGCCACGAGTTGCTGGCCGACCTGCTCCTGGACGCCGTCCTGGCCCAGAGCGGCGGCGGCAGCGCGGCCCGGGCCGCCGTGGACGTGGCGGCCGGCCGCGGCCGCCGGCTCGGCGAGGAGGAGCGCGCGTCCGGGCGTCCCGGGCGGCTCGGGGTGGAACGCGGGCTGACGATGTGCGAGCAGATGCTGGAGACCTACGGGTACGAGCCCGTCCGGGAGTCGCCGACCGAGGTCCGGCTGCGCAACTGCCCGTTCCACCCGCTCGCCGCCAAGGCGCCGGAGCTGGTGTGCGGCATGAACCACGCCTTCCTCGACGGCTACCTCCGGGGCTTGGAGGTCCCGGGCGTCGAAGCCGTCCTCGACCCCGTTCCCGGGGAGTGCTGCGTCCGCCTGCAGCCCGCTCCCCCCGCGCCCGACGCCGACCGCTGAGACGGCCGGACCCGGAGGAACCCCGGGCAGTTGCCTTCGACGGGCGCCCGGACGGTCGATGTCAGGGTCACCCGAGCGCCCTTGGGGACACGCCTCAGGCCGTGCCGGCGGTGGCGGCGAGGAGGTCGTGCAGGAGGGCGCGGACCTCGGCCGGGTCGGCGGCGGCGAGTTCGGGCATGCCGCCGCCGCTGCGGGCGAGGACCACGCCGGTGAAGGCCGCGACGGCGAGCTCGGCGCGCAGCTGCGGGCGGTCCAGGCCCTCGCGTTCGAGGCGTTCGCGTAGCGGGTCCACCAGCCGGCGGTGCAGGTGGGCCCGGACGGCGTCCTGGACGGCGGAGTCGTCGGAGGGCAGGACGACGGTCTGGAAGGCGGGCCCGGGGCCGCGCTGCTCGAAGCGGTCGAGCAGTCCGGCGAGGCGTTCCTCGTCGAGCAGGTCGGCCGGTGTGGCGTCGCCGTGCTCGGCCTGCACGGTGGCCAGGTACAGCTGGGTCTTGCCCCCGTAGTAACGGGCGATCAGCGCCGGGTCGACGCCGGCCCGTTCGCCGATCTCGCGGATGGTGGTGCGGTCGAAGCCGCGCTCGGCGAAGAGTTCGATGGCCGCCCGCAGCAGCAGCTCCCGGCTGCGTGCCGCGTCCCGGCGCCGCTCCCCCGCACTCGCCTCGCTCACGCGGGTGCTCCCTCCTCCCGGGCGCCCTCGCCCTCGGTCTCGCCGCCCGCCGCCCGGACGGTGATGCGCAGTCCGTTCCCGGTGGCCGCCGTGGCACCGCGCCGCGGCAGGACGATGGTAGCCGCCCCGACCACCGCCCAGACCGCGCAGCCGATCAGCGCGGCGGCCGTGTAGGCGTCGCCCGTGGGCAGGGCGTGCCCGGCGGGCGTGTGGGCCTGGAGCACCGCGCCGCTGAGGGCGCTGCCGGTGGAGTAGCCGACGTAGCGGAGCACCTGGTTGAAGCTGATGGCGCTGCCGGTCTCGTGGGCGGGGACGGCGCCGACGATCAGTCCGGGCATGACGGCGAAGGTCAGGCCGACGCCCAGCCCGGCGAGGCCCATGACGGCGAACAGCTCCCACAGCCGGTCGCGGCCGGACAGGAAGGCCAGGGTGGCGAGCAGGGAGACCGCGCAGCCGATCGGCAGGATCGCCGCGGTGCCGGTGCGCCGGGCGAGTCGGGGGGCGATCCGGCTGGTCAGGATGCTGGCCGCGGAGAACGGCAGCAGTGCGAGTCCGGCGACGGTGACGGTGGCGCCGAAGCCGTACCCCGCGGAGGTGGGCGTCTGGACGAACCGGGTCACCAGGGACATCAGCAGGTACATCCCGATGCCGGCGACCAGGCCGGCCACGTCGGCGGTGAGCACCACCGGGTTGCGCAGCGAGCGGAGGTCGACGAGCGGGTGCGGGGTGCGCAGTTCGTGCCGGACCCACCACAGGAGCAGGAGGGCGGAGGCGGCCGCGAGGGCGAGCAGGGCCGGGGAGGTCCAGCCGAGGACTTCGCCCTCGCTGAGGGCGAGGAGCAGTCCGCCGAGGCCGGTGCCGAGCAGGCAGGCGCCGAGGAGGTCGAGCGGCCGGGCGGGGCGGTGGGTGGTCGGCGGCAGGACGAGGATGCCTGCGGTGAGCGCGGCGGCGCTGATGGCGGCGCCGAACCAGAAGGCGGCGTGGACGCCGAGGGACTGGGCGATCAGTCCGGTGAGGGGGTAGCCGAGGCCGACGCCGGCGACCGTGGTGAGGGAGAGGACGGCGAGGGCGGAGCGGGAGCGTTCGCCGGGCACGCTGTCGCGGGCGGTGGCGATGGCCAGCGGGGTGAGGCCCAGTCCGACGCCCTGCAGGGCGCGGCCGGCCATCAGTGCGGGGAATCCCAGGGGGAGGGCGGCGAGCACGCTGCCGGCGAGGACGGTCGCGGCGGCGGCCAGCATCACGGTGCGGCGGTGCGGGCCGTCGCCGAGCCGTCCCATGACGGGGGTGGCCACCGCGCCGACCAGCATGGTGACGGTGAGCGACCACTGGGCGTCCGCGAGGGAGACGTGGTCGACGGCGGCGATCGTCGGGACCATCGGTGCCCCGAGGCTGCTGATCACGGCCACCACCGTGCCGAGGAAGACCAGGACCGGCACGAGTGCCCGTTGCCGTCCCCCCGCGCCCGTCTCCGCGTTCGCCCGCATGGCCGGTCCGCCTCTCCGCTCGTTTGTCATCATGCGATGTCTTCACATGATGACATGCGGTCGGGCGGGTGCGGGAGGGGGCCGGGGCCGGGCACGTGACCGGGGCGGGCACCCGACCGGGTTGCGGCCGCGGCATAGGATGCGGCGCATGTACGCGCTGGAGCGGTTCCGGTCCCTCGTCCGGTCTCTGTCCTGGGTCGAGATCGAGTTCGCCCGTCCCGCCGTCCGACCCGGGCACGTCGAGGGCCTCGCGGCCTTCTACTGGACCTTGGACGACTGGCCGCGGCGGATCGCCCTGGTGCAGCTGGTCCAGGACCAGGACCACCCGGCGCTCCGGCCGGTGATGCTCGACGTGCTGCGCGCCCCGCTCACCGAGGACACCGAGAACGTGGAGCTGACCAAGGCGGCCGCACTGCGCCTGATCGACCCCCGCTACGACACCTTCATGGCGTTCTACGAGGACCGGGCGGCCCTGGCCGCGGCGGTGCACGAGGTGCTCGCGGCGCACGGGTCGGGTGTGGAGTAGCCGCGCCGGGACCCGCGGCCGCAACTCCGTCGGCGCAGTGAGCCGCTGACGGCGCACCGGGCGGGGCGCCCGTCCGGCGTCAGGACCGCTCGTCGTGGCCGTCGGGCTGCGGCGAGCGGGACTCGCGCCGGCGGCGCCGCAGGTGCCAGACGGTCAGGGCCACCACCACCAGGACGGCGAGGGCGATGGCGAGGGCACGGCCGACCAGTCCCTCGACGCGGGTGTACGCGGCTCCGGCGAAGTATCCGAGGAGGGTGAAGCCGACGCCCCAGGCCAGGCCGCCGAGGGCGTTGAAGAGCAGGAAGCGGCGGTAGGGCATGTGGGAGATGCCGGCCAGGGCCGGCATCATCGCGCGGAAGAAGGCGACGAACCGGCCGAAGAAGACGGCGGCCGGCCCGCGTCGGCGGATCAGGTCCTGGGCCTTGGCGATGCGCTCGCCGTGGCGCCGCATGGGGCGGGTGCCGAGGATCGCCGGGCCCGCCCGGTGGCCGACCTCGTAGCCGACGGAGTCGCCGAGGATCGCCGCACCGACCACCACGAGGATCATCAGGCCGAGGGAGACCTTGCCCTGGTGGGCGAGGACGCCGCCGAGGACGGCGGCCGTCTCGCCGGGAATGACGAAGCCGAAGAAGAGCGCGTCCTCGGCGAAGACCAGGGCGGCGACGACCGCGTACACGACCGGACCGGACAGGCCGGAAAGCCAGTCGGTGATCGAGTGCATCAGCCACCTCGTTCGGGATCGGCGCCCCTTTCCTCCCCTAATGTAGCGGTTGCTACTTTGGGGGATATGACGACGCATCCCCGCCGACGATGCGCGCTGCCGCTCGTGTCCCTCCCGGCGGAGCCGCCCCGGCAGCGGGTCGCGGCGCAGCAGGAGCCGCCCGGGGGGCCGGTCGGAGACAGGGCTCCGGCGGTGGGGGTCCACGGGCCTTTGGCCACGGCCCGGGCGGACGACCGCATCGGGCAGGGCCTCTCCGCTCTCCGTCGGGGCTGACCCGGAAGGTGCCGGTCGTGGCCGAAGCGCGGACCGAGGAACGAGCCGTACGGCGGCAGATGCGACCGCTGTACGCGGCCGGGTTCACCACCGCCTTCGGCGCGCACGGCATCGCCGCCAACCTGGGCGGCTTCACGGCCGAACGGCACGCGTCCTGGCTGGCCCTCGGTGGACTGCTCGCGCTCTACGACGGGGCCGAGGTCCTGCTCAAGCCGGTGTTCGGCGCATTGGCCGACCGGGTCGGGCCGCGGCCGGTGCTCCTCTGCGGCCTGATCGCCTTCGCCGCCGCCTCGGCGTGCTTCGCGCTGTCCGCGGACGCGGAACTCCTGTGGCTCGCGCGGCTCGGGCAGGGCGCCGCCGCCTCCGCGTTCTCCCCGGCCGCGTCGATGCTGGTGGCCCGGCTCAACCCGCGGGCCGGGCACGGACGTGCGTACGGCGGTTACGGCTTCTGGAAGAGCATCGGCCACACCGCGGGCCCGCTGCTCGGCGGTGCGCTGGTGCGGCTGGGCGGACTGCCGTTGCTGTTCGCGGTGACCGCCGCCCTCGCCGGGGCGGTCACCGTCCGGGCCGCCGTGGCGGTGCCGGTGGTGGCGCCGCTGCCGCGCGCCCGCCGGACCGTCCTGGACCTCGCCCGTCGACTCGCCGACGGCTCCTTCGTGCGGCCGACGCTGGCACTGGCCTGCGCAACGGCCGCACTGTCGGCCGGGGTCGGCTTCCTGCCGGTGATCGGACACCGGGCCGGCCTCGGACCGGTCGCGACCGGTGCCGCGGTGTCCCTGCTGGCGCTCTGCGCCGCGATCGCCCAACCGCGCGCGGGCCGGGCGTTGGACACGGGACGGATCGGCCTGACGACCGGCATCGCCGCGGGCCTCCTGCTCACCGCCGCCGGCCTGGCGGCAGCGCCGGTCCCCGGCCTCGTCGGTCTGCTGACCGCGGCCGTGGCCGTCGGCGCCGGCACGGGTCTCGCCACCCCGCTCGCCTTCGCCTCGCTCGCCGCCGCGGCGCCCGCCGAGCGGCTCGGCCAGACCATGGGCGCCGCCGAACTGGGCCGCGAACTCGGCGACGCCGGGGGCCCGCTGGTCCTCGCATCGGCCGCCTCGGCGACCACGCTCGGCGCCGGCTTCGCGGTGCTGGCCGCGCTGGTCGCACTCGCCGCACCGGTGGCCGCGCGGCGCCCTGCACAGCCACCGCCCGAGGATCCGTCGGCCGCGTAGGGGGATCGTCCGCGGCGGTGGGAAGGGCCCGGGCCTCCCGCACCCGGATCGCGCCCTGGAACTCCTGGCCCGCCGTGGGCTGCTGGCGGCGGACTCCGACACCGGCAGCACCGAGGGCCTCGCCGTGCGCGTCCGCACCGTCGTCGGGCACCGGCAGCCGCGTCCGTCCGGCCGCGCCCTCCCCCATCCGTCGGCTCGGAGCCTGCGTCCCGGCCGTGGCATCGTCCCGCGCGACGGTCGCGGCCACGCGAACGGCCGAACGTCCTGCGGCCGGCGGGCCCGACGGACTCCGCACCACCGGAACCGGTGTACGCGGTCCTCGGATCCCCTGCCGTCGCCGACGGCGCAGCGCGGCCGGTTGGAGGTCCGCCACGTCCGGCCGGCCGAGGAACCGCGCCGGCCCCCCTGGCTGCGACGGCGCCCGGTAGTTGGCGCCCGACGGACCGCGCCGCGACAGCAGGGCGTCCCGCGGGATGCCGCGGACCGCGCCGAAGTCGCCGATGCGGCCCCGTCACCAGCACGGATGCCCCCGGGAGCCGCACGGCGGACCTCATCGGCGGCCCGGAACCCGCCCGCGCTTCGCCGAGGACGGCGACGCGAGGACCGCGCCGTTCATCGCCTGCGACCGGCCCGCACCCGGCCCGGCAACTGCCGCCGCCGGCCCGGCCGGACCGGCTCCCGGGGTCGGCGGCAACCGGTACGGGACCCGCCGATCGCCTGCGCCCGTCCGGTCCGTTGACGCAGGTGGCATCGCCGCAGGGTCGCCGAGAGGCGGCCCCGGCCCCGAAATTCGCGACACGAGGTGCCCGGATGGGGCCCGTTGGGCGGGCGGAGCGCCTGGATGGCCTCTATGTTGAGGATGAAACAGGACAAACTATCCCCGATGTGGCTGTGGAGATGTCGTCATGAACAAGGGACAACTCGTCGAAGCGGTAGCCGGGCAGCTCGGCAGCCGCACCGCCGCCGAGGACGCCGTGGACGCGGTCCTCGACGCCATGGTCCGTGCCGTGGTGGCCGGGGAGCGGGTGCAGGTCACCGGCTTCGGCACGCTGGAGAAGGTGGAGCGCGCCGGCCGCTACGCCCGTAACCCGCAGACCGGCGAGCGCGTGCGGGTCAAGAAGACCAACGTGCCGCGCTTCCGCCCCGGCCAGGGCTTCAAGGACCTGGTCTCCGGCGCGAAGAAGCTGCCGAAGTCCGGCCCCGCCACGGCCAAGGCCCCGAAGGGCTCGCTCACCGCGGGCAAGTCGGCCGCCGCTGCCGCGCCCGCCCGCAGGCGGACGGCGGCGAAGCGCACCGCCGCCGCTGCCACCGCCGCGCCGGCCGCCGTGAAGCGGACCACCGCCAGGAAGACCACGGCCAAGAAGGCCGCTCCGACCAAGGCCGCCGCGACCAGGGCCACGGCAACGAAGTCCACCGCGACGAAGGCCGCCACCGCGGTCAAGAAGACCGCGGCACCCGCCGAGAAGACCACCACGCGGAAGACCACCGCGGCGGCGAAGAAGTCGACCGCGCCCGCCAAGAAGGCCGCCACCGCGAAGAAGAGCGCACCGCGCACCGCCAAGAAGGCGGCACCGGCCAAGCGGGCCACCCGCCGCACGACGGCCTGAAACGGCCCGATCAGGACGGGCCGGCCCCGGTACCGAGTACCGGGGCCGGCCCGTTCTCCTGCGCCGCCGCGAACGCCCGGGCAGCGCCGGGACGCAGGGACGGTCAGTGGGCGAGCCGCAGGCTCCAGACCTTCAGGTCGGCGTCCGGCTCCCCGTAGCTGCCCTGGTCGTAGTGGGTCCCGGTGACGGTCACCAGGCCGATCGGCGAACTCTCGTTCACCACGCAGACCCGGTCGCCCTCGGCGACGTCGACCTCCTGGCGCGCCCGCGTCTGCAGCAGGTCCCGGCAACCCTCCGCCGTGGGCTCGCCCGCCCCCTCCCAGGGAGCGACCTGACCCTTGATCTTCATGCCGCTGCTGCCGCTGCGCTGGGCGCTCGGGAAGTTGACGGCGCCGGTGCCCTTCCGGGGCGGCAGGGCGGACAGGTCGATGCCCTCCATGCCGAGGAGGATCTTCCCCGACCAGCGCACCGCGGCGCCCGCGCCGGCCCCCGCGGGCGCCGGGGAGACGGCGGTCGCAGCATCGCCCGTGCCGGCCGACGCACCCTGCCCGGCGACCGTGACGGTGACCTGCGGTGCCGGTCCGCGCGCGGCGGAGGACCCCGAACCGCCGCCCGTGAACGCCGCGATCGCGCCGGCCACGCCCACCGCGGCGCTGACCACGGCGGCGACCACGCCCCAGGTCTTCGCGTTCGAGCGGTGCGGCGCCGGGTGACCGGCCGTCGGAGGGCCGGACGGCGGGGTCTGGTGCGGCGGGGTCCAGTGCGGTGGCGGGTCCTGCGACGGATACGGCATCAAGTCCCCCGATCGGTCCTGGGATCGCCGTGCCTGAGCGGCGGCGGTCTGCCGGAACGACAGCCGAAGCGCGCACCGGTCCGCTGGCCCCTGCGAGCCCGGCGCCCCGCCCTGCCCACCTACCCGACGGGGCGGCGGTTGAACGGACAACGGCCCGCGGTGAGGCCGTACTCGGGCGGGGCCGGGCACGTCACCCGTGCCTGCCTGCGGCGCGCTCGCAGCGCGGCGGCTCCCTACCGGACACAAGGTCCTGCCGCGGCGGGGAGGGCGGATGCGGGAGCCGGTGGGATTCGAACCCACGGGCGGGATCGGAGCAGGACCGCTCCTCCTCCACCGATCGATACCCGGGGTGCCTCCGGTGTACCGATGGCAATGGGCCACTCTGCCACGGGCCGCATCCTGCGGGACTGCGCGGTCCCGCTGCCAGGATCGTACGGACTGCACCGTCGGTCGCACGACCGGTTTGCCGGCAGGGCGCGGCCGATCGGCCGGACGAGGTGGTCGTGGGCTGCGCTCAGTCCGTGCCGGAGCCGGTGTTCCAGGCGAGGCGGAGCTGCTCCCCGGCGTCGGCGGCCTGGCGAAGACCCGCCCGGTAGGCCGGTTCCCAGGCCGCCCGGTCGTTCAGGTCGGGGCCGAGGGCTCGCAGTGATCCGGCATCGGGCTCGACGGTCACCACGGTGTGTGCGGCGGCGGCCGCCAGCTCCTGCTGGAGGAGCTCGCGGGGGAACAGGTGCGCCTGCGGGTCGATCACGACCAGCGTGCGGGCTCCGGCCGCGAGTCCGGCGTTGGTCGCCGACCGCAGGGACCCGTCCATGTAGCGGCGGCCGTTGACGGTGATCGGCGGGTAGATGCCGGGGAAGGCCGTGCTCGCCGCCACCGCGGAGGCCAGCGGTGCGCCGCTCGTACGGTCGAAGACCTCCTGCTCACCGGTCCCGGCGTCCACGGCGGTGATCAGCAGTCGCCGGTGGGGCCATCGGTCGGCGCCGACCATGGCGCGCATCCGGTCGACGTGCGCCTGCTCGGGGCCGGTCTCGGCCTCGAGCGCGATCCGGCCGACCCGGCGCCGCGCGCCGGCCGGGTCCGAGGCGGCGGCGCCGAGCACGGCGAAGGCCTCGCCGAGCCGGCGTCCGTCCACCCGGGGAGGAGTGCTGCCCGCGCCGTCGGGGCGTACGGGGGTGGCGAGCCGGCCGGGGTCCTGACCGGTGGCCAGCAGCGCGGCGGTGATCGCGCCGGCCGAGGTGCCCACGATCAGATCGGCCGCGCCGAGGTCCACTCCGCTGCGGCGCAGCCCGCGGGCGAACCCGGCCGTCCAGGCCGTGCCGACGGGCCCTCCGGCGCCCAGGACGAGTGCCCGGTCCGGTGTGTGCATGACTGTCCCCCCTCATTAGTGAAACAGTCGTACCATATACTGACGTCGACTCAGGTTCTCGCCACTGGAAGGACGATCCACCGTGGGACGACCTCCGGATCCCGGCCGACGGGAGGCCACGCTGGCGCGGGCGACCGACTACGTGCTGGCGCACGGCCTCGCCGGACTGAGCCTGCGGCCGCTGGCCGCCGCGCTGGGGACCAGCCCCCGGATGCTGCTCTACGACTTCGGCAGCAAGCAGGAGTTGGTGTCCGCCGTGCTGGCCGAGGCCCGCCGCCGTGGTGCGGCTCGCCTGGCCGAGGGCCTGCCGGCGCAGGCGGCCTCGCCGGAGGAGCACCTGCGCGGCATCTGGGCCTGGATCAGCGCACCGGAGCGCGCCCCGTACGTCCGCCTGATCTTCGAGGTGCACGCCGACGGCCTCGCCCACCCCGAGCACCACCCCGACCGGGCCGAGGCGATCACGGGATGGTTCGACACCCTCGGCGTCGCCCTCCGCGGCGTCACCACCGGCCCTGGCGACACCGTCACTCCCACGCTGGTCATGGCGGTCGTCCGCGGCCTCCTGTTCGACCTCACGACCACCGGGGACCGCCACCGCACCGACCTCGCCCTGGACCGCTTCTGCGCACTCCTCCGGCCGTGAACGACGACCGGGGACGTCGAGCCCGGGCGACGACCGGGGACTTCGAGCCCGCGGCGGTCAGCAGCGGGACCGCTCGGTACCCGGGAGGCAGTCCCAGGTGGCCTCCGCCCAACGACCGACCATGAACAGGGGGCGGGAGCGGACGACGTCGCCCGCCCGCCGGGCCCGCAGCACGAGACCGAGGTTCCGGGAACCCGGGTCTCCCGCGTGGGTGTGGACCGGCGCTCCGGTCCGTGTCCGTCAGCACGGCGCGGGCCGCGGGCGGCAGGCTGTCCGGACGAGGGGGTTCGCCGTCGTCGGCCATGGCGGCAGTACGGCCGCCCCGGTCCGTCAGACCGGCCATACCGGCACCGTCTCCGCGTGGGCGCAGCAGGCCGTGTCCTCGCTCTCGACGATCCGCAGGCAGGTCTCGCACATCCAGTCCGGCTCCCCGGGGTCGTGTTCGATCGCGCTGACGGTGTTGTCCCGGACGAGGAGCTGCCACGCGTCCCCCGGTTCCTCGCCGACCGCTTCGATCGTGCCGTCGAGGACGTGGTCGAAGGTGAAGTACTCGAACCCGGGGTGTCCCTGGGCTGCCGCGCCGGGCTTGAGGAAGTGGTCGACGAGGTAGGTCATCCATTCGGTGGCGAAGTAGAACTTCTCCGCCCCGTTCCACTCGATTCCGCTTCCGTCCTCGACGGGTTCCCAGTGGCACCACAGGCCGGGCTGCCCTGCCGGCGGCCTGTTGGCGTCGCGGACGTCGTCGTTCCCGGCCCGTCCGAAGCGGTCGAACGGCCTGTGCGGAGGGCCGTCGACGTAGTAGGGGCCGGTGTCCCGGTCCATCCGCCGGCTCCCGGCGAACTTCCGCAGGTAGCTCTGCTCGGCTGCGTTGAGCGGCGGCACGACCTCGATCCGGCCGGTGAACTCGGTGTGGTACCCCATGGTCGGTGGCTCCTCGGCGGTGGGGGCGCTGCGCGCAGCCGGGTCGTGGCCGGGCGCCGTCGGTCCGGGCCACTGTAGGGGCCGGTGCGGACAGCCTTGCGGGAGCGGGCCGAAGACGGGGGCGAGGTCCGGGCACCGCGGTCACGGGCCTGCGACCCGGAGCAGTGGGACGATCCGGCGTTGCGTCACCACGGGGCGGTGCAGAAGGCCGTGCTCCCGGCGGTGATCGCGATTCTGGGCTCGGGCGGTTTCACCGTCCGTGAGAGCGCGTACGAGTACGAGGCGCTGACCGTCGAGGTCCCGGCGGGGCTCGGCGTCCGTGCGCCGTGGGTGCCGCCCGGCGCGGTGCGGGGCCGGCTCGGCGGGGCGGGCGAGCGGTGTGGCTCGGGGCCGGGCGTGCCCGGCCGGTTCACCCGCACGGCTGCCGCCGCTGGCCGGGGCGGCGGACCGGTCCTTGACTGATCGACGACCCGGCCGCCCGGGCCCGGGAGGATCGGAGGCCCCACGGTGATGCGAACGTCTGCAGCGGCTGTCGTTGCCGGACTGCTCCTGTCGGTCGTGCCCACGACCGCCCATGCCCGTGCCGACTCCCACGGAGCGGCCGTCGGCCACCGGGCGCCGGTGCCGGTCCTGGTCACGGCCGGCCCGGTGTCCGTCCCGATCGGGACACCGATCGCCCTGCTCTTCGTCGCCGCCGCGCTGATCTTCCTTCCGACCGTCCCCGGCGCGGCGGGCTGACCCGGCGCCCCCGGACATCACGGCCGCCCGACGACGGGCCGGCGCCGGTTCAGTCGTCCCCGTCGGGGTAGCTCCCCATCCCGACGTCGTCGCAGAACGTCTCCCAGAACCCGTTGTGCGCGAGAGCGGTTCCGTCGATGCCGGAGAGGAGACCGCGGAGCTCGTCCGCGACCTCCCCGAAGCGGTCCTCCTCGTCCTCCGCGTAGAACGGGAAGCGGGCGATCACGGCCTCGACGCACCGGTCGAACGAGTCCAGGTCGCCGTTCACCTGACGGGCCGCCGCCGCATCGGCGCCGGGCACCTGCACCACGTGCCCGGTGGCCACGTCGACGGCGATGTATCCGAACAGGCCGCACGTGGCGACGGCGACCGCTCCCTGCTCGCCGACCGCACCGAGGAACCGCGGCTCCCCCAGCGGCCGGTACTCGTAGCCGATCGGCCCGGCCGGGATGCCGGGCTCCCGGAGGCGGTCGGCGATCCGGGCGGGCACCTCGGGCGGAGCCTCGACGCGGATCAGGGCGTAGGCGGGCTCCGGCAGGGGCAGCAGGGGGTGGCTCACGGGAGGGATCCTCCCGCACCGGGCCGCTACCGGGGCTGCTCCGCCGTGACCAGGTAGTAGTCGAGGATTCCCCGCTCGTAGGCCCGCAGGAAGTTCCGCGGCCAGGTCTCCGGGGCCCACCACCGGCTCAGCCACCGGTCCCAGCCCGGCCACACGTGCCGACCGATAGATTCGACGTGCACACCGGCGAGGCCGGCCCCGGTGAGTGCGTCCGCGAGCTGCTGCACCGGGCGTGCGATGTCCAGGCCGTTGGCGAAGGTGTCCAGCAGGGCCGCGAGTTCCC
This sequence comes from Kitasatospora sp. NPDC093679, assembly GCF_040683455.1. Classification (NCBI taxonomy): domain Bacteria; kingdom Bacillati; phylum Actinomycetota; class Actinomycetes; order Kitasatosporales; family Streptomycetaceae; genus Kitasatospora; species Kitasatospora sp. NPDC093679. Next base: position 18,603 of record NZ_JBFBDW010000073.1, read on the forward strand.
CGGGCCGGCCGGGGGCGCCGTCGACGGTGAAGAAGCTGGCGAAGGCCGCCCGGCCACCCGGCCGCAGCACCCTCGACGTCTCCTCGGCGAAGGCCCGGAGGTCCGAGAAGTGCTGGGCGGCCTCCACGCTGATCACGGCGTCGAACCCGTCGCCCGCCACGGGCATGCGCTCGGCCGCGCCCCGGACGAAACGCAGCCGGTCCGGCTCCCGGCGCAGCAGGTCGGCATGGGTGTCGCGGGCCCGCTGCAGCTGCTCGGGGTGGATGTCCATGCCGGTGACGGTGGCGCGCCCGCACTCGCTCAGCATCAGGGCGCAGCCCATGCCGAGCCCGCAGCCGACTTCGAGGATCTCCGGTTCGTCCGGCAGTGCGGCGGCCCGCAGGACCTGGCGGTAGAGGTCCTGCTGGCTGCGGATCCGGTCGGCCTCGTCGAGCGGCCGGTCGAGGTCGATCGCCTGCCAGTGGCCGAAGTTGATGAACCCTCCGGCGAACACGGGGTTGTTGCTGAGGTCCGCCGGGCCGTACGTGTCGCGCACCGCGGGATTCATGGCGGGCTCCGCCTGCCGGGTACCGTCTGCCACCGTGCCACCCCTGCCTGGAGAGTGATCGTCGTCGTGCGTGCGGTTCCTTCGCGGTCGTCCGCAGCCGGTGTGCCGCACTCCCTCACAACGCGGCACGGGGTCGTCGGTGACGGCCTCGGCCCGAGGTTCACCTGCCGCCGGTCCACCGGTCCGGTCCGGTCCGGTCCGCCGGCGTCGCGACGACCCTGGACACCGCACCCCGTGAGCTGGTGGGATTCGAGCCCGCGACCCGCCGACGGAGGACCTGTGCACATCGAGGACGTGGCGGTCGCGGACGTCGCCGAGCAGTGGTTCGGCCGCCGAGGGCCCGACGAGCCGATGCCCGAGTGCCTCGCCCGGCTGCCGGACCGGGTCCGGCGCGCGTACGCGGCGACGCCGCCGCTTCTGTGGGAAGCCGGGAGCGTCTGGCAGGCGATGACTCCCCGGCCCGTCCGCTCCGCCCCCGACAGGATGGTCTTCCTGAGTGGGGACGAGGGCGAACGGGTCTGCGCGTACGACGCGAACGACCCCGATCGCTTCTTCGACCTCGGCCCGGACGAAGAGGGCCGGAAGGTGGCCGATGCCGGGCTCCGCCGGGCTGCTCGCCCAGCGGAGCCTGCTCGCGATCGCCCACGGACCGGTGTCCCGCAGGGCGGTCTCGGCGCTCCCTCCGGCGCTGCTGCCCGAGGTGGTCGCCGGGTTGACGGAGATCACCACCTGTCCGTGGCGACCGGTGCCGGGGCTGCGGATCCATCTGGGCGGCGGGGGCCTGGTGGTGTCCGGCTTCGACCGGCAGGACGTCGCCCCCCTTCCGCCACGTCGACGATGTCCTGGCCGTCACGGTCGCGGCGACGCGTCCGGAGAAGGCCGGCTTCTTGGCGGATCGTGAGTGGCCCCGCCCGTGGCGCGTCCTGCCGGGCCGTTCCCCGGAGTGGATCAGGGCGTATGCGGAAGAGCGCCGGTAGCCTCGCCCGGTAGGCTCACGATCATGAAGCTGAGGGGGGTTCTCGGTGCGGCGGCGGCCGGCGTGCTCGTGTTCGCCGGGCTGGGGGTGCGGGGAGGCGCAGCGGCGGGGCTGCTGCCGGAGGCCAGTTGGGGCGCCTGGCGGTCGCAGGAGCTGGAGCACTGGTCCGTCCGCGTCCGGGTGAACGGCTGGGCGGACGCGGCCGAGGCCGACCTGCACTACGGGAAGGCCGAGGACCTCACGCTCAGGGCGTACGGCGCGAGCGACACCCGTACCGCCGAGGGGGAGGCCGTGCGGTTCACGCTCCGTCCGGACGGCACGGTCACGGTCGCACGCACGGCCGTGGACGGCGGCGGTGCGGGCACCGGGAGTTCGTGAACGGTGGCGTCGTGCGGGTGCTGCCCGCCGTTCATTCCCTCGGCGCGGCGGGCTCCTCCGGAATTCACCCGGCCGCGCGGTGTCCGCGGGACGATCGGGTCACCGTTGACAGTCGACGGTGGGGATCGATGTAATTCCCGGGAGCGGATCATCGGGTGTTTCGGGCCGGTCCCGGGGGAGGCAGGGGAAACATGGACGGGAATGCGGAGCCGGGTGCTGTCGGGAATTCCAGGATGACTGCGCTCTTCGAGCGCGACCGGACGTGCCGGTCGCTGGGAATCACCCTCGACGAGGTGTCGGCGGGGCACGCCAGCATGGGCATGAAGGTGACGGCCGACATGGTGAACGGCCACGGCATCGCGCACGGCGGCTTCATTTTCCTGCTCGCCGACGCCGCGTTCTCGTACGCGTGCAACAGCTACGGCCCGGTCACCGTGGCGCAGGCCGCCCAGGTCACCTTCCTCGCTCCGGCGGCGGTCGGCGACGAGTTGGTGGCGGAGGCTGCCGAGCGGTCGCGCTCGGGGCGGCACGGAATCTACGACGTGACCGTCCGGCAATCCACCGGGAAGGTCGTCGCGGAATTCCGCGGGCAGAGCGTCACGCTCTCCGGAAAGCCGCTCGACGGCTGAGGAGTTCCGGAGGGCGCGACGCCCCGCCCGGCGGGCCGGTTCAGTCCTCGGGCCGCTCGTCGACCACCTGGCGCAGCTTGCCCGTGCGCGGGTTGGTGACCAGTTCGGAGCGCGGCACCCACTCGATCGTCAGGGGGTGGATCGCGCCAGCCGCGACCTCCTCGGGGTAGGTGGGGCGGGCGGCGTACACGGCGGCGATCAGCCGCTCGGTGAGGTCGGCGGGCGGCTGCTCGGTGCAGCCGAGGCGCAGGACGATGCCGTCCCGGCCGTCCCAGCGGCGCTGCACCATCTGCATGCCGGCGATGTGCCGTTCGGGGTCGGCGGCGACGAGGACGGCCCGGACGTCCTCGCTCGGCATGGAGACGATGCCGACCCGGCCGCCCTCCTCGGAGCGGCCGAGCAGCCGGAAGCGGCGGCAGTCGGCGTCGAGCCATTCGGCGCGGTCGCCGGCCGGGTAGCGCAGGATCGGCATCAGGGTGCGGAAGAGGTTGGTGACGACGACGCGTCCGGGCACACCGGGGGTGGTGATCGGCTCACCGGTCGTGCTGTCGACGATCTCCACCAGCGTGCGGTTCGGGAAGGCCTCGTGCACCCTGACGTCGTCGCCGGGGACGGGCGAGGCGACCAGGCCGGCGTCCACCGAGGCGTAGCCGACCGAGGAGATCGCCGCCTTGGGGAAGGCCCGGGCGAGCAGCGGCCGCAGGTCGGTGAAGAGCAGGTCGCCGCCGAACAGCAGCAGTTCGACCGATTCGGCGCTCTCCCCGCGCTGGACGAGGTGTTCGGCGACGGCGCTGAGCTTCATCGGCTCGCCCGCGAGGACGTGCACGCCGAAGCCGTTGACCAGGTCGGCGATGTAGTCGTCGGGCGCGGAGCCGCCGACCGGCAGGCGGACGTTGTCGACCGGCGCGTGGTGCAGGGCGCCCTCGATGAAGAGGAAGCCGCTGTAGAGCTCGCCGGCGCGGAACAGGTTGGCGACCCGGTGGCCCGGCTTGAGGCCGGCCTGGACCATGCCCGCGCCGAAGGCGGTGAGCGCCTCGGCGTGCTCGGTGCGGGTCCACGGCGAGAGCTTGGGGGCGCCGGTGGTGCCGCCGGACTTGTAGACGCCGGCGTCGGTGAGCGGGCCGGTGAGCAGGCGGTTGCCGCGGGTCGCGGCCCAGAAGGCGTCCTGGTCGACGAGGGGCAGCTGGGTGATGTGCGAGACGGTCCGCGGGACGTCGCGGTAGGCCTCGGCGTAGAACGGCGAGTGGGTACGGGCGAGGTCGACGAGTTCCTGCAGGGACTTGGCGGGCACGGGTCCTCCGGACGAGGGGTCGGGGCGACTGGAGCGTGTCTCGAAGCGCACGGGTGCTGTGCAGGGGCGCGTGCCCTTCGAGGACGGTTGCTAGGGCAGGTCGGGGCGGCCGATCCAGGTGCGGGCGAGGGTCTGCACGTGGGTGCCGTCGCGGTCGGTGAGTTTCTGGTCGAGGTAGTCGGCGGCCCACCGGCCGGCCGGGATCCGGAACGGCGGGGCGTCGGCGCCGAGGGTGTCAACCACGACGTCGGCGACGTCCTGGGGCTGCTGGCCGGCGCCTTCCCAGCCCTTGGTGCGGACCCAGTCGACGTAGTCGGCGAAGGTGTCGGCGTACGGGCCGGAGGCGGCCTGGACGGTGGTGCGGTTGACGTCCGGGAAGATGCCGAAGTTGGTGCCGCGGACGAATCCGGGCACCACCAGGGACACCCGGACGCCGTGCGCGGCGGCGACCGGGGCGAGGCTCTCCATGAATCCCTCGACGGCGAACTTGGCGGCGCAGTACGCCTCGTTGAAGGGCTGGCCGACGACGCCGTGCACGCTGCCGATGGTGATCAGGCTGCCGCGGGCGGCCCGCAGCAGCGGCATCGCGGCCCGGCTGACCGCGATCACCCCGAAGAAGTTGACCTCCAGGTTGGTCCGCAGCGCGGCCATGGTGGACATCTCCAGGGTGGGGTCGAAGTTGGAGATGCCGGCGTTGTTGACGACGGCGTCCAGCCGTCCGTGCTCCTCGGCGACGGCGGCGAGGCAGGCGGTGACGGAGTCGGCGTCGGTGACGTCGAGCCGGCGGACGTCGACCTCCACGCCGGCCCGCCCCGCGGTCTCGCGCAGGGCCCCGGCGCGGTCGGGGTCGCGCATCGTGGCGACCACGGCGTACCCGGCCCGCGCCGCGGCGACGGCGGTGGCCAGGCCGATGCCGGAGGAGGTTCCGGTGATGAGGACGGTCCTGCGCGTGGTGGTCATGAGGTGCGCTCCGCGAGGGCCGCGCCGGCCGCCCCGTCCTCGGCCGCCGCGCGGGCCTTCTCGCGTTCGGCGGCGTCCAGCAGGGGCTGGATGCGGATCGCGGGCAGGAAGGAGAACGCGGCGAGCAGGGTGCCGCTGGCCATGACGACGCGGGCGGCGTCGAGGATGCCGAGGGAATCGGTCAGCAGGCTGACGGCCCAGCCGCCGACGAGGGCGGCGAGCGGGATCACGCCCCAGGTGACGGTGCGGTAGGCGGCGTGCATGACGCCCTGGTTCTGGGCGGACATCCGGGACTGCCGGGCGGGTGCGCTGCACACGTTGATGCAGGACATGAAGAAGCCGTAGCAACCCATGGTCACGGCGATCACCGGGCCGGTCGGCAGGGCGGGGGCGGCGAGCACGCCGAGGCCGACCAGGCAGTGCAGCAGCAGGCCGTAGGCCATCGTCCGGCCGGTGCCGAACCGCTCGCTGATCTTGGGGGCGACCACGGCGCCGAGCAGTGCGCCGACCGCGGCGACCGACATGGCCGCGCCGAACACCGCGACGGAGACGCCGAGTCCGCGGTAGGCGAGGACGGGCAGCACGGTGACGAAGATCGGGCCGCCGCAGTTCAGCGTGATGGCGGCGACGACGACCCGGCGCAGCACCGGGTCGGACCAGTTGAGCCGGAAGCCGAGGGTGAGGCGCTCCCGGACGGAGCCGGTGACGGGGGTGCGGTCGCCCCAGGAGGGCATCGAGCGCAGGCAGAGCGCCGAGACGAGGTAGCTGGCGGCGTCGACGAGGAGGGCGGCGACGCCGAGGGCGCTGTAGAGGGCGGCGGCGATGGACGGGCCGGAGACCTCGGAGACGGAGCGGCTGCCCTCCAGCCGGGAGTAGGCCCGGACGAGGTCGTCCTTCGGCACCACGGCGGGGACGGCGATCAGGTAGCCGACGGTGAAGAAGATGGTCGCACCGCTGATCGCCGCGACGCAGCCGAAGATCAGCGGGGTGGAGAGCCAGCCGAGCCAGTAGGCGAGCGGGATGACGCCGACGGCGACCAGCCGCACGAGGTCGCAGGCGAGCATCGTCCACCGCTTGTCCCAGCGGTCGACGAGCACGCCGGCGATCGGTCCGAGCAGCGGGATGCCGAGGTACTGGGCCATCGCGACGATGCCGACCTGGAGGGCGGAGGCGTGCAGCACGAAGATCATCAGGGTGGGGACGACGAAGACGGTGACCCGGTCGCCGACGGTGCTGATGGTCTGGCCGGCCCAGAACAGGTTGAAGCTCCGGCCGAGGGAGGCGGGCAGGCGCGGTTTCACGAGTCCTCCCGGACGACGAGGTCGGACGTCTTGCCGGTGCGGCCGTTGCTGATCAGTGCGTCGACGGTGCGCACCCGGAAGCACTGCGGGTCGTGCTGGAAGGCGGTGCTGAGGGTGAAGGTCGCCGAGAGGATCTCCTTGCGCAGCCGCTCGGTGTCGACCTCGGCGTCGGGGGCGGTGAGCAGCAGCACCTCGACGGAGGAGGCGCGGCCGCCCTGCTCGGTGACCAGGACCTGGGCCTGTGTCACGCCGGGCTCGCGTTCGGCCCGGGCGACGACCTGCTCCACGTGCAGGCCGAGGCCGCGGACCTGGACGACGCTGTCGCGGCGGCCGAGCACCTGCATCGCGGGGCCGGGCCGGCCGCAGGGGCAGGCGACCAGGCGGCCGGCGTCGCCGGTGCGGTAGCGCAGCACCGGGTTGAGCATCTCGGGGTTGAGGGTGGTGAAGTCGAGCAGGTCGTCGGGGCCGACGTGCACCAGTTGCTCGGGCAGGGTGTGGAAGGTGTCGGCGGGGCACTCGGGGCCGTTGGTGCCGACCACCCAGGTCTCGGTGCTGCCGAACATGCCGTGCCGGCGGGCCCGCGGGGCGACGGCGGCCATGTCCTCGGCGAGCTGCGGCTGCCAGGCCTCGCCGAGCCAGAGCACCTTGCGCAGGTCGGGCAGGGTGATGCCGGCGGCGCGGGCGCGGGCGAACCAGAGCCGCAGCACGCTCGGGGTGCCGCCGATGGCGGTGACCCGGCGGGCGGCGAAGAACGACAGCCAGTCGGGGTACTCGTCGGCGGCGACCGAGCCGACCGCGATGATCTGGCAGCCGGAGAGGTCGGCGAGCGCGGCGGCGAGGAAGTGGGCGCCCCACATCCGGCCGGCGCCCCAGGCGTTGACGAAGACGTCGTCGGGGTCGAGCGGCTGCCAGTGGGCGTGCACGCCGGCCATGTAGAAGCCGGTGGGTGCGTAGCCGATCTTGGGGGCGCCGGTGCTGCCGCCGCTCTGGAAGAGCCAGGTGGCGCCGTTTTCGGCCTTGGGTTCGAGGTGGGCGAGGGCGGTGTTGAGGTCGTCCTTGGCGAGCGGCGGCAGCGCGGCCAGGTCGTCGAGGCGGTGCGGCTCGGCGTGCCCGGTGTAGCGGGCGGCCAGCCCGGGGACGGTCCGCAGCCGTTCGAGGGTGCGCCGGGCGACGTGCAGCCGCGGTTCGGCGGCGTCGGGGGTGAGGGAGAACACGGGTGTCAGCTCGCTTCCGGCTCGGCGGTGGTGGGGGCCTCGCCGCGGTCGGCGAGCCACTTCGCGTGGGCGTCGCGGTAGGCGGCGAAGCGGGCCCGGGTGACGTCCCGCTGGACGGAGCGGTTCGGGTCGTCGAAGTCGGGGGCGATCACGCCGTCCGGTTCCAACTCGGAGAACCAGTACCGTTCGCCGTCGTGCAGGAAGTCGACGCAGAAGAACGGGATCGGCAGCCGCTCGGCGAACCAGGCGGTGGCGGCGGCGAGCTCGTCCGGGATGTCGGCGAACCGCATGGTGCCGCCGCGGCTGGCGTTGGCGACCGGCGAGCCGTCCTCGGGGATGCGCTTGAGCAGGGCGTACGGCTTGCCGTCGACGACGTAGACCCGGTGGTCGACGGTGCCGTCGCCGAGGTAGGGCTGGACGACGAGCGTGGTGTCGCCGCCCTGGGCGAGGCTGGCGAGGCCGCGGACGTCCTCGGCGCTGCGCGCCAGGTTGATCCCGCCGCCGCCGCACCATCCGGCCGGTTTCACGATGGCCGGGTAGGTCATGCCGCCGAGCGCGACCTCGTACAGGTGCTTGCCGACGTCGCGGCCGGAGCCGATCCGCACGGACGGGATCGGCGGGACGGGCGAGTCGGCGAGGTGGAGCAGGGTGGCCAGCTTGTCGTTGCCGATGAGCGACGTCTGCGGCGGGAACGGCAGGTAGAAGCCGGCCTGTTCCAGCACGGCGTACAGCGCGTACTGGTTGAAGACGTCCATCGACTGGTAGGGCAGCGAGTAGAGCGCGGTGACGAAGAGGGTGTCCTGCGGGGTGACCTCCTGGTCGTCGACGTAGACCCGGGGCCGGCGGAGGTCGGTGCCGTCGACGGTGACGGCGTCGGGCGAGTGCCGCGTCCAGCTCATCCCCATCGCCTCGGCGACCTCGGCGTACATGTCCCAGAAGTAGTGCTTCCACATGGCGCCGGTGCGGGTCGACTCGCGGTCGGGGAAGATCCAGCACATCCGGCGCAGCGGGCCGCCGGGGCCGGTGCCGGGTCCGGTGTCCGGCAGGTGCGGGGCGGGTGGGGTCATCGTCGTCCTCACGGGGGTGTGGCAGGCGGGCGGGTGCGTCAGCGGGCTCGGTCGCCGGGCGGTGCGGACTGCTCGGACCACCAGCGGCGGCCGGCCTCCGGCAGGGTGTCGACCGGGTCGTAGTAGGGGTGGCGCCGCTCCAGCGGGTCCTCGGTCGCGGAGCCGTCGGGGGCGCCGTCGGGGGTGCGGAGTTCCAGCGCGGTGCGGTAGTTCTTCGTCCAGTAGGAGATGCCGCGTTCGCGGTCGTAGGCCACCGCCTGGTGCACCCACCGCTTGCCGACGTGCGGGACGTCGCAGACCAGCCGCGGGGTGGCGTAGCCCGGCAGGTAGCCCATGATCGCCTCCTGGAGGTGCTGGGCCCGGTGGAGCGGGGTCCGCCAGTGTTCGGCGCCGGGGATCAGGTCGCAGAGGTAGAAGTAGTAGGGCAGGACGTTCGCCTCGCCCTGGAGGGCGAAGCAGAGGTCGAGCAGGTCCTCGGGGGTGTCGTTGACGCCGCGCATCAGCACGCCCTGGTTGCGGACGTCGCGGACCCCGACGTCCAGCAGCGCCCTGGCGGCCTCGGCGACCAGCGGGGTCACCGACTGCACGTGGTTGGCGTGGGTGTGCACGGCGAGGTTGACCGAGCGGCGGGCGGCGAGTGCCGCGACCCGGCCGAGTCCGGCGAGGACGTGCGGTTGCAGCCAGTGCTGCGGCAGGCCGACGACGGCCTTGCTGGCGAGGCGGATGTCGCGCACCGATCCGAGGTCGAGCAGCCGGACGAGGAAGGACTCCAGCTGCGGCCAGGGCACGTTGGCCAGGTCGCCGCCGGAGACGACCACGTCGCGCACGGCCGGGGTGCGTTTGAGGTAGTCGAGCATCTGCTCCTGCCGGTCGACGGGTCGCAGCACCAGCCGGGTCTTGGCGACCTGGGGGGTGGAGGTGCCGACCAGGTCCATCCGGGTGCAGTGGCCGCAGTACTGCGGGCAGGTGGCGACCAGTTCGGCCAGCACCTTGGTCGGGTAGCGGTGGGTGAGGCCCTCCGCGACCCACATGTCGGCCTCGTGCAGCGAGTCGCGTTCGGCCTTCGGGTGGCTGGGCCACCGCGGGTGCCGGTCGGCGCGCACGGGCAGCATGTAGCGCCGCACGGGGTCGGCGAGGAACGCCTCGGTGAACGCCTGCGGCTCGGCCGGGGCGTGCGGCGCCACGGTGTTGAGCATCTGCGGCGGCAGCAGCATCGGCATCGTGGCGGACTCGGCCTGGTCGGCGGCGAGTTCCTCGTAGAACCGGTCGGTGAGCAGCGGGCCGGCGACGGCGCGCAGCTGACGGGGGTTCTTGACGCAGTGGGCGCGCTGCCACTGGGCGTCGCGCCACTGGGCCTCGGTGACGTCGCGCCAGCCCGGCAGCCGGCGCCAGTCCGGCTCGGTCAGGGCGGTCCGTACGTACTGGTACGGCTGCCGGACGGTGTGGTGGTCCATCAGGGGCTACTGGCCGGTGAAGTGGGTGGCGAAGCGGGTGCGGAGTTCGCGCTTGAGCACCTTGCCGGTGGGCCCGAGCGGGAAGTCCTCCGGGGTCCGGGCGATGCTGACGGCGGCGAGTTCGGCGAGCCCGGCCTCGGCGAGCGCCTTGTTGGCGGCCCGCTGGACGTCCTCGGCGGCGGCCCCGGCGGCGGCGGCCTGCAGGCGGACGACGGCGACGGGGCGTTGGCCCTCCCCCGCGGCGCCGGGGACGCCGACCACCGAGCAGTCCTGCACCAGGTCGTCGCAGTCGGCGAGCAGCACCTCCTCGATCGGCAGGCTGTAGACCGGGCCGTGGGCGGTGTCGATGACGTCGACGGTGCGGTCGAGGTGGTAGAAGGCGCCGTCGGCGTCGCGGCGGGCGACGTCGCCGGTGAGCCAGTAGCCGGACAGTTCGAAGGTGGCGGTCAGCCGGGGGTTGTTCCAGTAGCCGGGCGTGCGGGACGGGGTGACGACGCCGAGCATGCCGACGGTGCCGTCGGGGACCTCCTCGCCGTTCTCGTCGAGCACGGCGGCCCGGGTCACCACCTCCAGCGGCTTGCCGACGCAGCGGTCGTTGCGGACGGTCTCGGGCGTGGTGACCTGGCCGAACAGGGCCATGCCCATCTCGGAGGAGCCCAGGCCGTCGATGAACTGCGAGCCGGGCAGGGCGGGCTGTTCGGCCTGCTCCTGCGGCAGCAGCCACGGCTTGATCAGGCCGGAGGGGCGCTCGCCGAGCTGGACCAGCCTGCGGATGTGCCCGTGGTGGGCGCTGTCGCCGGTGTTGAACCAGGAGTGCACCTTCGCCGCGCCGGCCACGGGCAGCTCGCCGGTGGCCAGTTCGACGAAGGTGCGCGGGAAGGAGGCGACCATGGTCGGCAGGAAGGCCTCCATCACCGGCTCCACCACGGCGCGTCGCCAGTCGGACATCACCACCGTGGGCAGGCCGAGCAGGGTGGCGGTGAGGAAGTAGCTGAGGCCGCCCGCGTGGGTGTGCGGCATCAGCGACATCAGCCGGTCGTACGGCTCCGCGGGGAAGCGCACCATCCGCGGCTGCTTGCCGTCCCAGAACTGGCGGTGCGCCAGCACGGTGGACTTCGGTGTGCCGGTGGTGCCGGAGGAGTGGATCAGCGCGACGACGTCCTCGGCGGCGTGCCGGTACGGGTACTGCTCGGGCAGCTGCACGGCGGAGGCGTCGAAGGCCTGGATCTCGGCGGCCATGGCGATGAACCGCGGGCGGCGCTGCGGGTCCTCGCGGTAGGCGGCGGCGAGCCGGGTCGGGTCGTCCGCGACGACGCCGACCACGCCGACGTGGTCGAGGTAGCGCACCATGACGTCGTGCCGCATGGCGTCGTTGATCAGGGCGGGGACGGCGCCGAGCGCGGTGAGCGCGAGGAAGTGCAGCAGCGGCTCCAGGCCCTCGCCGACGACGATGCCGACCGGCTCGCCCGGGCGCACGCCGTTCGCGACGTACCAGGCGGCGTACCGGTCGCGGAGCGCGGCGACGTCGAGCAGGCTGTGGCCGCGCAGCACGACGGCGCCGCGGTGGTCGGTGCGGTGGGTGTACAGGTACGGCACCGACCGGTTGGGGTTGGCGGCGATCGCGTGGTCGAGGAAGTTGCCGGCGCCGAGCTCGGGCTCGGTCATCAGCTGCTGCCGGGCGGCGAGGGGGGCGATGGACGTCTGCTCGCTCATGTCGCTCTCCTGAAGTGGGCGGGATGATCTGACGGTTCGTCAGATCTGCTGGCACATGGCACCGGTGGAGGTGGGGGTGGGCGGATCGGTGCAGGTGGGGGCTTGTGGTGGCACTGGTCTGCACGGGGTGCGGCGGTGTCCGCCGCGGCGTGCCGGCCTCAGTGGGCGGTGATCTCCGCGACGACCCGGTGGCCGGAGCGGACGGCGCCCTCCATCAGGCCGAAGAACTCGGTGCTGGTCTCGGTGCCGGCCCAGTGGACGCGGCCGTGCGGCGTGGTGAGGGAGGGCCCGTTGCGGAGCCAGTCCCCCGGCCCGAACAGGGCCGCGTAACAGCCGCGGCTGTACGGTTCGTTCACCCAGTCCGTGACGTGGAAGCCGATCGGCTCCGGGAGCATGGGGAACAGCTTGGCGGCCTGCGCGAGGGCCGCCGCCCGCCGGCGGTCCGGGTCGAGGGCGGCGAACCGGTGCGCCTCGCTGCCGGTGACGAAGCCGGTCAGCACACCGACCCCGCCCTCGGCCGGCGAGTCGTCGACGGTCGACAGCAGCGGGCCTTCGGCGTTCACCGACCAACCGGAGAGCCCGTGCTCCCGCCAGAGCGGCGCCGGGTAGACCAGGTTGACCTTGACCGCGCAGCCGCGGGTCGTCCGCTCTCCGGCGCGGCCGACCTGCGGGGCCGGGCTGAACTCCACGGTGTCCGCGAGCAGCGGCGGCACGGCCATCACCACGACGTCGGCGCGGTACGGGCCGCCGGTGGCGTGCACGGTGACCCCGTCCTCGTCCTGGTGGACGGCGGCGACCCGCTCGCCGAGCCGCACCCGCCCGCCCAGCCGTTCGGCCAGCCGCTCGCAGACCAGGTGGGCGCCGCCGGCGATCCGGTCCTGCTGGGCGCCGCCCTCGAAGGCGTTGAGGTAGCGCAGACCGCCGCCGGAGCGCAGGTAGAACGCCATGTGCAGGACGGAGACGTCGGCCGGGTCGGCGGCCATCATCTCGCCCAGGAAGAGCGGGAAGAACAGCCGGGCGTCCGGGTGCGTCAGGTGGCGGTCCGCCCACGCGGCGGCGGTCGTGGTGTCGAGCCGCACGGCGTCCGGAGTCAGCCAGGGCGCGTCCGGCCGCACGGCGGCGGTGAGTTCGTCCAGCAGCTCGAACAGGTCGCCGAGCGCGACGGCGTTCAGCGGCGGGAACCGGCCGTCCCGGGTGGCGTCCTCGGCCCCGAGCGCGAAGCGGCTGGCGCCGAGCATCGTCGTGGGCGTGGTCTTGAGGCCCAGGTCGGCCGTCAGGGCGAGGAGTTCGGTGTGGCGCTCACCGAGGTAGGCGGCACCGGCGTCGACCCAGCTGCCCGGCGCGACCTGGAGGCCGTGCATCCGTCCGCCGACCCGGTCGCGGGCCTCCAGCACGGTGACCTCGACGCCGTGCGCCGACAGACCGGCCGCGGCGGTGAGTCCGGCGAGCCCGGCGCCGACCACGACGGCGCTGCTCGCGCGCGGGGCTCCGCTCGCTCCCGGGGCCCTGCTCGTTCTCGTGGCCCTGCTCGTTCTCGTGGCGCCGGACGGGGCCGGAGGGCCGCCGGCGGGGTGGTCGGTGCCGCTCACCGGGCGGCCTCGATCGCCCGGGCCAGGCCCTCGGGGGTGCGGGCGAGCAGGAAGTCCTCGAAGGTGAGCTCCACCCCGTGGTCGCGGGCGACGGCGCTCAGCACCCGGGTGGCGATCAGCGAGTCGCCGCCGAGCTCGAAGAAGTCGGAGTCCTCGGTGACGTCGGAGGTCTCCAGCACCCGCCGGAAGATCGCCGCCACCGCCTCGGCCCGGTCACCGGCCCCGGTCGGGGCACCGGGGTCGGCGGCTGCTCCGGCGGCATCGGCGGTGGCGGGGTGGGTGGCGTCGGTGGTGTCAACGCTCATGGAGGTCTCCTTTGACCTGTCGTGCGCCGCGTGCCGGGTTACGGGCACGGCGGTGCTGTGCGTCGGTGCCGCGTTCCGGGGTGTCGGACGGCGGCGGGCGGTGCGGAGAGGTACGGCGGTGCGGTGAAGTGCGGCGGTGGCGGGTGGCGCGGTGACGCGGGTGACGCGGGTGACGCGGGTGGCGCGGGCAGCGTGCTGCCGGTGCGGTGGCTCGCCGGTGGTGCGGGCGGGCGGCGGGTGGACCCGAGGTGCGCGGGGTCAGGTGCCGGCGGCGAGTGCCGTGCCGGGTGCGGCGACTGCCGCGGGCGCGGAGTGCCGCCGGTGCGAGGCGGCCCGGTCCACCTTGCCGCTCGCGGTGTGGACGAGGGCGGGGACGACCGTGATCCGGCCGGGTACCAGGTGGGCGGGCACCCTGGTGCGGAGGTACGACAGGACGTCGGCGTCCAGGGTGCGGCCGGCCGCCCCGGCACGGGGCACCACGTAGGCGACCAGCACCGAGCGCCCGGCGAGGGTCGCCCCGGCCACCGCGACGGCGGCCACGCCCGGGTGACCGGCGATGTGCGCCTCCACCTCGGCGGGGTCGACGCGGATGCCGCGCACCTTGATCTCCCCGTCCAACCGGCCCTGGTGGGTGAGTACGCCGTCCGGCGCTTCGACGACCCGGTCGCCGGTGCGGAAGTACCGCTCGCCGTCGATGACGGTGAACCGGGCCGCGGTGGCCTCGGGGAGACCGACGTAGCCCAGCGCGACCGCGGGACCGCCGATGAGCAACTCGTCCTGATCGCCGATGCGTTGCACCACGTGCGGCAGTGCGCGGCCGATCGGTGCCCGCGCCGTGCCGTCCCACGCGGGCAGGCCGGCCGGGGCTTCGGGCCCGTGCAGGTCGACCGCGTGCGTGATCATGGTGGTCTCGGTGCAGCCGTAGGTGTTGACCAGGCGGATCCGGCCGGTGTCGAGACGGCTCCAGTCCGCCAGCCGGGCGGGCGCCGCGGCCTCGCCGCCGATGACGAGGGTCCGCACGCAGCCGGGCAGGGCGAGCCCGTCCTCGGCGAGGTGCAGCACGAGTTCGTGCCAGAAGGCGGTCGGCAGGTCGAGGACGGTGATGCCGTTGCGCTCGACCGTCCGCAGGAAGCGGGGGAAGGATCCGGCGTACGCGTCGTCGTCCAGGACGAGGGCCGCTCCGGTGGTGAGGGCCGGCAGAATCTCCTCGAAACTGGTGTCCCAGTTCAGCGAGGCGAACTGCAGCACGCGGTCCTCGGGGGTGAGACCGAAGAGTCCGCGCAGCGAATGGACGGTGGCGGACACCGCCCGCCGCGGGGTCGCCACGGGCTTCGGCTGCCCGGTGGAGCCCGAGGTGAAGAGGATGTAGGCCGGTGCGTCGGCCCGGTGGGCGCTCGGGGCGGAGCGCGGGGCCGGCACCACGGGCGCGTCCGGTGCGGACGGACCGCCGTCGGCCGGGGATTGCGGCCGACCGGTTCCCGGGATTCCCCGCGGGGCCGCCGCGGAATCGTCGAGTGGGCCTAACTCCACTAATTCCAGGCCGAGTCGGGCCACGGAGCCGGGCCCCGGCGCCACCATTGTGCGGCAGCCGGCCGCGCTCGTCATCGCCCGTTGCCGCTCGATCGGGAAGGCCGGATCGACCGGGCAGTGGGCGCCGCCCGCCGCCAGAACTCCCAACAGCGCCACGACCGTTCCCGGCGCGTGGGTCGCCTCCACGGCGACCGCGCCCGGCTCCGGCCCCAGGCGCACTGCCAGGGTGTTCGCCAGCTCCTGCAGCCGGCGGTAGCTCACGGCGCGGCCGCCGTGCACGATCGCCGGACGTTCGGGAAATCGCCCAGCGATTTCCGTGAACGCGTCAAACAGGTCGAAGGCGACCCCATTGACGCCTCGAATCTTTGACATGCCCGCCCCAAATTGAATGCTCGCGAGCGACTCCGCGCTCGGCGAACCGGGACTCTACCTTCGAACATGCGTAGCCACAATGGTTGTTGAGTTGATCTGTGCGAGAGCTTGTGCTTGAAACGTGAACGGGTGTGGCCGCTCGCCGCCCACTCCCGCCCATTTGCCGGATCCGGCCTCTTGGGCAACGGTTTCCGCTACTGAGAGCAGGAGTTGACGATCCGACAGCAGAACGGGGGCGGTCCTCGGCGGCCGGCACGGGCGACACCGACAGCCGTGCCGAGTGTCACCGACTCCCGACCCCCGGGCGCGCGCCGGCGGCGGGGCGGGCCGCCGCCGGCGACAGCATCACGGGTGGGCGAGGACGGATTCGAACCGCCACAGCCGGAGCGGGGGCTTTACAGGCCCTTGGGCTCTCCTTTGCCCAGCTCGCCCTTGGTGGAGAAGGTCGTGAAACGTGCGCGGAGAGTGCGCGGATCGAACGCGCGCGGGTGTGACCCCGACGACGGCTTAGCAAGCCGCTGCCTTACCACTCGGCCAACTCTCCCGGTACTGCACGGCCGGACGAGGATTCGAACCCCGACCTTCCTGCTCCGCGGTCAGGCGTGCTTCCGGCTGCACCGTCCGGCATTGCCGGGCGCACGGAAAGGGCCGCCCGACCGGGGCGCGACCCCGCGGGCGACCCGGCAACAGGGCCGGTCAGCGCACTACGAGGACGTCCCGCCGATCCGGGAACTCGAGGAGCGTCGATACGACTGGACACGGTCGAGGGTGTTCATGTTCGCGCTCCTTCCTGGGCCTGTGCGGCGCGATGTGCCCACTCTGTCGCACCGCCGCCGCGACGGACAAACGGTTTTCCTCCCCCACCGGTGCCACCACTGCCCGTTCGTCCCGAACCGGTTGTCCCGTGAACCGGTCACCGGCCGCCCGAAGGCATTTCTCCGGGCGCACCCCGGACCGACCGGCGCGCCCGCCATCCGGCGGGCG
>NZ_JBFBDW010000074.1:0-34826 GCF_040683455.1 Kitasatospora sp. NPDC093679
TCGAACCACACGGCCCCATCGAGACCGAAGCAGCCCGCCGCCTCGCCGACGACCTCAAGAACCAGTAACCACTCGATTACCCAACACTTTCTGAGGCGGTGGCGCCTTCTACAGGTCGACCTCGACGACGAGGGGGCGGTGGTCGGAGACGGCGGTGCGGGGGGCCGCGGCGGGGCCGACGGCGGTGCGGGGGACGCCGACGCCGAGGACGTGGTCGAACTGCACGGCCGGCTTGTGGGACGGGTAGGTGGGGGTGCGCGCCAGGTCGTACCAGCCCTGCGGGCGGGGTCGCGGCTCGCGGACCCGGCGCCGCCGACCGCCGTCCTGTTCGAGCCGGGTGCGGCGGGCGGCCCGGGCCTCGCGGACCCGTTCCCGGGCGGTGGTGCGGTCCAGTGCGGCGGCCCCGCCGAGCACCGTCCGCGGGACGGCCCCGATCAGGTTGAAGTCGCCGAGCACCAGGTAGGGCCGGGGCAGGTCGGCGATCCAGCGGCGGATCGCGGCCAGCTGCGAGACGTTCCAGCCGGGCACGAAGGACAGGTGCGCGGCGACCACGGTGAACGGCCCGTGCCGGCCCTCGAGCACGGCGGCCAGCGCGGCCCGCGGCTCGTCCGGGACGGGGGTCAGCCCGCGGCGTCCGGCGACCCGGAGCGGCAGGCCGAACGGTGCCGGGGCGAACCGGCGGGCCCGCCAGTGCCGGACCGGAAGGCGGGTCAGCAGGGCGGTGCCGTAGGAGGGCAGGCCGGTGGCTGTGTCCACCTCGGCGGGGCCGTAGACCTGCAGCGAGGTCATCGCCGGGTCGGTCAGCCAGCCGGCCAGCGGTGCGGGTCTGCCGTGCAGGGCGGCGGCGAAGCGCCAGTCGGCGGCGCCCATCGCCTTGGCCGCGACGGCGGCCTGGTCGACCAGGCCGGAGCGCTCCTGGTGGCGGTCGACCTCCTGCAGGGCGAGGACGTCCGCGTCGAGCTCGGCGATCGCGTCGCCGAGCGGGGCGCCGGGCTCGGCCGGGTAGGGCAGCGGCGCCCCGTCGGCGGCGAGCGGCTGACCGTGGAGCAGGTTGAAGGTGGCGATGCGCAGCTGGCTCACATCCCCGACCGTACCCGCTGTCCGGCCCCGGACCGCCCGGTCGGGGACGGCGGGGCTTGAGGCTCCGGGGCATACCGGGTATACATACTCGGTATGTCGATCCGTCATGGTCTCCTCGCCCTCCTCGACCAGGGCCCCCGGTACGGCTACCAGCTGCGCTCCGAGTTCGAGGCCCGCACCGGTGCGACCTGGCCGCTGAACGTCGGCCAGGTGTACACCACGCTGGGGCGCCTGGAGCGCGACGGGCTCGTGGAGCCCGCCGGCGAGGACGACGAGGGCCACCTCTTCTACGCCGTCACCGAGGCAGGACGCACGGAACTGCGCCAGTGGTTCGACTCCCCGGTGCCCCGGACCAATCCGCCCCGCGACGAACTCGCGATCAAGCTGGCGATGGCCGTCGGCGTCCCCGGCGTCGACGTCCAGGCCGTGGTGCAGTCCCAGCGCCGGCACAGCATGAAGGCGCTGCAGGACTACACCCGGCTCAAGGCCCAGGCGCTCACCGCGGGCGAGCAGCAGAACGACCTCGCCTGGCTGCTCGTCCTGGAGCAGCTGATCTTCCAGACCGAGGCGGAGATCCGCTGGCTGGACCACTGCGAGAGCCGTCTCGCCCAGCACGCCTCCCGATCCGTCCCGGCGCCCGCACCCGCGCCGCCCGCCACCACCACGGGCCGGTCGCGCCGGTCCCGCATCTGACCCACCACAGCAGGGGGAAGCATGAGCACCACCCACACCGAACCGCGGCCGCCCGTGCTGCACCTCGACCAGGTCAGCCGCGTGCACGGCCACGGCGCCGCCGAGGTGCACGCCCTGCGCGGCGTCGAACTGGTCGTCCACCCCGGCGAGCTGGTCGCCGTGATGGGCCCCTCCGGCTCCGGCAAGTCCACCCTGCTGACCCTGGCCGGCGGACTGGACAGCCCCACCTCCGGCCGCGTGCTGGTCGAGGGCGCCGTGCTCGGCGAGCTCTCCCGCAAGCAGCAGGCCCAGGTCCGGCGCCGTTCGGTCGGGTACGTCTTCCAGGACTACAACCTGATCCCGGCGCTCACCGCCGCCGAGAACATCTCCCTCCCGCGCGAGCTCGACGGCGTCTCCGGCCGGACGGCCCGCCGCGAGGCGCTCGCCGCACTGGAGGAGCTCGGCATCCCCGAGCTCGCCGACCGCTTCCCCGACGACATGTCCGGCGGCCAGCAGCAGCGCGTCGCCATCGCCCGCGCCCTGATCGGCGACCGCCGCCTCGTCCTCGCCGACGAGCCCACCGGCGCCCTCGACTCCACCACCGGCGAGGCCGTCCTCGCCGTGCTGCGCGCCCGCTGCGACGCCGGCGCCGCCGCCATGATGGTCACCCACGAGGCCCGGCACGCGGCCTGGGCGGACCGCGTGGTCTTCCTGCGCGACGGCCGGCTGGTCGACCAGAGCGTCAGCCGCGACGCGGCGAGCCTGCTGGTCACCGCCGCCACCAACAGCGTGAAGGGGCCGGGCGAGTGAGCCTCCGTTCCTGGCGGGCCGCGATGCGGATAGCCCGCCGCGACGCCATGCGGGCCAAGGGCCGCAGCGCCCTCGTCCTCGCCATGATCGCCCTGCCGGTGCTCGGCGTGGCCGGCGCCGACGTGATGTACCGCAGCGGCGAGCTGGAGCCCGCCGAGCAGGCCGTCCGCGTGATGGGCGGCGCCGACGGACTGCTGCACTCCTTCGGCCGCGGCACGATCGTGCTCCAGCCGCCGAACGCCGAGGAGGGCGGCTGGGGCGCTCCGGTGGAGGAGGGCAAGAAGCCCACCGCCGAGCAGGTCCGCAGCGCGAAGACCGATCCCGCGGTCCTCGCCGGGGAACTGCTGCCGCCGGGCACCGTGCTCGTCCCCTTCCCGATGGGCGAGAACGCCTCCGCCACCAGCAAGGAGGGCCGCCTCGGCGTCGACACCACCGAGGCCGACCTGACCGACCCGATCTGGCGCGGCCGGCTGAACGTCGTCGAGGGCCGGGCCCCGAGCGGCGCGCACGAGATCGCCGCCACCCGTGCCTTCCTCGACAAGTCCGGGCTGCACGTCGGCGACCGCACCGTGCTGCACGGCCTGGACGGCACGCCCTTCCACATCACCGCCGTCGCCGAGTTCCCCGGCGAGCTCGGGGCCGTCACCCTGATCGGCCGCCCGGGCGAGCTCGTCGCCCCGCTGCACGCCGCCAACCGCGGTGCCGACCGGAGCGACCGCTTCGGCGGCGACCGCTGGCTCGTCAAGCTGCCGCACGGCGCCGTCCTCGACTGGCCGAAGGTCCTGGAGCTCAACAAGTACGGCCTCGGGCTGACGTCGCGCACCGTGCTCACGGACCCGCCGCCGCGCGCCCAGGTGCCCTACTACGTCGACATGGACCAGCGCGGCTTCGGGGGCGCCGACGCGGTCGGCCTGGTCGTCGTCGGCACCGTGGTCGGCATGGCGCTGCTGGAGATCGTGCTGCTCGCCGGCCCCGCCTTCGCGGTCGGCGCCCGCCGCTCGCGCCGCCAGCTCGGCCTGCTCGCCGCCGGCGGCGGAGACCGTTCGCACGTCCGGGCCGTGGTGCTCGGCGGCGGCCTGGTGCTCGGCCTGGCCGGCGCCGTGGTCGGCGTCGTCCTCGCCGTCGCCACCGTCGCGGTGCTCCGCCCGTGGGCGGAGGAGGCCGCCGGACAGCGCTTCGGCCACCTCGACCTGCAGCCGCTGGACCTGCTCTGCATCGCCCTGATCGGCCTGGTCACCGGCCTGCTCGCGGCGGTCGTCCCGGCCTTCCAGGCCGCCCGGACGGACGTCGTCGAGGCGCTCACCGGGCGCGGCTCCGTCCGGCCCCCGAGCCGCAGGCTCGCCGTCGTCGGCCTGGTGGTGGTCGGCATCGGTGCCGCGCTCGCCCTGCTCGGCACCTTCACCGGCGCCGCCGGCCGCACCCTCGGCACCCTCGGCGGATCGGCGCTCGCCGAACTCGGCATGATCGCCTGCACCCCGATGCTGGTCGGCCTGTTCGGCCGGCTCGGCCGCCACCTGCCGCTCAGCCCCCGCCTCGCGCTGCGCGACGCCGTCCGCCACCGCGGCCGCACCGCCCCCGCCGTCGCCGCCGTGATGGCCGCGGTCGCCGGCTCCGTCGCGGTCGGCATCTACACCGCCAGCTCCGACCTGGAGCAGCGTCAGCAGTACCGGGCCGAACTGCCCGCCGGGTCCGTCCGGCTGATGGCGGACCAGGGGCCGGGCACCGCCACGGCGGACCTGACCGCCCTGCGCTCCGCCGTCGAACGGTCCATCCCCGACATCGGCCCGCGCGCCGATCCGTTGGCCACTCAGTACGGCAGCAACTGCCAGCAGCGGTCCTGCGGCTGGGTCGAGGTGTCCGTCCCCAAGGAACTGCGCTGCCCCGTCCGGGACCCGGACGTCGAAAGCGCGAGCATGTCGACCGACGAGGTCCAGCGGATCCTCCGCGAGGACCGGCGCTGCGCCGACGAGCCGACCTACGGCAGCATGGCCGGCTACGTCCCGGCCGGCGACGCGACCGTGCTGCACAACATGTTCGGCGTGCGGGACGCGGCCGCCGAGCAGGCCCTCGCCGAGGGCAGGGCGGTGGTCTTCGACCGGAAGCTGATCAAGGACGGGAAGATCACCCTCGACCTGACCGTGGAGCAGACGGAGACCAAGGAGGACGTCCTCAGCCCCGAGCCGAGCGGCAAGCCCACCGTGCACCACGTCACCGTCGACGCCGTCTACACCGCGCCGGAGACGCCGGCCGCCCAGGCGCTGGTCAGCCCGGAGACCGCCAAGCGGCTCGGCCTGAGCACCCGTCCGGCCGGCAGCGTCTGGCGGCCGGCCGCGGCGCCCTCCGACGGCGCGGAGCAGAAGGCGTCCGCCGCGGTGGCCAAGCTGGACGACGGCGTCGCCGTCACGGTCGAGCGCGGCTACCGCTCGCAGCAGACCCTCACCGGGCTCGCCCTGACCGGCTTCGCCGGCGTGGTCGCCCTCGGCGCCGCCGGCATCGCGACCGGCCTCGCCGCCGCCGACTCGCAGCGCGACCTGGCCACCCTGGCCGCGGTCGGTGCCACCGGCGGCATCCGGCGCCGGCTGTCCGGCTTCCAGTGCGGGGTGATCGCCGCGATGGGCACCGTGCTCGGCACGGTCTGCGGCGTGATCCCGGCGGTCGCCCTGCGCAAGATGGAGGCGTCCGCGGTCTACAACTCGCAGTACGGCATGATCAAGCCCGCCCAGGCCGTGATCGCCTTCCCGTGGACGGACCTCGCGGTCACCCTGGTCGGCCTGCCGCTGCTGGCCGTGGGGCTGGCGATGCTGTTCACCCGCTCCCGGCTGGTGCTCGGCCGCCGCACCGCCTGACCCGCCCCCACCCCGGTCACCTCCCGCCCCGTCCGGTGCGGGAGGTGACCGAGGTTACGGGCGGCTGCTGCACCGGGGCGGGGCGCGCACCCGTCCGGGCGAACTAAAGTCGTCCGTATGACGAAAACCCCGGACAGCGTCGTCCGCTCCTACATCGACGAGCACGAGCCCGCATTCCTGCGGGAACTCTCCGACTGGCTGAGCATCCCCTCCGTCTCCGCCGACCCGGACCGGGCCGGCGACGTCCGCCGCTCGGCCGAGTGGCTGGCCGGGGCGCTGCGCAGCACCGGCTTCCCGGTGGCCGAGGTGTGGGAGACCGACGGGCTGCCCGCGGTGTTCGCCGAGTGGCCCTCCGGGGACGCGTCCGCGCCGACCGTGCTGGTCTACGGGCACCACGACGTGCAGCCGGCCGCGAAGGAGGACGGCTGGGAGACCGAGCCGTTCACCCCGACCGTGGTCGGCCGGCGACTGTTCGCCCGCGGCGCGGCCGACGACAAGGGCCAGGTCTTCTTCCACACCCTCGGGGTGCGCGCCCACCTCGCGGCCACCGGCCGCACCGCCCCCGCGGTCAACCTCAAGCTGCTGATCGAGGGCGAGGAGGAGTCCGGCTCGCCGAACTTCGCCGCCCTGGTGCGCCGCGAGGCCGAGCGGCTCGCCGCCGACGTGGTGGTCATCTCGGACACCGGCATGTGGTCCGAGACCCAGCCGACCGTCTGCACCGGCATGCGCGGCCTGGCCGACTGTCAGATCGACTTCTTCGGCCCGGACACCGACATCCACTCCGGCTCGTTCGGCGGCGCCGTGCCCAACCCGGCCGAGGTGGCCGCCTCGCTGGCCGCCGCCCTGCACGACGCGGACCGCAGGGTCGCCGTTCCCGGCTTCTACGACGGCGTGGTCGAGCTGACCGACCGCGAGCGCGAGCTCTTCGCCGAACTGCCCTTCGACGAGGCGCAGTGGCTGCGGGTCGCCAAGTCGTACGGCACCCAGGGCGAGGCCGGCTACTCCACCCTGGAGCGGATCTGGGCCCGCCCGACGGCCGAGGTCAACGGCGTCTGGGGCGGCTACACCGGGCCCGGCGGCAAGACGATCGTGCCGTCCGAGGCCCACCTCAAGCTCTCCTTCCGGCTGGTCGCCGGCCAGGAGGTGGAGAAGGTCCGGGAGGCCGTGCGCGCCTGGGTGGCCGAGCAGGTGCCGGAGGGCATCCGCTACGAGATCGCCTTCCCCGGCGCGACCCGGCCCTGCCTGACGCCGCTGGACCACCCGGCGCTGCAGGCGGTCGTCCGGGCCATGGGCCGGGCCTTCGAGCAGAAGGTCCTGTTCACCCGGGAGGGCGGCTCCGGCCCCGCCGCGGACCTGCAGGACGTGCTCGGGGCGCCGGTGCTGTTCCTGGGCATCTCGGTGCCCTCGGACGGCTGGCACTCCGTCAACGAGAAGGTGGAGCTGGACCTGCTGCGCAAGGGCGTCGAGACCTCGGCGTACCTGTGGGGCGAGCTGGCCGGGACCCGGCCGTGAGCCGGGTGACGACGATCCGGAAGATGCGACTTCGAACGGGGATGGACCGAGTTGAGCAGCGCGTCTGACACCAGGCACCTCGCCCTGGCCCGCGCCGGGGTGGACCGTGCCGCGCACCACCGGTTCGACGAGCCGTGGCTGGCCGCGGCCTGGAGCCACCCGACCACCAAGGTGCTGCCGATCGCCGGCGGCGAGGCCTTCGTGGTCGACACCGAGCTCGGCAGCGAGCTCGTCCTGCTGCCCTCGTTCGAGGCGCCGGACACCGGGGACCGCTTCTACCTCGGCACCGACGAGGACGGCGTCTCCTACTTCGCGCTGGCCGGCGAGAGCCTGCCGGGCCGGCTGGACGGCGACGCCCGCCCGGCCGGGCTGCGCGAGGTCGGCGCCTCGCTCTCGGACCGGGACGCCGGGCTGCTGGTGCACGCCGTCGCCCTGGAGCACTGGCACCGGCTGCACAGCTTCTGCTCGCGCTGCGGCCACCGCACCGAGAAGGCCGGCGCCGGGCACGTCCGCCGGTGCACCTCCTGCGCGGCCGAGCACTACCCGCGCACCGACCCGGCGGTGATCATGCTGATCACCGACGAGCAGGACCGCTGCCTGCTGGGGCGTCAGGCGATCTGGCCGGAAGGCCGCTGGTCCACGCTGGCCGGCTTCGTCGAGCCGGGCGAGTCGATCGAGCAGGCGGTCGCCCGCGAGGTCTTCGAGGAGGCCGGCGTGCGGGTGTCCGACGTCGAGTACGTGGCGAGCCAGCCCTGGCCGTTCCCGTCCAGCCTGATGCTGGGCTTCGTCGGCCGGGCCGACCCGGCCGGCACCGCGATCACCGTGGACGGCGAGGAACTCGCCGAGGCCCGCTGGTTCTCCCGCGAGGAGCTGGCGGCGGGTATGGCGGCCGGCGAGATCCTGCCGCCGTCCGGGATCTCGATCGCCCGGCACCTGGTCGAGCTCTGGTACGGCGAGCCGCTGCCGGCGGCGGCCCGCTGGTAGGCCGACGACCCCGAGTGACGGCCCCGGGTGACGTGCCCCGGCAGCGTCCCCGGTGATGCGCCGGGGTCACTGCCCGGAAAGGGGCGTGCGGACATTGTTCGCGCGCCCCTTTCTGCTTCGGAATCCATTTTCTTTCATCCGGCTTCCGTTCCGGCGGCAATATTCGTGCGGAGTCCGACCGAAGCCGTTCGGACCAGCGCCCACCTGCGGCGGAGTGCGCCCGTGTGCGCGGTTCGCGCCCGGTCGAAACCTCCGGGCAACGTTCTTGGCCCGTTTCCCTGAAATGCAGGAACCCGGCTGACTACATTCACCGGTGTGACGATCCCCCGAGCCGGAGTGCCCGCCCCCAAGTACCAGCGCCTCGCCGCCGACCTGCGCCGCCGGATCGAGGCCGGCGAATGGCAGGGCGGGGCGCAGCTGCCCGTCGAGACCGAGTTGGAGCACCACTACGGCGTCGCCCGCAACACCGTGCGCCTCGCGGTCGACGTCCTGGTCAACGAGGGGCGGCTGGTCCGTCTCCAGGGCAAGGGCACCTACCTGAAGCAGCAGCCGATGCTGGACCACCGGGCCTTCGGGCCACCGCGGCAGGCCGCCGGCCCCCAGGACTGCCTGGCCGCCCCCTCCGAGGTCTACGCCGAGGAGGCCCTGGCCGCCGGCCGCCGGCTCACCTGCGACTTCGAGATGCTCGTGGTGCGCGCCCGCGCCGACATCGCCGAACTGCTCGGCATGCTGCCCGGGGAGGCCGTGGTCGTCCGCCGGCAGCTGCGGCTCACCGACCGCGAGCCGTACTCGATCGAGGAGAGCCACTACCGGGCGGGCCTCGCCGCGGGGACGCCGCTGATGGAGCCGGAGCCGGTGCCCGGCGGCGACGAGACGGTGCTCACCGCGATCGGGCGCTGCGAGTCCGCCGCCGCCGACCGGCTGGTGGCCCGGATGCCGGGGCCGGAGGAGGCCGCCTGGTTCGAGGTCGGCCCCGGGGTGCCGCTGCTGGTGCAGACCCGCGTCACCAGCGACACCCGCGGGCCCGTCCGGGTGGTCGAGACCCGCTACGCGGCCGACCGCTGCCGGCTGCTCTACGGACTCGGCACGGCGCAGGCCGGCTCGACGGCGCCCGCCCGTACGACGGCCGGCGTCTCCTGACCGGCCCGGACGTCCGGACGGAACACGGCCCGACCGGCCCGGAACGCGGCCCGGCCCCGGCGGAGGGCCTCCGCCGGGGCCGGGCCGGGACGCGTGCGGTGCGCCCGTGCGTTCCGGTGCGCCGTCAGCCGGCCAGCGCCGCCTGGACCTGGCGCAGGCTCGGGTTGGTCATCACGACCTGCTCGCCGCCGCTCTTCGGCTCGACCAGCACGGTCGGCACGGTCTGGTTGCCGTTGTTCACCGACTCCACGAAGCTCGCCGAGGCCGGGTCCAGCTCGATGTTGATCTCGGTGTAGGAAATGCCCTCGCGCTCAAGCTGGCTCTTGAGGCGGTTGCAGTACCCGCACCAGGTCGTGCTGTACATCGTGACGGTGCCGGACATGGCGGCGTGCTCCTTCGGAGAGGGGGCGGACGGTCAGGGATCCCAACGCCCGACGTGCATCCGGCATTCCGCACGCGCCCGGCGCGTGCGGAAGGCCACACGCCGGGTGGCGGACCGATCGTCGCACCGCGGCGGCCGGCCGCGGCGCCGCGCCTGTGGAGAACCCGGCCGCTGTCACCGCCGGCTGCCAGGATGTGCGGTCCGGTCCGCACCGCCCGCCGGGCTGAGAGGATGGTAGCCATGCAGGAAGAGCTCTCGGGCATGTCCGGCCCGTGCGACCCGTACGACCCGTACGACTCCTACGGCGCCGCCCCCGCCGGCGCCGACGCGGTGCTCGCCGGACTCGACCCCGAGCAGCGCGCCGTCGCCACCGCCCTCACCGGGCCCGTCTGCGTGCTCGCGGGCGCCGGCACCGGCAAGACCCGGGCGATCACCCACCGGATCGCCTACGGCGTGCGCAGCGGCGTCTACCAGCCCCAGCAGGTCCTCGCCGTCACCTTCACCGCCCGCGCCGCGGGCGAGATGCGCGGGCGGCTGCGCCAGCTCGGCGCGGACGGCGTGCAGGCCCGCACCTTCCACTCGGCGGCGCTGCGCCAGCTCCAGTACTTCTGGCCGCGGGCGGTCGGCGGCGAGGTGCCGCGGCTGCTGGAGCGCAAGGTCCAGCTGGTCGCCGAGGCCGCCGCCCGCACCGGCCTGCGGGTGCAGCGCACCGAGCTGCGCGACCTCACCGGCGAGATCGAGTGGTGCAAGGTCACCCAGATCGTGCCGGACGACTACCCGGCCGCCGTCGCCAAGACCGGCCGCGAGGCCCCGCGCGACCCGGCCGAGATCGCCCGGGTCTACGCGACGTACGAGCAGACCAAGCGCGACCGCGGGGTGATCGACTTCGAGGACGTGCTGCTGCTGACCGCCGCGATCCTGGAGGACCGGCCGGAGATCGCCGAGCGGGTCCGCGCCCAGTACCGGCACTTCACCGTGGACGAGTACCAGGACGTCTCCCCGCTCCAGCAGCGCCTGCTGGACCAGTGGACGGCCGGCGGCGCCAGCCTCTGCGTGGTCGGCGACGCCAGCCAGACCATCTACTCCTTCACCGGCGCGACCCCCGAGTACCTGCTGCACTTCCGCACCCGGCACCCGGACGCCACCGTGGTGAAGCTGGTGCGCGACTACCGCTCCAGCCCGCAGGTGGTGCACCTCGCCAACGGGCTGCTCGCCCAGGCCCGCGGACAGGCCGCCCAGCACCGGCTGGAGCTGGTCTCGCAGCGCGAGGCCGGGCCCGAGCCGGAGTACACGGAGTACCCGGACGAGCCGACCGAGGCGGAGTCGACCGCGCACCGCATCCGCAAGCTGCTGGACGGCGGCGTGCGGGCCAGCGAGATCGCCGTGCTGTTCCGCACCAACGGCCAGTCCGAGGTCTACGAGCAGGCCCTCTCCGACCTCGGCCTGCCCTACCAGCTGAAGGGCGCCGAGCGGTTCTTCGAGCGGCCCGAGGTCCGCGAGGCCGGCGTGCTGCTCAAGGGCGCGGCCCGGGCCGCCTCCGACCCGCTGACCGCCGACGAGCCCGACCTGGCCGGCCAGGTCCGCGCGGTGCTCGCGACCCGCGGCTTCACCGCCACCCCGCCGGCCGGCTCCGGCGCCGTCCGCGAGCGCTGGGAGTCGCTGGCCGCGCTCGTCCGGCTCGCCGAGGAGTTCGAGGCCGGCCGCCGCCGGGCGGGCGAGAGCACCGACCTCGCCGCCTACGTCGCCGAGCTCGACGCCCGGGCCGCGGCCCAGCACGCCCCCGCCGTCGAGGGCGTCACGCTGGCCTCGCTGCACGCCGCGAAGGGCCTGGAGTGGGACGCCGTCTTCCTCGTCGGCCTCAGCGAGGGCACCCTGCCGATCATCTACGCCAAGACCGACGAGCAGATCGAGGAGGAGCGCCGGCTGCTCTACGTGGGCGTGACCCGCGCACGGCAGCACCTGTCGCTCTCCTGGGCGCTCTCGCGCTCCCCGGGCGGCCGGGCGAGCCGCCGCCCCACCCGCTTCCTGGACGGCCTGCGGCCCGGCTCCGGCACCGCCCGGGCCGGCTCCCGCGGCGGGCGGGGCGGCGTCGAGCACGGCGAGTCCCGGGCCTCCCGCCGCGCCCCGCGCGGGCCGGTCACCTGCCGGGTCTGCGGCCGCACCCTCACCGAGGCGGTCGAGCGCAAGCTGCGCCGCTGCGAGGGCTGTCCCTCCTCGATGGACGAGGCCCTGTACGAGCGGCTGCGTGCCTGGCGGGCCGCCCAGGCGAAGAAGCAGGGCGCGCCGGCGTACGTGGTGTTCACCGACGCGACCCTGATGGCGATCGCCGAGGACGTCCCGGCGGACGAGCGCGAACTGTCCCGGATCTCCGGGGTGGGCGCCATGAAACTGGACAAGTACGGCGCAGCTGTGCTGTCGTTGTGCGCGGGGGAAGAGCTCGTGGACGTGGTCGCCGATGAGGCCGCGGACGGGCTCGTGGGGGAGCCGACCGAGCCGGCCTGAGCCGCTCGCGGAGATCACTCCGGAACTCGCCGGAAAAATAGTTTGCGCCCCGTACGCCGCGCGCAATAGCCTGCCGGAGCGGTCAAGGGGACGAGATCGCAAGGCCGTGGAAGGTCACCTTCCGCGTGCCGTTCGAGCATGGCCGGGGTCCGCAAGGATCCGCCGGCCGCCACAGCTCCATACAGCTCCACACAGCAGCACCACGCATCACCGAGCACCACAGAGCTTCACCAGCAGGACCGACCAACATCCGAACACCGGGGCCCGGGGGACTGGGCACCGCGAGACGCCGAGAGGAGGCGAAGACAGTGGGAACCACGAAGATGATCACCAAACTGACTGGCCAGACCGTTTTCGCCATGCCCGCGTGCGCTCCCTCGATGTTCGGCACCCGTGGCACCTCGACCGCCGCCTCGCGTCTGCGCGGCGTGGTCGTTCTGGCCGAAAACGGGCTGGGTCTCCAGGGCACCGATGTCTCCGTTGTCAGTGGCTCCGGCTTCACTGGCCTCGGCGGCGCCGATTCCTTCGAGACGGGTCTGTCCCGTGACTGGGCGATCTTCGGCGGCGGCCTCGAGCTGCGCGACGAGCGACCGACCCAGGCACCGAAGGCAGTGGCAGTGGCAGCCATGCATGGCGGCTATGTGCGCGTCTCCGGTGCCGGAGCAGCCAAGCAGGACGAGCAGCTGATCAACCAGGCCCAGGCCGCCCACACGGGCGCCCAGGCCATCCGGATGAGGGCCTTCCGCGGCCCAGCACCCTGGAGTGAACGAACCTGAGTCAGCCTCAGGTCGGTCTCCAGGGCCGCGGAACCCGTCACCACCGGGATCCGCGGCCCTTCTGTTTTGTCCGGTACGTCAAGACGAACCCAGGTCCTCCGGGACCTCCGGTCCGGCCCACCAGCCGCCAGGACCGGAACCACTGAGAAAAGACGAGGAAGAAGTGTCCACGGTCATCACACCGCCCCTCCCGTCCGTACCGACAGACAAGTTCACCAAGGCCGACCAGGCCGACCCCCCGGAGGTTTCCCTGATGCAGCAGCTCAACTCGCTCGACGAGGCCGACGCCCTCGGCCGCACCATCCCGTGCCGCGCCTTCGACCCGGAGGTGTTCTTCGCCGAGACGCCGGCGGACGTCGAGTACGCCAAGTCCCTCTGCGGCACCTGCCCGGTGAAGGAGGCCTGCCTGGCCGGTGCGCTGGAGCGGCGCGAGCCGTGGGGCGTCTGGGGCGGCGAGCTCTTCGTGCAGGGCGTGGTCGTGGCCCGCAAGCGTCCGCGGGGCCGTCCGCGCAAGACCGAGGTCATGGCGTGATCACCGCCGACATGTCCTCCGGTCACGGAACCGCAGGAGTCCGACGGGGAGAGCAGCCCCCGCAGGACAACTCCCTGCGCCGCTCCGTACGCATCGCCGCCGCCAAGGCCGATGCCCGAGCCCAGCGCCCCTTCCCGAGCACGCACCACGAGCAGGACCACCACATGACCCCCGTCGCCGATCACACCGTCAGCTTCGAGCAGAACGCCGAACTCCAGATCCGGAACAGGAACTTCGACATGCATCTCCTCCAGGAATCCCTGGCCCGCGCCCATATGCACGAACGCATCCGCGAGGCCGAGCGCCAACGCCTCGGCGCGCGCGTCGCACGGGCCGTCCGCCTCCGGCGGAAGGCCGAGATCGCCTCGCTGCGCGCCCGCAGGGCGCTTGCCGCCGCCCTGATGTGACGGACCGCCGCCCCACCCCCGGGACCCCCGATCCCGGGAACGGCGCGGCCCGTCCATGGACCAGGCAGAACACGACGAACGACGGCCGCCCCCCTGCGGAAGGGGGCGGCCGTCGCCGTTCGCGGGTGCGGACGCGGCGCGCGGGCGCGTCCTGCGGTGCGTCAGTCGGTGAAGCCCGGCAGCCAGGCGGTCAGTTCCTCGTGCATCCGCACGGTCGCGCCCAGCTGGCAGAGCACGCCGATCGTGCTCAGCGTCACCCGGTGGATCAGCAGGTACGACGGCGGCAGGTTGAGCTGCTTGCCGAGGTTGTAGGCGGGCGAGCGGGGATCGGCGATCCGGGCCGCCTGCGCGCGCATCCAGTCCCGGGTGAAGGTGAACTCCTCGACCCGGGTCGGCTCGATGATCGGCAGCAGGTAGTCCAGCACCGCGTCCGGGTCCAGCGTGATGGTGGGCCGGACGAAGCCCTCCTGGCGGAGCAGGTCGTAGACGGCGCCGGCCTCCCCGGCCAGGGCGAGCCGCAGCGAGGTGCCGATCGGCTCCGGCAGCCCGCCCGGCAGCCGGTCCACCGTGCCGAAGTCGAGGACGCCGAGCCGCCGCTCCTCCACCGGGCCGCCGTCGCCCAGCAGCCGGAAGTTGCCCGGGTGCGGGTCGGCGTGCAGCAGGCCGGTGCGGCTCGGCCCGGCGAACAGGAAACGGGCCAGCAGCTGACCGGCCCGGTCCCGCTCCTCCGGCGAGCCCGAGGCGATCACCCGGGCCAGCGGCGTGCCGTCCATCCACTCGGTGACCAGCACCTGCCCGGACCGGTCGACCACCTGCGGCACGGCGATGTCCGGGTCGTCGGCGAACTCGACCGCGTGGGCCCGCTGGGCCTCGGCCTCCAGGCCGTAGTCCAGCTCCTCCGCGACCCGCGCCCGCATCTCGGCGATCAGCGGCTTCATGTCCATCCCGGGGATCAGCGGGCCCAGCACCCGGGCGAGCCGGGCCAGCTGGCCGAGGTCGCTGAGCAGGGCGTCCCCGGCGCCCGGGTACTGCACCTTGACGGCGACCGACCGGCCGTCGTGCCAGACCGCACGGTGCACCTGGCCGATGGACGCCGCGGCGGCCGGCCGGTCGTCGAAGCTGCGGAACCTGTCCCGCCAGTCCGCGCCGATCTGCTCCGCCATCACCCGGTGCACGGTGGCCGCCGGCATCGCCGGGGCCGAGTCCTGGAGCTTCGTCAGCGCGGCCCGGTAGGGGCCCGCCACGTCCTCCGGCAGCGCCGACTCGAAGACGGACAGTGCCTGGCCGAACTTCATGGCACCGCCCTTGAGCTGACCGAGCGTCGAGAACAGCTGCTCGGCGGTGCGCTGCTGGAGTTCGGCGGTGACCTCCTCGGCCGGTCGGCCGCCCAGCCGCTTGCCCAGCCCGAGCGTGGCACGGGTGGCGAAGCCGAGCGGCAGCGCCGCCAGCCGCGCCGTCCGCGTCACGGCCTTGCGCGGAAGATCGCTCACCCCGGGGCCTCCCAGTCGGATCGCGCCCGCCGGGGCGGCCCGGTGCGGAGCACCGGACACGGCCTGCCGCCGGGCAGTGGTCACCACGCCATTGTGCCCGCTCGGCACCCCGGATCCGGCGAATCATCCGGACTGGCATTCGGGCGCGCAACCGGAAGGGGAGGCGCGCCCGGCACGATTCACCCCCGCGGCCCACCGGAGGGCCGTCGCGGGCGGGCCGGCCGCACGGGTTCACCCGCCCGGGGGAGGCCCCGGCGGACGGCCCGGACGGCCGGCCGCCCGAACGAGGGACCGGCCCGCCGGGCGAGTCGTCCGGACGGGGAGCCTGCCGATCGGGGAGCCGCCCGAGGTGTGCGTGGGATCCGGTCGCGGGTGCAGGCCCGGACGAATGACGCCCCCGGGCGGTGCCGGTCGCGGTCGGAGCCGTCCGGACGGCCGCGGGAGCGGTCATGTCCCGCCCCGGCCCGCGCCCGAGCACGCGCCCGCACCCGGGACGGCCAGCGGTGGCCGTCCGCCCGGCCACTGGCACCCGCAGGAGGGATGGGCGGGCAGCCTCAGCCGCCGCACCATGCCGTCCGCCGCGGAGAGCTCGCACCAGCCGTCCACGCTCGGCGGCAGCACCCCGTCCAGGAAGAGCTGCGCCTGCAGCGCGGCCAGCCCGGCGACCGCGGTGGCCAGCGCGCTGTCGCAGGCGGGGCGGCGGCCCGGGCCCGTGCCGGTGCCCTCCAGCTGGGCCAGCAGCCCGGGCCAGCCCTCGTCCTCGTCGGCCCGGGTGAGCGCGGCGCAGCCGCCGCACGCGGACGACCCGGGCACCACCAGCGGCCCGACCACGCCCAGGTGCTCCAGCACGCCCACGTAGAGGTGCGGCACGCCCGCCCGGGCCAGCTCGTGCGCCTCCACGGCGCGGCCCGTCCAGGCACCGGCGCCGTCGCGGGGCGCCAGGACGACCAGGGCGGGCGGCCCGGCCGCGACCGGGGCGGGGCGGTGCCGCTCGGCCGGGGCCGCCGCGGCGGCCCGCAGCACGGCCTCCCGGGCCGCGGTGCTGCGCAGCCGTCCGACGTCGGTGGGCGGGATCCCGGCGGGGGAGCAGTCCCCCGGTTCGACCCGGCCGCCGTCGGCCACCGTCACGGCGCCGATGCCG
This sequence comes from Kitasatospora sp. NPDC093679, assembly GCF_040683455.1. Classification (NCBI taxonomy): domain Bacteria; kingdom Bacillati; phylum Actinomycetota; class Actinomycetes; order Kitasatosporales; family Streptomycetaceae; genus Kitasatospora; species Kitasatospora sp. NPDC093679. The sequence continues at coordinate 16,275 of NZ_JBFBDW010000074.1, forward strand.
CCCGCCGACAGGACGGCGGCCAGCGCCGCCCCGACCCGTCCGGCACCGCGGACCTCCACCCGGGCCCGCCGGCGGGCGGCGAGCACCTCGGCGGCCTCGCCCGGCTCGGGGTGGACGAGGGAGAGGCCCGCCGCATCCGGCCCCAGGACCTCCCGCTGCGGCTGCGGGAAGCCCTCCAGCGCCCGCGCGACGGCCTCGGCGTCGTCCAGCAGCTCGCCGTCGGCCAGCGAGTCGAGCAGGGCCCGCGCCAGGCCGGGGTCGAGGCCGAGCCGCTCGCCGGCCGCGAGCAGCTCCGGGGTGTCGCGGGTGCCGTCCACGAGGTCGAGGAAGGCCGCGACGGCGGCGTCGGCCTGCTCGACCAGCCGGGCGTACCGGCGGACGGTGCCGAACTGGAGGGTCAGCTCGTCCCGCCTGAGGCGGGCGAGTCCGGGTTTGAGCATCGGGCGCATGGGCGTCACTCCGGTGCGGGCGTGCGGGCGGACGGTGGAGGCGAACGGGTGCGGCGGGGTGCGGGCGCGGGAGGGGCGCCGGGGCCAGGTGGGTGACCCCGCCGACGGCAGGATGCCCGAGGCGGCGCAGGCCCGTGAAACGCGTTGTCCACAGGCCCGGTCGGCTTGTACGACCATCTGTGCGTACACCCTGTGGACAACTTCCGTTCGCCCGGTGTGCGCCGACCCTGCACCCGGCCGGCGGCCCCGACGGCACCGATCTGTCCGACCCTGCGGGTAACGTCGGGTGTCATGGCGGCCGAACCGGACACCCGATCCCCCTCGCCGCGCCGGCGTACCCGGGCCGCCTCCGGGTCCGGCGCCGCGGCCGCGGGTGCGCACGGGCGCACCCGGCAGGCGGAGCCCCCCGAGCAGCAGGGGACGGCCCCCGGACCGTCCGCCGAGCCGGCCGCCGAGCCGTCCACGGCGCTCTCCGGTGCCCTGCCGGCGGTCGACCGGTCGACGATCGAGGTCCGCCGCAGCACCCGCCGCAGCCGCACCGTCTCCGCGTACCGCGAGGGCGACCGCACGGTCGTGCTGATCCCGGCCCGGATGTCCAAGGCCGAGGAGCAGCGCTGGGTCTCGCAGATGGTCGAGCGGCTCGCCCGCCAGGAGAGCCGCCGCACCCTCGGCGACGACGCGCTGGAGGCCCGCGCCCGGGACCTCTCGGCGGAGTACCTGGGCGGCCGGGCGGTGCCGCGCCGGGTCCGCTGGGTCACCAACCAGAACTCCCGCTGGGGCTCCTGCACCCCGGCCGAGGGCTCGATCCGGCTCTCCCACCGGCTGCAGGGCATGCCCGGCTACGTGGTCGACTACGTGCTGCTGCACGAGCTGGCGCACCTGCTGGTGGCGGACCACGGCCCGCGCTTCTGGGCGCTGCTGGAGGCCTACCCGCGCACCGAGCGGGCCCGCGGCTACCTGGAGGGGGTGGCCGCCGCCGGCCGGCTGCCGCACCTGCCGGGCGCCCGCGGGGGCACCGCCGGGGACGCCGCCGCCGGAGGGCCGACGGCGGCGGAGCGGACCGCGGACGGAACCGCGGACCCCGAGGGCTGCGACTGACAACGAGAAACCGCTGTGGTCGGGGCTGCTGCCGGGGCGGGCCGCTGGGATAGGGTCTCCGGGATCAGCAGCCGTACGGGAGGGGGCCGGTCCGCGCCATGTCCAGGGAACTCGTCAAGGCGTCCCGTGTCCGGATCAGCGAGCTGACCGCGAGCACCGAGCTCTACCTCGGGGTGCACATCGCGGCGCCGGGGCTGACCTTCGACATCAGCTGCTTCGGCCTGGACGCCGAGGAACGGCTCAGCGACGACCGCTACTTCGTCTTCTTCAACCAGCCGGCCAGCCCCGAGCAGTCGATCCGGCTGCTGGGCGCGCAGGGCGGCGACTCGGAGTCCTTCGCGGTGGCGCTGCCCGCCGTGCCGGAGGCCGTCCACAAGCTGGCGCTCACCGCCACCATCGACGGCGACGGGCAGATGTCGCAGGTGGCCTCCGGCTACGTGCGGATCGTGGCCGGCGGCACCGAGGTCGGCCGGTACAGCTTCACCGGCGCCGAGTTCTCCACCGAGCGGGCCGTGATGCTGGCCGACGTCTACCGCCGGGGCGGCGAGTGGCGGTTCGCCGCGGTCGGGCAGGGCTTCGACGGCGGGCTGCGCGCCCTGCTGGAGAACTTCGGCGGCGAGGCCCTGGAGGACGAACCGGCCGGGGCCGCCCCCGCGAGCACGGCGGCCCCGGCAGCCCCGGCAGCCCCGGCCGCCTCGGTGCCGCAGCAGGCCCCGCCCCCGCCGGCCGCCGTCCCCGCGCCGCAGTCCCCCGACGCGACGCTGCTCGCCGTGCCCGTCCCCGTTCCCGCGGCGCCCGCCGCCCCGCCGGCGGCGTACCCGGACGCGACCCTGCTCGCCGTGCCCGTGCCGCCCGCGGCGGTGCCGCCGGCAGCGCCGCAGCCCGCCGGGCTGCGGATCTCGCTGACCAAGTACGCGGAGCTGACCAAGTACAGCGACGCCGCGGCCGGCCAGGACTGGGTGAAGCAGAACGACAAGCTCGTCCGGGTCAGCCTGACCAAGGGCAGGGACGTGCTGGCCCTGCAGGGCAGCATGGTCGCCTACCAGGGCAAGGCCGACTTCGCGCACGAGGGCTCCGGCATGCTGCGCACCCTGGTCGGCAACCTGACGGGCCAGCAGCTGAAGCTGATGCGGATCACCGGCGAGGGGCAGGTCTTCCTCGCCGACGAGGCCTGCGACCTGCACGTGGTGCGCCTGGAGGGCGACTCCTTCTGCGTCGGCTCGGACCGGGTGCTGGCCTTCGAGGCCGGCCTGGAGCACGAGGTGCGCCGGATCGAGGGCGAGGGCCTGCCGAACGGCGGCTTCTTCACCCTGCAGTTCAGCGGCCACGGGACGGTGGTGGTGAAGACCAACGGCACCCCGGTGGTGCTGCCGGTCACCCCGACCCCGGAGACGTACGTCGACGTGCAGGCGCTGGTCGCCTGGTCCCGCGGTTCGCAGGTGATCACCACCGCGCCGGTGCGGATCCGCCGCTCCGCCTACGCCGGGCACGCGGCGGAGTCGTACAGCCTGCAGTTCCGCGGCGCCCCGGGGAACTTCGTCGTCGTCCAGCCGTTCGAGGTCTGAGGTCCAGGAGGAGTCATGCAGGCACAGTTCCTCTCCGGGGGCGGGCTCGACGCGTACCGGGCCGCCGACACCGGGGCGCGGATGAGCAACCACGGCACCGCGATGTGCCGGGTGGCGCTGACGTCCGCCGCCGACGTCTACGCCAAGGCCGGAGCGATGGTGGCCTACGACGGCTTCCTGCAGTACGAGCCGGTGCCGCAGTCGCTGCGCCGGGCGCTCGGCGAGTGGGCGTCCGGCGAGCGCAGCCCGCTGCTGCGCTGGACGGGGGACGGCACGCTCTACCTCGCCGACCTCGGCGCCGACGTGCTCAACGTGCAGCTCGCCGAGGAGTCCCTGTCGGTGAACGGCGCGCACCTGCTCGCCATGGACGCCACCCTGGGCTGCGCCGTGGAGAAGGTCCGCGGCCCGGCCCTGCTGGCCGGCACCGGCCTCTACAACGTCACCGTGACGGGCAGCGGCTGGGTCTCCGTCACCTCCCGAGGGGTGCCCGTGGTGCTGGACTGCTCGGAGACCGAGACCTTCGTCGACCCGGACGCGCTGGTCGCCTGGACGACCGGCCTGGAGGTGCGCACCCGCCGGACGGTCAAGGTCGGATCGCTGATCGGCCGCGGCAGCGGCGAGGCGATGCAGCTCGGCTTCCGGGGCCACGGCTTCGTCGTGGTGCAGCCCAGCGAGGACACCGGCGACCGTCTCAAGATCCGCGGCTGAGAACCGAGTTCGAGGAGCCCTTCGTGCAGAGCCCCCTCCTGGCGCACACCGCAGGCACCGGCACCGACCGCTTCGCGCTGCAGAACCCGCAGTTGCTGCGGGTCACCCTGGACGGCCGGTCCGAGGTGCTCGCCCGCACCGGCGCGATGGTCGCCCACGTCGGCAAGGTGGATTTCACCGGCTGGACGCCGCCGTCCGGCAACCGCCGCGGCAACCGCAGCGGCGGCGGCAACGCGGGCAACCGGCAGCGCGACGCCGGCGCGCTCGACCTGATGCGCTGCACCGGCACCGGCACCGTCTACCTCGCCAACCTGGCCCAGCACCTGCACGTCCTGCAGCTGAGCCAGGAGCGCCTGGTCGTCACCAACAGCTACGTGCTGGCGCTCGACACCACGCTGGACTGGCACACCGTCGCGATCGAGAACGGCGACCGGATCGCCGGCGTCGGCAGCCGGTGCCTGGAGGTCTCGGGCACCGGCGGCCTGGTGCTGATGACCTCCGGCCGACCGCTGGTGATGCCGGTCGAGCCCGGCCGCTACGTCTACGGCGACGCCGACGCGGTGGTCGGCTGGTCCTCCGGCCTGGAGGTGCAGCTGCAGGCGCAGAGCACCAACACCGAGGCCTGGCGCCGGCGCGGCACCGCGACGGAGGGCTGGGAGCTGGCCTTCACCGGCAGCGGCTTCGTGATCGTGCAGCCCAGCGAGCTGCTGCCGCCGCAGCGGGTGCCGCGCGGCTGACGTCGCGGCGGCAGGGACGAAGGCACGCCCCCGGTGCGCCGTCGGGCGCGGGGGCGGGCCTTCGTGTGCGGAGCGGGTCAGACCAGGGCGCGGGCGATCCCGACCAGGGTGCGCACCGAGCCGTCGGTGAGCTCGGGCAGCCCGTCGAAGCCGAACCAGCGCAGGTCCAGCGACTCCTCGCTGATCAGCTCCTGCGCCCCGGGCGGGGCGACGGCCACGTACTGCACGTCGAGGTGGGTGTTCTCCGGGCGGTCCTTGCCGGCGCAGCGCACCTGGTGGCGGTCGAGCTTCACCGGCACCGGCCGGCCGTCGACGCCGGTGAGCAGGGACAGGCCGGCGATGCCGGACTCCTCGGTGGCCTCGCGCAACGCGGCGCCAGCGAGCGTGTCGTCCCCGGGCTCGCAGTGGCCGCCCATCTGCAGCCAGCGGCCGACCTTCGGGTGGAGCGTCAGCAGCACCCGGCCGGCGGCCGGGTCCACCACCACCGCGCTGGCGGTGATGTGGGCGGGCAGGCAGGCCCGCATCAGCCCGTCGGGGTGGCCGGCCAGGTGGTCGAGGTAGTCGAGCCGCAGCTGGTCCTGGCCGGGGTCGGCGGACTTCCAGTCCTGGAGGGTGCGGACGGCGTCCTGGTGCAGGGCGTCGCTCACTTGCCGTTGTCCTTCTCCTCGTCGGTGCCCTCGGTGCCCTCGGCGCGCTCGGTGTCACCGGTGCCGGGCTTGTCCTCGCCGCGGGCGGCGTCGCCGAGCAGTTTGTCGAGGGCGTCGAAGTCGATGCCGCCCTCCTCGGCGCGGTGCACGAAGCCGTCCGGATCGTCCAGGTCTGCGGCGGTCGGCAGCATGTCCGGGTGCTCCCAGAGGGCGTCGCGGCCCTCGATGCCGCGGGCGTCGGCGAGCGAGGCCCACAGCCGGGAAGCGTCCCGCAGCCGGCGCGGGCGCAGCTCCAGCCCGACCAGGGTGGCGAAGGTCTGCTCGGCCGGGCCGCCGGTGGCGCGGCGCCGGCGCAGCGTCTCGCGGAGCGCCGCGGCCTGCGGCAGGTGCGGCTGGGCCGCGGCGTGCACGACCGCGTCCACCCAGCCCTCGACCAGCGCGAGCGCCGTCTCCAGCCGGGCCAGGGCGGCCTTCTGCTCGGGGGTGTCCTCGGGCTGCAGCAGACCGCCGGCCAGCGCCTCCTGGAGGGCCTCCGGGTTGGTCGGGTCGAGCTGGCCGACCAGCTCCTCCATCCGCGAGGTGTCGACCTTGATGCCGCGCGCGTACGCCTCGACCGCGCCGAACAGGTGCGCCCGCAGCCACGGCACGTGGGCGAAGAGGCGCTGGTGGGCGGCCTCGCGCAGGGCGAGGTAGAGCCGCACCTCGTCGGCGGGCACGCTCAGGCCCTCGCCGAACTCGGCGATGTTCTGCGGCAGCAGCGCGGCCTTGCCGGACGGGGCGAGCGGCAGGCCGACGTCGGTCGAGCCGACCACCTCGGCGGCGAGCGCGCCGAGCGCCTGCCCGATCTGGGTGCCGAACATGGCGCCGCCCATCGAGCGCATCACGCCCATCAGCGGGCCGGCCATGGCCTGCATCTCCGGCGGCAGCACGCCGCCCATGGCGTTGCCGACCCGCTCGGCGACCGGGTCGACCAGGTCCTTCCAGACCGGCAGGGTCGCCTCGATCCACTCGGCGCGGCTCCACGCCACGGCGGTGGTCGAGCCGGACGGGAACTCGGTGGCCGCGTCCAGCCACAGCTCGGCGAGGCGGACGGCCTCGACGACCGCGGTGCGCTCGGCCGCACCGACCGAGCGGTCCTTGCTGCGGCCCTCGGCGGGCTCGGCGACGACCGTCTGCCGGGCGATGTTCTGCGCCAGCTCCCAGTTCACCGGGCCGCCGTCGAAGGACAGCATCTGGCCGAGCTGCTGGAACGCCGCGCCGAGGTCGTTGGGGTTGAGGTTGCCCATCATCGCGCCGAAGGGGTTGTCGCCGCCGGCGCCGCCCATGCCGAACAGCGCGCCGAGCGGGTTGCCCGCGCCGAAGCCGAAGGGCTGCTGCGGGGTCTCGTCCTGGCCGCCCCCGCCCTCGGCGGCGGCGTCGCCCTGGTCGTCCTGCTTGCCCTTGCCGTCCTCGGGCTCCTCGGGCGGGACGGAGAATCCGAAGGGGAGGTCGCTCACGGGGTCCTCAGATCTGCTCGGCCGTCACGCGGGTTGTGGCGGGGAATTCGTGTGCCCGCGGAGGCGGGACGTGTCCATGGTCTCGCGGCCCGATGGCGCCGGGTGCGCCCGCCGGGCCCTTGCCTCGGGCAGGATGGACGGTACGTGACACTCGTACGTACGCACATAAGCTAACCGTGGAGGATGGCCGGTGAGTTCCCCGCCTTCGGACGTTCGCTCTGGGCTGACCGGAGGTGAGGACGACAGCGCGGCCACCGCGGCTTCGCCGTCTCCAGCCTACGGCGGCAGGCCGCTGACCGTGGCCGTCACCGGGGCGGCCGGCGTGCTCGGCGAGCGGGTCGCGGCCCGGCTGGTCGACTCCCCGGGGGTCCGCCGGGTGCTCGCGATCGACGACCGCCGCGGCGAGGTGCCCGGTGTGCAGTGGCGGATCCTGGACGTCCGCGACCCGGCGGTGGCGGAGCGGCTGGCCGGCGTCGACGTGGTCGTCCACCTGGCCATGGACCTCGGCATGGAGACCGACCCGCGGGCCCGGAGCGCGTACAACGTGCGGGGCGCGCAGACCGTGGTGACCGCCGCCGCGGCGGCCGGCGTCTCCCGGGTGGTGCTCTGCACCTCGGCGATGGTCTACGGCGCGCTGCCGGACAACGAGGTGCCGCTCGCCGAGGACTCCGAGCTGCGGGCCACCGAGGAGGCCACGCTGGTCGGCGACCTGCTGGAGATCGAACGGCTCGCCCGGCGCGCCCCGCGCGCCCACCCGGGCCTGCAGATCACCGTGCTCCGCCCGGCGGTGGTGGTCGGCCCGGGCATCGACACCGTGCTGACCCGGCACTTCGAGGCGCCGCGGCTGCTGGTGGTGGCCGGCTCGCGGCCGTGCTGGCAGTTCTGCCACGTCGACGACCTCGCCTCGGCGCTGGAGTACGCGGCGCTCGGCCTGGTCGAGGGCGAGGTCACCGTCGGCTCCGACGGCTGGCTGGAGCAGGAGGACGTCGAGGAGCTCTCCGGCATCCGTCGCATGGAGCTGCCGGCCTCGCTCGCCCTCGGCACCGCGGCCCGGCTGCACCGGCTCGGCCTGACCCCGGCCCCGGCCGGCGACCTCGCCTACACCATGTACCCGTGGGTGGTCTCCGGCAGCCGGCTGCACGAGGCGGGCTGGCGCCCCGAGCACAGCAACGAGGAGGTGCTCGCCGAGCTGCTCGCCCAGGTCTCCGGCAAGCACGCGGTGGCCGGCCGCCGGCTCGGCGGCAAGGAGGCGGCGACCAGCCTGGGCGCGGCCGGCGCCACCGTCGCGCTGGTCGGCACCGCCGCCCTGGTCCGCCGGGCCCGCAAGCGGCGGCGGTTCTGAGCCGTCGCCGCCCTGCCCGACCCTGCTCCGGCGTTCCGCTCTGCGGAATGCTCCAATCGTGATGCGGAAGCCCTTGCCGGGCGGCATCCCTCATGGGGAATCATGGTGACCATGTCCGAGAACCACGACCCGATCCGCCTGCTCGCCATCCGCGACACCCCGCTGTCGCTGGACGAGGTGTACGAGGCGGTCGGCGACGACGCGGCCGGCGGCACCACGGTCTTCGTGGGGACGGTCCGCGACCACGACGGCGGCAAGTCCGTCTCCGCGCTGGAGTACAGCGCCCACCCGACGGCCGAGCACGAGATGCGCCGGATCGCCGAGAAGATCGTCGCGGACTTCCCGGTGAAGGCGCTGGCCGCGGTGCACCGGGTCGGCCGGCTGGAGATCACCGACAAGGCCGTCATCGTCGCCGTCTCCTGCGCGCACCGCGGCGAGGCCTTCGAGGCGGCCCGCCGCCTGATCGACGACCTCAAGCACCAGGTGCCGATCTGGAAGCACCAGGTCTTCAGCGACGGCGAGGAGGAGTGGGTCGGCGCGGGCACCTGCTGACCCCGCCGTCCCCCGTTCGCCCCACTGCCCGCCGGGGCCGCCCGAAGGCACCCGCCCCGGTGCGCGGCGGCCCCGCGGCGCCCTCCCGGCCCGCTGTCCCGGCCCCGCGGCGGCCCCGTCACGGGTGTGCCACGACCCTGCCGCGGACGCCCCGCGGCCGTAACCCGGTGCCCCCCGACGCCGTTGTCTGCGCGGACGGTTAATCTGCTGATAGACACGACGAGCTGGGAGTACGGACATGGCTGCGCTCGCCTGGTTGATCATCCCCGTCGCTGCCGCACTGGCCGCCATGGTCTGGGCGGGCTGGGCGGCCCGCACCCCCCGCGCCACCGGTGATCCGGCCTCGCTCGCCGAGCACGAGCGGTTCCGCGCCGCCATGGAGCGCTCCACCGTCGGTTCCGGCGACGGCCCCCGCCGCTGAGGCCCCGGGCCGGGCAGCGCCCCGCCGCCGCCTTCCCGTACTGTCGATCCATGCCACGCCGCTCCGCGACGATGCTCGCCGCCACCCTGATGCTCATAGGCCTGCTGTGCGCCTCCGTGCTGATGCGGGTGCCGTACACCGAGATGAGCCCGGGCCCGACCTACAACACGCTCGGTGAGCAGGAGAAGAAGTCGGGCGGCTCCGTCCCGGTGATCGCGATCAGCGGCCACGAGACGTACCCGACGAGCGGGCACCTCAACATGACGACGGTGCAGGTCACCGGCGCCAAGTACGAGCCGAGCCTGGTCTCGGCTGTGATCGGCTGGCTGCGCAAGGACGTCCTCGTCGTGCCGCACGACAACGTCTACCCGAAGGGCCAGACCGACAAGGAGGCCCAGCAGGAGAACGCCGAGCAGTTCGCCTCCTCCGAGGACAGCGCCAAGACGGCGGCGCTCAAGCAGCTCGGCATCCCGGTCGGCACGCAGATCGTGGTCTCCTCGGTGGTGGCCGGCGGGCCCTCCGAGGGCAAGCTGCACGCGGGCGACCGGATCGTCGCGGTGGACGGCACCCCGGTGACCGCCAAGGAGCAGGTGGCCGCGCTGGTCACCAAGCACAAGCCGGGCGAGACGGTGGAGTTCACGGTCGTCCCGCACACCGCGGCCGCGGGCGGCGCGACGGGGACGAACGGCGCGACGGGGACGAACGGCGCGGCGACCGACAAGGCGGCCGAGAAGAAGGTCGCCGTCACCACCGGCAAGGCCTCCGACGGCCGGGCCATCGTCGGCATCCTGCCGGGCAACGACCACACCTACCCGTTCACCATCGACATCGGCCTGCAGGACGTCGGCGGCCCCAGCGCCGGCCTGATGTTCTCGCTCGGCATCGTGGACAAGCTGACGCCCGGTGACCTGACCGGCGGCAAGTTCGTCGCCGGCACCGGCACCATCAGCGACGAGGGCGAGGTCGGCCCGATCGGCGGCATCCAGATGAAGCTGATCGCGGCCCGGGACAAGGGCGCCGAGTACTTCATGACGCCGGCCGAGAACTGCTCCGAGGCGGTCAAGGGCACCCCGGACGGCCTGACCCTGGTCAAGGTGGACAGCCTCGGCGGTGCGCTGAAGGCGCTGGACCAGATCCGCTCCGGCAACACCTCGGCGCTGCCGTCCTGCCCGAAGTAGGAGCCGCGGGAACGGGCCGGGGCACCCCGCGGGCGCCCCGGCCGGCCCGGCTCAGGAGAAGGTGGCCAGCAGGGCCTCGGTGAGCCCCGGCACCAGGTCGGGGCCGGTCAGCACCTCGCGGGCGACGTCCTTCTCGCGCAGCCGCAGGGCGATCTCCCGCGAGCCGTCGCGCAGCACCGCGGCGGTGATCCGGACCTCCTGCCGCTGCGGGTGGTTCGCCACCCAGTCGGCGAGCTCCTTCTCGGTGGCGTTCTTCGGACGGGACTGCTCGGCGCCGGGGGGCAGCATCAGCCGCTCGACCACCAGCGCGCAGCCGACCACCTGGTCCGGCCAGGCGATGGTGCCGAGGAACTTGTCCAGCTCGGCGCCGGCCGGCAGCTCGTCCTGCTCGACCGGGGTCAGCCCGGTGGCCTCGTCGGCGGCCAGGCCGAGCTGGCGGGCCAGCTTCGGGTCGGCCTTGCGCAGCGCGGCGGTGTCGACCAGCGCGAACAGCCGGGCGGGGAGGTCCCAACCGAGGGTGGCCGCGTACTCGTCGATCTCCAGGGCGGCGCGGGTCAGCGGGGACGCGGCCGGCGGCAGGCCGTCGGCGGGCGTGAGGGGTGCATCGGACATGCCCCAATCCTCACACGTCCGCGGCGCCCCCAGGCCCCGCCGGACCCGGTAACGGTCGGGTCTCGGGAGGGCCGGCGGGCGGCCCGGCGGGAACTCAGGTGAAGACGGTCTAAGTTGCACAGGGGACCGATCCGACCACGTTCACGACACAGCAGAGGTGCCACCTTGGTTTTCCAGATGCCGGACCGCCCGGAGCCGGGCTTCCGTGCCAGAGTCGGCCCGCCCTCGCGGCGCACCAGGGTCCTGCTGCTGACGGCGGGCGTGCTCGCCGTGCTGTTCCTGCTGTTCGCGCTGGTGTCCGGCTTCTGGACGGACTGGCTGTGGTTCAAATCGGTCGACTACGCCACGGTCTTCACCACCCAGCTGCGGACGAAGGCCGGGCTGTTCGCCGTCTTCGGCCTGCTGATGGCCGTGGTGGTCGGAGCCAACGTCTGGCTGGCGCACCGGCTGCGGCCGCCGATGGCCGCGATGTCGGTCGAGCAGCAGAGCCTGGACCGCTACCGGGCGGGCGTGGCGCCGTACAAGAAGTGGCTGCTGGTCGCGATCGCGCTGCTGGTCGGCCTGGTCGCCGGTGCCGCGGCCTCCGGGCAGTGGCGCACCTGGCTGCTGTGGACCAACCGGACGCCGTTCGGGGTGAAGGACCCCCAGTTCCACCGGGACGTCGCCTTCTACGCCTTCGACCTGCCCTGGTACGAGTTCCTGCTGGGCTTCGCGTTCAGCGCGGTGATCGTCTCGCTGATGGCCTCCGTGCTGGTGCACTACCTGTACGGCGGCCTGCGCCTGCAGGGCCCGGGCCGCCGGGCCAGCCGCGGCGCGCAGGGCCACCTCGCGGTGCTGCTGGGCGTGTTCGTGCTGCTGAAGGCCGTCGCCTACTGGCTGGACCGGTACGGCCTGGCGGTCAAGTCCGGCGCGTACAAGGGCGTGGACGGCTGGACGGGCCTGCGCTACGTGGACGCCAACGCCTTCCTGCCGGCCAAGACCATCCTGTTCTTCGTCGCCGTCATCTGCGCGCTGCTCTTCTTCCTGACGCCGATCCGCCGCACCTGGGCGCCGGCGCTGATCGGCTTCGGGCTGATGGCGCTCTCCGCGGTGCTGATCGGCGGGGTGTACCCGGCGATCGTGCAGCAGTTCCAGGTCAAGCCGAACGAGCAGGCCAAGGAGACGCCGTACATCCAGAAGAACATCGACGCGACCCGCAAGGCCTACGGCATCGCGGACACCGAGACCCGGCAGTACGACCCGAAGGACGCCGCCAAGGCGGGCGCCGCCGCGCCGGACGCGCAGACGATCGCGGACATCCGCCTGCTCGACCCGAACGTGGTCGCGCCGACGTTCCAGCAGAACGAGGCGCTGCGCAAGTACTACGCCTTCCCGCGGACGCTGGACGTCGACCGGTACGGCAACCAGGACACCGTGCTCGGTGTCCGCGAGCTGGACCTGAGCGGTGTCCAGCAGCGGAACTGGATCAACGACCACTTCAAGTACACCCACGGCTACGGCGTCGTCGCCGCCAAGGGCAACCAGGTCGACGGCAACGGCAACCCGGTCTACACCCAGTCCGGCCTGCCCACCGACGGCACCTTCGGCGACTACCGCCAGCGGGTGTACTACGGCGAGAAGACCCGGACGTACTCCATCGTCGGCGGCAGCAACCAGGAGATCGACTACACCTCCGAGAGCGGCGCCGACCAGACCTTCACCTACGACGGCGGCAGCGGCGTCTCGCTGGACAACCCGCTGACCCGGGCCGCGTACGCGATGAAGTTCTCCGAGCCGCAGATCCTCTACTCGGGGGCGATCACCGACGGCGCCCGGGTGATCTACGACCGCACGCCCAAGGAGCGGGTGGAGAAGGTCGCGCCCTGGCTGTCGATCGACGCCGACCCGTACCCGGTGGTGCAGGACGGCAAGCTGGTCTGGGTGCTGGACGGCTACACCACCTCGGACGGCTACCCGTTCTCCTCCAAGACGGCCCTGGGCGAGTCGACCAAGGACTCGCTGACCGACCAGCGCGGCCGCACCCTGACCGCCGTCAACACGGTCAACTACATCCGCAACTCGGTGAAGGCCACGGTCGACGCGTACACCGGCGACGTGACGCTGTACCAGTGGGACGAGAACGACCCGGTGCTGAAGACCTGGATGAAGGCCTTCCCCGGCACGGTCAAGGCCCGCTCGGCGATCCCGGCCGCGCTGATGCCGCACCTGCGCTACCCGCAGGACCTCTTCAAGGTGCAGCGCGACCTGCTCGGCCAGTACCACATGACCGACGCCGACGCGTTCTTCAACGGCACGGACATCTGGCAGGTGCCGCTGGACCCCACCACCAACACCGGTGAGGTCCAGCCGCCGTACTACCTGACGCTGAAGATGCCCGGCGCCCCGTCGGCCAGCTTCTCGCTGTCCAGCAGCTTCGTGCCGGGCGGCCGCGACAACCTGGCGGCGTTCATGGCCGTCGGTGCGGACCCCGGTCCGGAGTACGGCAAGATCCGCGTGCTCAAGATCCCGGCCGGATCGGGCGCGCTCGGGCCCAAGCTGACCCAGGCGAAGTTCAACTCCGAGAAGGCGGTGGCCAACCAGCTCACCCTGCTGAAGACCGGCAGCGACTCCGACATCGAGTACGGCAACCTGCTGACCCTGCCGGTCGGCGGCGGCCTGCTCAACATCGAGCCGGTCTACCTGCTGGGCCGCGGCGCCAAGGCGCCGGTGCTGCAGAAGGTGCTGGCGGTCTACGGCGACAAGGTGGCACTGGAGGACAACCTGGCCAAGGCGCTCGCCGCCGTGCTGCCCGGCGCGTCCGGCAGCGCGACGACCGCACCGACCGCCCCCGCCACACCGACCACGCCCACTCCCACCACACCCGGCACGGGCGCGAACCCGGACCTGCAGAAGGCGCTGCAGGACGCCCAGAAGGCCTTCACCGACGGTCAGACCGCGCTGAAGAACGGCGACTGGGCGTCGTACGGACAGGCGCAGAAGGCGCTCCAGGAGGCGCTGGACCGGGCCGCCAAGGCGCAGCCGGGCAGCGGCCCGGCGAGCCCGGCGCCCTCCGCGTCGCCGTCGGCCTCGGCGTCGCCCTCCGCCACCCCCTGAGCTGCGAGAACCGATTTGTTGGTCCACCCTGCGTCCGTGCTATGGTTTTCTCACCGACGCGGGGTGGAGCAGCTCGGTAGCTCGCTGGGCTCATAACCCAGAGGTCGCAGGTTCAAATCCTGTCCCCGCTACTGAAGATCAGGGCCCGGAGGCCGCCAGATCAATCTGGCCCTCCGGGCCCTGTCGTTTTCCGATCAAGAGGGGGTCGGCTCCGGTAGTATCGATTCGGCCGCCCCGGCCCCGTCGTCGCTGCCGGGGTTTGTGCGGCCCGATGTCGGGAAATCGACAAAGCGCTGGAGCACTCCCGCAAGCTTCGGCCCGCTCCGTCCAGACGTGGTCCGGGGCAGGTGTACGCGGGTTCCGGGTGATGCGACGATGGACCACATGGGGGAAGCCGAACGGCTGTTGACTCCTTATCGGACCGACACCCTTTCGGGCCGGCAGGGGGCGGCGGCCGCCGACACGGCGCCCCCGGCGGATGCCGCAGCACTCTGGGGGAGCGGGAGCCGGCATGAAGCTGATCGGTAGGAACGACACGGGGGCGAGGTCCGTACCGGCCGCCGCGGCGCAGACGCACGCCGAGGCCGACACCGACGCCTGGGCGCAGTCCGCCGAGGACACCCAGCAGGGCCTGCCGGCCCAGCGCAGCTACGGCCCCGAGAGCCTCGTCCGGATCTCCGCCCAGCAGCTCGTCGACGCCGTCGGCCGCTACCCGGCCGCCGCGGACGACGAGCCCGCCGCCGAACCGGAGGACGCCGCCAGCTTCGAGACCGCCCTCGCCGCCCGCGAACAGGCCGCCCTGGAGAGCCGGCACCGCTCCGCCGCGGACGCCGGAGACCCCGGCGCCGCCAGCCAGCTCGGCGCGATGCTGCTGCGCCGCGGCGACCTGGAGGACGCCGAGCCGTACCTCCGCGCCGCCGCCGCGGCCGGGCTGCGGGCCGCCGCCAACAACCTCGGCGTGCTGCTGCACCAGCGCGGCCACCGCGCCGAGGCCGCCCAGTGGTGGCGGCAGGCCGCCGTCGCCGGCTCCGCGCCCGCCGCGCACGCGCTCGGCCTCCAGCTCCGCGACCAGGGCGAGGAGGAGGCCGCCGAGTACTGGCTGCACTTCGCCGCCGAACACGGCCACCCGCTCGGGGCCTACGCCCTGGGCGACCTGATGGAGCACCGGCGCGACGTCCGCGCCGAGCGCTGGTTCAAGGTGTCCGCCGACGCCGGCCACCGCGAGGCCGCCTACCGGCTCGCCCGGATGCGCGAGGCGGCCGGCGACAAGGAGACAGCCGAGACCTGGTACCGCACCGCCGCCGCGCGCAGCCACGCCCGCGCGGCGCTGCGGCTCGGCGTGCTGCTGGAGGAGCGCCGCGAACTCGACGAGGCGGCCCGCTGGTACCGGCAGTCCGCGCAGAACGGCGAGCCCCGGGCGGCCTGCGCGCTCGGCTTCCTGCTGCGTGACGCGGGCGACCTCGCGGCCGCCGCCGAGTGGTGGCAGGAGGCCGCCGAGGCCGGCGACGGCAACGCCGCCAACGCCCTCGGCGCGCTGCACGCCGGCCGCGGCGAGGCCGCCGAGGCGGAGCGCTGGTACCGCGCCGCGCTGGACGCCGGCGACCACAACGGCGCCTTCAACCTCGGCCTGCTCTGCGCCGGAACGGGCCGCGGGACCCAGGCCGAGCAGTGGTACCGCAAGGCCGCGTACGCCGGCCACCGGGAGGCCTGCAACGCGCTGGCCGTGGTGCTGCTGCAGCGCGGCGACGAGTCCGGCGCCGAGCCGTGGTTCTCCAAGGCCGCCGAGGCCGGCAGCGTCGACGGCGCCTTCAACCTCGGCGTGCTGCACGCCGGCCGCGGCGAACTCCCGCAGGCCCACGAGTGGTACGCCCGGGCGGCCGCCGAGGGGCACGGCGAGGCCGCCCTGCAGCTCGCCGTCGTCCACGAGCAGCGCGGCAACGCCGCCGGTGCGCTGGAGCGCTACCGGCAGGCCGCGGCCGGCGGCTCCGCCGAGGGCGCCTTCCGGCTGGCCGCGGTGCTGGAGCGCCGCGGCGACGCCGACGCGGAGGTCGAGCACTGGTACACGGTGGCGGCCGAGGCCGACCACCGCAGGGCGCAGGTGCGGATGGGCGTGCGCGCCGCCGAGCGCGGCGAACTGCAGACCGCCGAGCACTGGTACCGGCGGGCCGCCGAGGCCGGCAGCCGCAGTGCCGCGTTCAACCTCGGCCTGCTGCTGGCCCGTCACGACGGCGAGAGCGAGGCCGTGCTCTGGTACACCCGGGCCGCCGACGCGGGGCACGGGCGGGCGGCGCTGCGCCTCGCGCTGCTGGCGCTGCGGCGCGGCGAGCCGGTGCAGGCGGAGAACTGGTGCCGGCGGGCCGCGGAGTCCGGCCCGGCCGAGGTGGCGGAGCGGGCGGCGCGGCTGCTCGGCGCGCTGAGCGCGGAGCTGAGCGCGTAGGACGCGCGGGGCGCGCGGCGGGGTCAGCCGGGCGAGCAGTCCGGACAGAGCCCGCGGTAGGTGATCTCGGCGCCGGTCAGGGTGAAGCCGAAGCGTTCCGCGGAGGGGAGGGCGGCCATCGGGTCGCCCTCCGGGTGGACGTCGCGCACGGTGCCGCAGCCGGAACAGACCAGGTGCTGGTGGGCCCGGTGCGCATTGGGGTCGTACCGCTTGGCGCGGCCGTCGGTGGAGACCTCCAGGATCTCGCCGAGCGAGACCAGCTCGCCTAGCGCGTTGTACACGGTGGCCCTGGAGATCTCCGGGAGTCTCGCCACGGCGCGGGCGTGCACCTCGTCCGCCGTGAGGTGGACGTGGTCGCCTTCGAGCACCTCCGCGACCGCGCGGCGCTGCGAGGTCAGTCGCCAGCCGCGTCCTCGGAGTCGTTCCAGCAGGTCGCTCATGGACCCAGAGTAAGTCACGTTCTCGAATTGGTTCCAGTGTTGACTTGGACTGAGTCCAAGTTAGGATCGGCTCCGATACGACCGGACGACCGAAGGACCCTCCCCATGACCACCCAGGACGAGCTGCGGCCCACCCTCACCACGGAGTCCGGTGCTCCGGTGGCCGACGACCAGAACACCGAGACGGCCGGCCCCGGCGGTCCGGCTCTCATCCAGGACCAGCTGCTGTTCGAGAAGCTCGCCCACTTCAACCGCGAGCGCATCCCGGAGCGCGTGGTGCACGCCCGCGGGGCCGGCGCCTACGGCACCTTCACCGTGACCGCCGACGTCACGCCCTGGACCCGGGCGGCATTCCTCTCCGAGGTCGGCAAGCAGACCGAGACCTTCCTCCGGTTCTCCACGGTGGCCGGCAACCTCGGCGCGGCGGACGCGGTGCGCGACCCGCGCGGCTTCGCGCTGAAGTTCTACACCGAGCAGGGCAACTACGACCTGGTCGGCAACAACACCCCGGTGTTCTTCATCAAGGACGCCATCAAGTTCCCCGACTTCATCCACACCCAGAAGCGCGACCCGTACAGCGGCTCCCAGGAGGCGGACAACGTCTGGGACTTCTGGGGCCTGTCGCCCGAGTCCACCCACCAGGTGACCTGGCTCTTCGGCGACCGCGGCATCCCCGCCAGCTACCGCCACCTCGACGGCTTCGGCTCGCACACCTACCAGTGGCAGAACGAGGCCGGCGAGCACTTCTGGGTGAAGTACCACTTCAAGACCGACCAGGGCATCAAGAACCTCACCCAGGCCGAGGCCAACAAGCTCGCCGGCGAGGACCCCGACAGCCACCAGCGCGACCTGCGCGAGGCCATCGAGCGGGGCGAGTTCCCGACCTGGACGGTCAGCGTGCAGATCATGCCCGCGGCCGACGCCGCGACCTACCGCTTCAACCCGTTCGACCTGACCAAGGTCTGGCCGCACGCCGACTACCCGCTCGTCGAGTTCGGCACGCTGGAGCTCAACCGCAACCCCGACAACGTCTTCGCCGAGGTCGAGCAGTCGGTCTTCTCCCCGGCGCACTTCGTGCCCGGCATCGGCCCGTCCCCCGACAAGATGCTGCAGGGCCGCCTGTTCGCCTACGCGGACGCCCACCGCTACCGCGTCGGCATCAACGCCGACCACCTGCCGGTGAACCGCCCGCACGCCACCGAGGCCCGCACCAACGGCCGCGACGGCCACCTCTACGACGGCCGCCACGGCCGGCAGAAGAACTACGAGCCCAACAGCTTCGGCGGCCCCGTCCAGACCGGCCGCCCGCTCTGGTCCGCCGTCCCGGTCACCGGCACCACCGGCAACCACGAGGCCCCCTCGCACGCCGAGGACGACGACTTCGTGCAGGCCGGCAACCTCTACCGGCTGATGGACGACGGCGCGAAGCAGCGCCTGATCGAGAACCTCTCCGGCTTCATCGCCAAGGTCTCGGCCGACCGCGACGACATCGTCGAGCGGGCGATCGAGAACTTCCGCAAGGCCGACGCCGACTACGGCCGCCGCCTGGAGGACGCCGTCCGCGAGCTGCGCAAGCAGAAGTGACGGCCTGAGACCGCGGGCCCCGGGAGCGCAACGGCGCACCCGGGGCCCGCGACCACGTCCGGGCGGGCACCACCGCCGTCCTGGTGCCGCGTCAGGCGACCTTCGCCCCGTCGCGACGCCCGGCACGCACTCTCGCCGCACCGGACGGAAGTCCGAGTACGTCCAGTACGAGGACTTCCGGCCGGCACGCCGA